>NZ_JBTJEL010000011.1:0-572 GCF_054504345.1 Halosimplex yunnanense | reverse complement strand
GATCTTCACTGCACATTGTCGGTGCTGGTGAGATGTCCGGCGTTGAGTCCAATTAAACCGCAGGCTCCTCCGGTTGTAGTGCTCCCCCGCCAATTCCTTTAAGTTTCATCCTTGCGGACGTACTTCCCAGGCGGCTCGCTTGCGTCTTCACTGTGGCACAGCACAGGCTCGTAGCCTGCGCCAGACCGAGCGAGCATCGTTTACAGCTAGGACTACCCGGGTATCTAATCCGGTTCGAGACCCTAGCTTTCGTCCCTCACTGTCGGATCCGTGCTCCCGAGGTGCTTTCGCCATCGGTGGTCCGTCCAGGATTACAGGATTTCACTCCTACCCCGGACGTACCCCTCGGGTCTTCCGGTCCCAAGCCGTCCAGTTTCCGCCGGCAGCCCAGTGGTTGAGCCACTGGATTTCCCGACAGACTTGAACGGCCAGCTACGGACGCTTTAGGCCCAATAAAATCGGCCATCACTCGTGCTGCCGGTATTACCGCGGCGGCTGGCACCGGTCTTGCCCAGCACTTGTTCCTGTACCACCTTACGGTGCAGAAAAGCGAGGGCGTTGTATGCCCTCGC
>NZ_JBTJEL010000033.1:0-524555 GCF_054504345.1 Halosimplex yunnanense | reverse complement strand
CTACACCGTTTCGGGGACGATACCCGGCCACGACTGGGTCACTGCGGGCGAGTGAGCCGCCGCCCGAGCGTGTTCACTCCTCGCCGAACCCGCTGTAGGGGTGGACGAACTCGTTGCGGATGATGTCCTCGTCCTCGATGTGGAGGCCGAGCGCGTCGAGTTCGCGGCCGATCCGGCTGAGGTCGTCGCCATCGCGGCCGACGACCTCGATGTGGACGTTCTCGTTGCCGGTCATCACCTCGCGGACCGCGACGACTCCCTCGATTTCCAGGGCGTCTCGGACGAGTTGTTCGCGGTCGGGGACCGGCGCGGTACAGACGATGAGGGTGTGCAGCTGGAAGCCCGCGGCCTCGTAGTCCACGTCGGCGTGGTAGCCGGTGATGATCCCGGCTTCCTCAAGGTTGCGGATGCGGGTCCGAACGGTGCTGGCGGCGACACCCATCCGGTCGGCGATCGTGCTGGTCGACAGCTTCCGGGCGTCGTCCTGAAGCGCGTGGAGGATCGCCCGGTCGAGTTCGTCCAGTTCGCGGTCTGTCATGGCTCCCTATTCCCCACCGGCTGACAGAAACGTTGCGGTCAGCGGAGCGCCCGCCCCGGCCGGTCGGGAGGCCTGGGAGTCGCTGACCCGGAAGGACTGCCCTTAAGTCGAGCCCCCAAGAATCCACTCCCATGGACGACCGCACGTACACCGCAGACGCACAGCCGGGCGAGACCGTCACGGTCGCCGGCTGGGTCCACGAGATCCGCGACCTCGGCGGCATCGCCTTCCTCATCCTCCGCGACCAGTCCGGCAAGATCCAGGTCAAGTTCGAGAAAGACGAGATGGACGACGATCTGGTCGAGACGGGCCTGGGCGTCCACCGCGAGTCCGTCGTCGCCGTCACCGGCGACGTCGAGGAGGAGCCCCGCGCCCCCACCGGCGTCGAGATCACCCCCGACTCGCTCGACGTGGTCGCCGAGGCCGACCCCGAACTGCCGCTGGACCCCTCGGGCAAGGTCGACGCCGACCTCTCGACGCGACTGGACAACCGCACGCTCGACCTCCGCAAGGACGAGACCAAGGCCATCTTCGAGATCCGCGCCGAGGTCCTCCGGTCCGTTCGCGAGGCCTTCCGGAACCTCGACGCCACCGAGATCAACACGCCGAAGATCGTCGCCACCGGCACCGAGGGCGGGACCGAACTGTTCCCGATCACCTACTTCGGCCAGGAAGCGTTCATGAACCAGAGCCCGCAGCTGTTCAAGCAGCTGATGGTCGGCTCCGGCCTCGAGCGCGTCTTCGAGATCGGCCCGATCTTCCGCGCCGAGGAGCACAACACGCCGCGACACCTCAACGAGGCGACCTCCATCGACTTCGAGTCGGCATTCTACGACCACACCGAGGCGATGGACGCCTGCGAGGCCGTCGTGAAGGCCGCCTACGAGGGCGTCGCCGAGAACTGCCAGGAACAGCTCGAAGCGCTCGACCTGCAGGACGAATTCGAGGCGCCCGAGGGCGACTTCCCGCGGCTCACCTACGAGGAGGCCATCGAGCGGATCAACGCGACGGGCGAACTCGACGAGCAACTGGTCTGGGGCGACGACCTCCCGACCGAGGGCGAGCACGCGCTCGGCCAGGACGTCGGCGAGCACTACTTCATCACCGACTGGCCCTCGGAGATCAAGCCGTTCTACATCAAGGACCACGACGACGACGAGCAGCTGTCGACGGGCTTCGACATGATGCACCCGACGATGGAGCTCGTCTCGGGCGGCCAGCGTGAGCACCGCTACGACCACCTCGTCGAAGGGTTCGAACAGCAGGGGCTCGACCCCGAGCAGTTCGACTACTACACCAAGATGTTCAAGTACGGCATGCCGCCCCACGCCGGCTGGGGTCTCGGCGGTGAGCGCCTCGTCATGACGATGCTCGGCCTGGGCAACATCCGCGAGGCCGTGCTGTTCCCGCGAGATCGCCAGCGTTTGTCGCCGTAGGCGACAAACCTGGGAGCCACCGAGACTCGCTCGCGAGTCTCGCAGGACCGGCAGCGTCTGAGCCCGTAGGGGCGAGACCGCGACGCGGCCTCGGAGCGTTATCCTTCACTCGCTGCGTCCGCGAGCACCGATGCCAGCGCGTCGGTCTGGTCGGGGAGGGCGGCTCTGTAGGCCTCGGCACGCTCCCGTCCGCGTTCGGCGAACGCCTCGTAGACCGCCGGGTCGTCGAGGTTCCGGAGCGCCGCCGTCCAGGCCTCCGGGTCGGTCACCTCGTCGACGAGCTTGGCCGCGCCGCCACAGGCCTCGGGGAGGCCGCCGCGGTGGCTGGCGACGACTGGGACGCCGTTCCACATCGCCTCGAGGACGACCCGGCCGAACGTCTCCGCCCAGACCGACGGGACCAGCAGCACCGCCGCCCGCGCGTAGGTCTCCAGGATGCCGGCGTCGGGCTCGAAGGTCGCGTTCTCGACGCCCTCGAGGTCGACATCGGTCGGCGCTTCGGCCGCGACCGCCCGGTACGGGGTCTCCAGCGGCGCCCCGTGGAACGTGCTGCCCTGGAGTCGCAGCGTATCGAGGTCCCACGAGAAGTCGTCATTCCGGAAGGCGTACCACCCGCCCTTGGCGTAGAACTCCCGCTCGGGGAGCCGCTCTGCGACCGCTCGGAACGTCCGCCCGCCTTTCATCTCGATGGGGTTGACCATGGAGACGCGGTCGGACTGCCGGTCCGGCGCGGTGTAGAACTCGAAGTCGATGTGGGGGTAGACGAGCGTCGAGTCGCGCCCCCAGACCGCGGTGATCCACTGCTGGGTGAACTCGGAGTTGGCGACGAACCGCGTCGGGGACAGCTCGGTGACGACGTCCTCGTCGGCGTGGGTCGTCGTCAGCGAGAGGACGCTCGGGACGCCGACCGCGTCGGCCGCTTCGAGCGCGATATCCGCCCACATGTCCTGGGTCAGGACAACATCGTACTCGCCGTCCGCCAGTCGGTTCTCGATCTGTTCGCGGGGTTGGAGCTCCGACAGCCGCGTGACGCGCGCGCCGTCTCGAACGACCGATTCGTCCGACTCGCCGCGGCAGATCACGTCGACCGTCACGCCTCGGTCGTCGAGTTCGTCGAGCCAGTTCCTCGCCGTGTTGGTCGCCCCGCCGATCGAACCGACCGGGTCGGAGGCGCTGATGTACGCTACTCGCATGCGCTTCCCTGCGTTACCCCGGGCGGTGGATAGCTATCACTCTCATCCGTCCGGCCGTTTATACGGCGCGGGTCGGGTGCCACCGACGGTTTCCCGAGCCACGGATGGGGCCCGCGGACGAACGCTTATCCGCCCCTCGCTCCGATCGGACGGTGATGGAGTGGACGGCCTACAGCTTCGAGTGCGGGGACGCCGACGCCCGCGAGTCGCTGGTCGACTGGTTCGACGAGACCCACCCGATCGCGGTGCCCGCGGACGAGGACTACGCCCACGGCGACCTCGTCGACGGCGACGGCGAGACGCGCTCTGCCGACCTCGCGTGGGTCGGCGACTACTGCTACGCGCTGACGAACGACCCCGTCCCCGGACTGCTCGTCGAGAGCGCACCGTTCTGGGAGCGGGCGTCCGTCGCGACGTTCGACTCCGAGACGGAGACCTGCACGGAGGCCGTACTGTATCGGTCGGTCGACGACGCGCCCGAGGAGATCGTGCGTTACGAGGGTGAAGACGGCCTCGCGGGACAGGGACTGCTCTATCGCTTCGCCATGGAGCACCAGTTCCGCTTTCGCGCGTTCGCCCACGCGCCACCGGCGCCGATGTTCACCGAACCGTTCGGCGCATTCGACGCCCCCGTCGGGATGGGCTGGGGCAGCGATCCGCTTGAGGAGTTCGAGGCGGAGACCGGCGTCGCGCCGACGGCGCGAGGCGTGACTTTTCTAGAGGAGGATCCCGTTCTCGACGAGGGTGAGTTCTACGAGGCTGCCGACGACGAAGAGTAACCAGCGAGAGATCCGGGGTCGCCCGGGGGGCGAGCGGCGCGGTCAGTCGTCGACGGCCGCGGCGCCGTTCTCGGTCCTCAGTGCGGAGCCCGCGCTCGCGACGACGTCCTGGTTCGCCGCGACCCACCGCAACAGCAGGAACGCGAAGACGTACTTCGCGCCGATGTCCAGCAGCGAGTAGGCCCACGACGTGAGCCCGACGGACTCGACCAGCGCCAGCCCCTCGACACCGGCGGCCCAGACGATCGGATAGCCCAGCCACAGCACGACCGTCAGCGTCCGCAGGGTCCCGAATATCTCTCCCGTCCCCGCAGCGTCGGCGGCCCGCGGCCACCTGGCCACCAGTGCGTACAGGACGACTGCGAAGAACGTGCAACTGATGGCGTAGAAGGCCCAGCGGAGCGCGTACGAGGACGTGACGAGCGCCGCGGCGAGGCCGGTGACGCACATCGCGACGTCGCAGGTGACGACGGTGAACAGGCTCGCCAGGTCCACGTCGGCCAGGACCCCCAGCGCGAGCAGGATCATCGGCGTCGACAGCGTCCACGTCAGATACCGGCCCCACTGGCTCAGAACTTCCTCGCCACCGAGGGGGTGGTTCGGCGGCATCTCGACGAACCCGACCGTCAGTCCGGACAGCAGCCCCGTGTAACTCGATATCGACACGAGCGGGACCAGCAGCGTCGCCGCCCAGATGAGTCTCGCACGCTCCCCCTCGACGTTTCGAGCCATGTACACGAACAGCAGTATCGACAGTCCCGCGAGCGCGATGTTCACCCACAGCGACGACGCCAACAGCGCGTCGTTCTGGATCTGTTCGACTACTTCCCCCTGGGTCGCTTGCTGCAGGATCCAGATAGGTTGAACCAGTGACATAGTGGTTCGTTGGTTCCGTCACTGGAGTAACCACTCCCGGCGAATGCAGGGGCGACGGACGTGACCGTCGAGAACGGGGGGTGAGAGGCGACCGCGAACGGAGTGAGCGACAGCGCCTCTCCAGCGGTCGCTCCGACCGCACTGATCGCTACTCTCCGACCGCACCGACAGCTTGCGACCGCATCTCGCCGGTCAGCTGGATGCCGTTGGCGTCGATCCGGCGAATGATCCGCCGGGCCTGCGAGCGCGAGAGGTACTTGTCCTCGGTCGCGGCCCGGGCGACGACGCCGAAACTGCTCGTGACGGCGCCGCCGAGGCCCTCGGCGATGCGGCGGACGCGGCGGTCCTCGGAGACGACGGCGACGGCGTGGCGGTCGTCGGGGTCGGCGTGGGCGATGACGCCCGCGATCATGGCGGCTTCGTGGGTGTCTTCCTCGATACCGACGACCTCGGTCGCCTGCTGGTGGGCGGCGTCGGGGACGGCCGTCGAGACGCCGGCGTCGTCGACGAACGCCTCGACAGCGCTCCGTGCGGGCTCGGTCGTCACCTGCTCCTGGACGACATCGGGGACGACGAGGCGGCCGTCGAAGCTCTCCAGGAGGTCCAGTTCGCCGACCTGCCCGAGCGCGTACAGAGTCGTCGGGCCGACGTAGATGCGTGACATCTACAGCTCCTGTGCGGTGTAGGCGTCGTCGCTCAGGTCCTCGGCGGCCAGCTGCGTGGTCAGGTTGCGCTCGTGGGCGATCTCCAGCCACTCGCCGAGCGAGACGCCGGCGACCCGCGCGGCCTCGGCGACGGAGGCCTCGCCGGTCTGGTAGCGCTCGACCGCGCGACGGATCCGCAGCTCTTTCAGCCCCTCACGCAGGGCCTTCCGGATCGTCGTGCTCCGGTCCTCTTCCAGCAGTTCGGCGACCGCGTCCAGTTCCTCTTTCTCGTCCATCGGGAGGCGAGCGCTGACTGACGGCATTCTCGATACGTTGTCTGACACCGCATACAATAACTCTGTGGGTCGATCCGCGGGCCGACCCCGGCCCGGCGGCTTCGGCGGCCGTAGATACAAATGCGGGGCCGTGTTTCCCTC
Source organism: Halosimplex yunnanense (assembly GCF_054504345.1). Taxonomy (NCBI): domain Archaea; kingdom Methanobacteriati; phylum Methanobacteriota; class Halobacteria; order Halobacteriales; family Haloarculaceae; genus Halosimplex; species Halosimplex yunnanense. The sequence goes on along the minus strand of NZ_JBTJEL010000033.1, from coordinate 518,652 downwards.
CGACATGGGATCGGAACGGGAGGGCGGCGACGAGGAGACGCTCGCCGGCGTCGCGGCCGGAGCGGTGACGTTCCTCACGCTCGCGGTGGCCTTCGGCCTCATGTTCCTCGGCGTCCCGTGGTTCTGGGTCGCGTTCCCGGTCGGGTTCGGCGGCCTGCTGCCGATGGCGGTTTCGCTGGCGAAGTGGTACGAGTCCAACCGCGCGACGGGGCGCGAGCGGGCGAGCGACCTGCTGGGGTCGAGTAGGCGAAGCGGCGACGCCGACGAGGCCTTAGAGGCACTGCGCGAACGGTACGCCCGCGGGGAGATCGACGACGAGGAGTTCGAGACGCGCGTCGAACGCCTGCTGGAGACCGAGTCCGTCGACGACGCCGAGGCGTTTCTCGGCGGCGACCGCGATCGCGGGGTGCGTCGGCCAGAACGAGCGACCGACGACCGGGGCCCAGCGGCCGACGACAGTGACGAGGTAGAGCGCGCCTGATCGGCCGGTTCGCGGCCGGAGGACGAAACTGATTACAGGCGCCGTACCGACGATGAGACAATGACAGCGGTGGCACGGGCGTTCGTCCCGGGACACGTGACGGGCTTTTTCACCGTCGACCGGGGCGAGGACCCGACGAAGACCGGATCGCGCGGGGCGGGACTCGCCATCTCGGAAGGGGTGACCGTCACCGTGCGACCGGGGGACGAGCGCGAGACGGTGCTGAACGGCGAGACCGTCGAGATTGGGGCCGTCGAGCGCGTCCTCGACGCGCTGGAGGCGACCGTCCAGGTCCGAGCCGTGACCGACCTCCCCATCGGCTCGGGGTTCGGCGTCTCGGGCGCGACGGCGCTCGGGGCGGCACTGACGACCAACGACGTCCTCGACCGGCGGCTGTCGACGTACGAACTGGCGACGATCGCTCACGGCGCGGAGGTTCAGGCGGGCACCGGCCTCGGCGACGTGGTGGCGCAACTCCACGGTGGCGTGCCGATCCGGCTGGAACCGGGTAGTCCCCAGCACAACAAGATGGACGCGGTCCCGGCGCGCTCGCGCGTCGAGTTCCAGACGTTCGGCGAGCTATCGACGAGCGACGTCATCGACGGCGACACGGACGCGCTCTCGACGGCGGGCGAACAGGCGCTGTCGCGAGTCGTCCGCGAGCCGACGCTGTCGACCTTCGTCGAGGCGTCGCGGCAGTTCTCGCGAGAGGCGGACCTGCTCTCCGACCGCGTGTACGAAGTGATAACAGACGTGGCCGAGGCCGACGGCGAGGCGCTGATGGGGATGCTCGGCGAGACCGTCGTCGCGCTCGGGACGGGACTGACCGACGCCGGCTACGATCCGACGGTCTGCCGGATCGATCCCACAGGGGCGACGCTGCTGGATCCCCCGGGCGACCGCACGCTTCCGGAGTAGGAGCCCCCTACTCGGAAACGCCGGGTGACCGTACTATTCAGGTATTCGTTTTTCGTCCCTGTACCCGTAAGTCGTGTGTGGGTCGGCGGCACGGTTCCGCGCCGGTCCGTCGTCTCCCGGAACTCTCCCACACCCCAGACCCCACGCCCTGCCCGGGGCTGTTCTCCCGGGCGTTCCACGACACACCCATGCGTAAACGAGAAGCACTCTACCTGCACGCGCTCCTCGCGCTCGTCCGCGAGGACTTCGAGTACAACCGCGACCTGCCGGTCGACGAGTTCGACGAGTACGAGGGCCTGAGCGTCCGTCCGACCGGGATACACCGGCCGAAGGACGCACACGAGCGAGCGGTGTTCGCACTCGCCCCGCAACTGGGTGAGATCGCCGACAGCGCAGCCGGCGACGAACGCCCGTCCCTCGACGCCGATCGCGGCACGAACCAGTATGCGGAGTGACCCCCGGCGTGGGCGGTCACGCCCGTTTCGCCCGTCACAAGATACAAACCACGACAGTTGATAGCATGAGTGATACGATGGGACGGTTAGACGCACAGCCGACCGAACTCGAGTTCCGGGTGAGCAGCGCGGAGTACCCGTTCGTCAGCGGTTCGGAGACGGGTTCGTGTCGGTGCGTGCTCCGCGAACTGCTTCCCCGGTCGGGCGGCGAGTACCTCGCGTTCTTCGAGGTGCTCGGGGCCTCGCCAGCGGTCGTCGAGACCATCTCGGAGACCGAACCCGTCGTCGAGCGGCTGGTCGACCGGCACACCGACAACGGCGTCGTCGTCTTTCGGGTCGAGGACCCCTCGGAGTGCGTCGCGAGCACGCTGGCCGACCAGGAGGCGTTCATCCGGGACCTGTGGGCCAGGGACGGGAGCGGCCGCGCCGTCGCCGAGGTGATGCCGTCGCGAGACGCCGGCGCGGTCGTGGAGTCGGTCCTCGACGAACACCCGTCGGTCGATCTGGTCGCGAAACGGGACCGACCGCGGGACGGCCCGCTGTTTCTCAGACAGCACGTGCAGGACGTCCTCGCCAAACGACTCACCGACCGCCAGCGGGAAGTGCTGGTGACGGCGTACCGGACCGGCTACTTCGAGCGTCCCCGGGAGACGACCGGTACCGAGGTGGCCGCCCGGCTCGACATCTCCCCGTCGACGTTCTCACAGCACCTCCGCGCCGCCCAGCGCAAGCTCCTCGCCGCGCTGTTCGAGGACGGTTCTCCCGGCGGTGGCCACCGCATCGCCGTCGAGTGACGCCCTTTTCCGTGCCTGCTCCCCGATCGGCAAGCGGCCGCAGTCGCCGTCCGGAAGCGTCGGCTTTTCCTCGCTCGCCCGCGAGCCACATCGCATGACCGACGCCGAGATCCCGGAGAGTCACCCCCGGTACGAGTCGCTGCTGACCCGCCACCGGATCGAAGAGGGCGTCGACAAGGGGATCACCTCCCGGCAGGGCCTCATCGCACAGGGCCGCGGCGAGGCCTTCGACTACCTGCTCGGCGAGCGGACGCTCCCCTCGGCCGACGCGGCCGAGCGGGCCGCGGCCGCCCACCTCCTGCTCGCGGAGCACCCGGTGATCTCCGTGAACGGCAACGTGGCGGCGCTCGTCCCCGGCGAGTCGGTCGAACTCGCCGAAGCGACGCACGCGGACCTGGAGGTCAACCTGTTCAACCGCACCGAGGAGCGGATGGAAGCCATCGCCGACCACCTCCGGGAGCACGGCGCCGAGGACGTGAAGGGGCTGACCGCCGACGGGCGCATCCCGGGGCTGGACCACGAGCGCGCGAAGGTCGACGCCGACGGCATCGGCGCGGCCGACGTGGTTGTCGTCCCGCTGGAGGACGGCGACCGCGCCGAGGCGCTCGGCGAGATGGGGAAGGTCGAAATCGTGATCGACCTCAACCCCCTCTCGCGGTCCGCGCAGGCCGCCGACGTGCCGATCGTCGACAACGTGATCCGCGCGGTCCCGGGGATCACCGAGCACGCTCGCGATCTGGCCGACGCCGACCGCGAGACGCTCGAAGCGATCGTCGCCGACTTCGACCCCGAGGAAGCGCTCGCGGCCGCCGAGCGGGCGATCCGCGACGGCGACGACGCTGACGCGGCCGAAGATTGACAACCGGCCACGGCTAAGCGCCGCTCGTGACGGTCCCCGCTCTCTCCCCGCTCCTCGCGCTCCCGGCGACGCGCGCGCCGCTCGATACCGGTCTCGTCCCGACCGGCGTCGTCGGGCACACGCCGACGATCTGGTACGGTGAGGCCGTCGTTCTCGCCGTCGCAGCGGTGCTGATCGGACTGACGGCCCGGGACGTGCTGGACGGTCCGGACGCGGCGCCGTCGACGGGCGGGTTCGAGCACCCCCGGGAGTGGCTGCGGGCGGAGCGACTCGTCGATCTGGTACCGGTCGTCGCGACGCTCGCGCTGTCCGTGCTGGTGTGGACGGAGCCGCTCGACGTGTGGCTGTGGGGCGTGGCGGCGCTGTTCGCGGGGACGCTCGCGCTCGCACCGCTCGTTCACGGACGACGGCTCGCCGCCCGTCCACCGACCGACGGGGAACGGCGGCGCCTGACGGCTGCGGGGGTCGATCCCGACGGGGCCGTTCGCGTCGTCGAGACGGCGACGCCGACCCACCGGAACGGCTACAGTATCGGCGGCCCGCTGTCCGGAGCGGTCGGCGTGAGCCGGGCGGCGGTCGAGACGCTCCCGCCGTCGCAGCTCGCGGCGGTCGTTGCCCACGAGCGGGGCCACCTGGCGGGCCGACACGTCCTCGTCCGGTCGCTCGTGAGCGCCGGCTGGCTGTTCGCGGGCGCGGCGGCCATCACGGCGGTCTTCTCGACCACGACGCCGGCGGCCACGGTCACGCTCGCCGGGTGGCTACTCGGTGAGCGAGTCGTCGCCGTTCTCGTGGGCCGGGCCACCGAGTATCGGGCCGATGCCTACGCCGCCCGCCACACCTCGCCCGCGGCCGTCGCGGCGCTCCTGCGGACGCTCGACGGCGGCGGCCACCCGTCCGCGGCCGACCGGCTCCGCGGGCTGGTCTCGCCCCACCCGTCGTTCGAGCGCCGGATCGACGCCGTCGAATCGCTGTCGGCGTAGCGGTCGGAAAGATTCATACGCCTGTCCGTGACACTCGACTGTAATGACGCTCGCACGTGGCGGGGTGGCCTGACGTGATCCCGGAACGGTTCGCCTTCGACCGGCGGCTCCCCGACGAGGAGACGGTCCGGCAGGCGCTGGAAGAGCGGGCGGTCACGCCCTTCGGACCGGGGGAGCGACTCGACCGGCTCCACAGGGTGCTCTATCCGGCCTTCCGTATCGAGTTCGAGTACGAGGCGTCGGAGTTGCTGTCTCTGGGGTCGAGCGCGGAGACGGCGACGACGCTCGTCGACGGGCTGGTCGAGGGCAACGACCGGTTCGTCCACGAGTACGTCGACGGCACCGACGACCCGGTGACGGTCGACCCCGACGAGTTCGACCTCGGCGCCGAGCACCCGTCGCTTGGGACGACAGTGATGCTGGAGTTCCAGGCGACAAACGACCGGGCGGAGAGCGTACTGGTCGAGCGGCTGATCGACTACCGCGAGCGGCGCGCGGCGGCGGGCGAGGAGGCCGCGGCGGTCTTCCTCAACAAGCTCCGGGACGCCCACGGCCTGCCGAACGACTTCGACCCCGACGGCGGTATCGACGTGACCGGCGTGAGCCGCGTCTACCTGCCCTTCTGGCTGGCGGAGTTCCGCGTAGACAGCGCCGATCACGCCTACCTCGTCTCCTTCCGCGACGAGGACGACGCCGACGTCGAGCATCCGGACGGCTGGGTGGCCGAGTGGGTCTCCGGCGACCCGACGGTCGTCGGCGAGTACGGTTACCACGTCGACCTCGACCGGGTCCAGCGGGCCGCCGACGCCGCCGAGGAATCGGGCGACAGCGGGCCCGCGGGTGGCTCCGAGACGAACCACGCGGGAGGCCCCGATCCGGTCGGTTCTGCCGGACGCGGCGGAAGCGGGGGCACAGCGGCCGACGGATCGAACGAGGTCGTCCAGCCCGACGGCGTCGAGATGGACGCCGAGTCGCTGGTCGACCCCTCGCCCGACCACGGCTTCGGCGAGGTCGGCGGGATGGGCGAGTTGAAGGAGACCCTCCGGCACAAGGTCGTACGGCCCGTCACCGACCCCGAGCGGTTCGCCGCCTACGGGCTCGGCGTCGTCAACGGCGTGTTGCTGCACGGCCCGCCGGGCTGCGGGAAGACGTACGTGACCCGCGCGCTCGCCGGCGAACTCGGCCACGCGTTCGTGGAGGTCTCGCCCGCCGACGTGACGAGCAAGTACATGGGCGAACCGGCCCAGAAGATAGCCGACGTCTTCGAGATCGCCCGCGCGAACGCGCCGTGTCTCCTCTTCGTCGACGAGATCGACGGGATCGCCGGCGACCGCGGCGGCGAGACCGACATGAACTCCAGCGAGCAGCAACTGGTCAACCAGCTGCTCACGGAACTGGAGTCGCTCGACGACCACGACGTGGTCGTGGTGGGTGCGACGAACCTGCTCGAAGACGTCGATCCCGCGATCCGGCGGTCGGGTCGGTTCGACGAGCGCGTGGAGGTGCCGCCGCCAGACGCCGAGGCGCGGCGGGCCATCCTCGACCTGCACCTCGCGGGGCGGCCGACCGCCGACGGCCTCGATCTGGCACCGATCGTCGATCAGACGGTCGGCTACGCGGCGAGCGACGTCGAGCTGATCGCCGAGAACGCCGCCCGCGCGGCGCTGCGCGACGAGGAACCGATCGGCCAGCGTCACCTCGAAACCGGGCTCGAAGAGACCGACTCGAGCATCGGCGACTGGGTCGGCGTCTCCCACAAGGAAGGCGCTCACATCGTCCAGCCGGACGGCGTCGACCTGTCGGCCCACTCGCTGGTGACCGTCGACGTCGACCAGACGTTCGACGACGTCGGCGGGATGGCGGACCTAGAATCGCGGCTGCGCGAGACGGTGATCGACCCGCTGGAGAACCCTGAGACCTACGAGCGTTACGACATCGACGTGCTCTCGGGACTCCTCCTGTACGGCCCGCCGGGCTGCGGGAAGACCCACGTGACCCGCGCGCTAGCGGGCGAACTCGGTCACGCGTTCGTGGAGGTCTCGCCGGCCGACCTGACGAGCAAGTGGATGGGCAAGCCAGAGCAGAACGTCGCAGACCTGTTCGAGATCGCCCGCGCGAACGCGCCGTGTCTCCTCTTCGTCGACGAGATCGACGCCGTCGCCGGGTCGCGCGGCGACCTGCAGTCCGGCCAGCAGGGGATGGTCAACCAGCTGCTGACCGAACTCGAATCGCTGGAAGACGACGACGTTGTGGTAGTGGGCGCGACCAATCTCCTCGAAGACGTCGATCAGGCGATCCGGCGGTCGGGTCGGTTCGACGAGCGCGTGGAGGTGCCACCGCCGGACGCCGAGGCGCGGCGGGCCATCCTCGACCTGCACCTCGACCACCGGCCGGTCGCCGACGAGGTCGACTGGGACCGGATCGTCGAGGGGACCGAGGGGTACGCCGCCAGCGACATCGAACTCCTCGCGGAGAACGCGGCCCGCAACGCCCTGCAGAACGGGGATGAAATTCGAACCGAACACCTCGACACCGCGCTGTTCGAGACCCAGTCGAGCCTGCGCAACTGGGCGGACGGCGACCGCTACGACGCCAGCGATATCGGCTCGAACCTCCGCTTCTCGGACTGAGCCACCTCGATCGTCCGTCGCGCTATCGGCTGTTCTCGCCGTTTGGTCTCACGCCAGCGGTTCCTCCAGCGCCTCGGCGACCCGCGATTCGAGCGTGCCCGAGGCGACCAGATCAGCGGCGGTCTCCATCTCGCCGGCGAGCGGGCGGTCGTCCTCGAGCGGCGGGACACGCTCGCGGACCGCCTCGTAGGCCGCGCCGCTGCCCCGACCCGGCGCGAGGTCGTCGTCGACGAACTCGGCGGCCTGGGCGCCGCAGAGCAGTTCGATCCCGAGGACGCGCCCGACGCGCTCGGCCACGTCGCGGGCCTGGAACGCCGAGGTGGCGCTCATGCTGACGTGGTCCTCCTGGTTGCCGCTGACAGGGGTGTTGTCGGTGGCCGGCCGGCCCGCCCCGCGGCACTCGTTGACGAGCGCAGCGGCGGTGTACTGGGCGATCATGTAGCCCGAGCGGACGCCGGGATCGGGCGTGAGGAAAGGCGGCAGGTGAGCTTCCTGCGTGTTCGGGTTGAGCATGCGGTCGACGCGGCGCTCGCTGATCGCAGCGAGGTCGGTCAGCGCGCTGGCGACGTAGTCGAGGCGGTGGGCGAGCGGCGCACCGTGGAAGTTGCCGCCCGAGAGGACGGCCGCGCGGTCGGTGCCGCTGGCGCGCGTGGCCGCGGCCGCAGTGCCAACGTCCTCGCCGGGATCGGCCACCGTCTCCCGCGGGAACACCAGCGGGTTGTCGGTCGCGCTGTTGAGCTCCGTCTCGACGGCCTCGCGGAGGTGGGCGACGGCGTCGCGGACGGCGCCGTGGACCTGCGGGAGACACCGCGTCGAGTAGGCGTCCTGCACGCGGTCGCAGTTGCGATGGGAGTCGACGATCTCGGAGTCGGCGGTCAGCCGGCGGACGTTCGCCGCGCTCTCGGTCTGGCCGTCGTGAGGCCGGGCCGCCTGGATCGCGGGGTGGCTCGGCACCGTGGAACTCATCGTCACCTCGGTCGTGAGCGCGCCCGCGACGTCGGCCGCGCGGACGAGCCGCTCGGCGTCCGCGACCAGCAGCGCGCCGAGTCCGACCGACAGCTGCGTCCCGTTGATGAGTGCCAGTCCCTCCTTGGCGCGCAGCGTGAGCGGTTCGAGGTCCGCGCGGACCAGCGCCTCCTCGCCGCCGAAGCGTTCGTCACCGATCTCGGCCTCTCCTTCGCCGAGGAGGACGATTGTCGCGTGGGCCAGCGGCGCGAGATCGCCGCTCGCGCCGAGGCTGCCGGTGCGCGGGACGACCGGTGTGACCCCCGCGTTGAGCATCGCGACGAGGTGGTCGACCACGACCTCCCGGACGCCCGAGTAGCCCTTGACGAGCGCGTTGACGCGGGCGACGAGCATCGCGCGGACGGCCTCGGCGGGGAGTTCTTCACCGGCGCCGGCGCTGTGGCTGCGCAGCAGGTTGGTCTGGAGCGTCTCGACCTCCTCGCGGGGGATGCGCTCGTCGACGAGTTCGCCGAAGCCCGTGTTGACGCCGTAGACCGCCTCGTCGCTGTCGAGCACGTCCTCGACGCGCTCGCGGGAGGCACGGACTGCCTCGCGGGCGTCCTCGGCGATGGAGACCGCTGCTCCCTCGCGGGCGACCGCAGCCACCTCCGCCGGCGTCAGCGACTCGCCGTCGAGGACGACTTCACTCATCCGTGGTCCCTCCGGGCTCGTCGCCCGGGCCGTCCCGCGGCGACTCGCCGAGCTCGCCGACCCACTCGGGACCGACGACCGGGCGACCGGCCTTCAGCACGGTCGCGACGCGGTTGATCCCGTAGCTGTAGGGGACGTGGACGTGCGACGGCGCGTCGAGGACGACCAGATCCGCGGGCGCGCCCTCGCGGATGACTCCCAGGTCGGGGCGGTCGAGGGCGCGGGCCCCGTTGCGGGTGCCGGCGACGAGCGCTTGCGCCGGTGTGAGTCCCATCTCGACGCAGGCGAGCGCGGAGGCGAAGGCCATGCTCTGGGAGTGGCAGTTCGGGTTGAAGTCGGTGGCGACGGCGACCGGCGCGCCCGCCTCGACCATCGCCCGCCCGTCCGCGTAGTCGGCGCCGAGGCCGAAGGCGGTCCCCGGCAGGAGGACGGGGGTCACGTCCGCGTCGATCAGGGCCTGCACGTCCTCGTCGGTGGCGTGTAGCAGGTGGTCGGCGCTCGCCGCGCCCACCTCCGCGGCGAGTTTCGTCCCGCCGCGGTGGGCGAGTTCCTCCGCGTGGACCTTCGGCGTGAGGCCGCGCTCGGCGCCGGCTTCGAGGACGCGCCGGGACTGCTCGACCGTGAACGCGCCCTCGTCGCAGAACACGTCGCAGAACTCGGCGACGCCCTGCGCTTCGACGGCGGGGAGCTGTTCGGAGACCACGCGCTCGACGTAGTCGTCGGCATCGGCTGCCGCGCCGTCTCCATCGTAGTCCCGCGGGACCGCGTGGGCGCCCAGGAACGTCGGGACGACGTCGACCGGGTGGCGGTCGTCGGCGCGGTCGACGACGTCCAGCATCCGCAGTTCGGTCTCGGTGTCGAGGCCGTAGCCCGACTTCACCTCGACCGTCGTGGTGCCGTGGGCGACCATCACGTCGAGCTGGTCGAGCAAGTTGTCCAGCAGTTGCTCGTCGCTCGCGGCGCGGGTCGCGCGGACGGTGCGGTGGATGCCGCCCCCCGCGGCGAGCAGTTCGCCGTAGGTCGTTCCCTGAAGTTTCGCCTCGAACTCGTCCGAGCGGTCGCCGGCGAACAGGGCGTGGGTGTGCGAATCGACGTAGCCCGGGATCACCGCTCGGCCGTGGGCATCGACAGTGTGGGTCGCGTTCTCCGCGGGGTACTCGCGGGTCACTTCTTCGGTCGGCCCGACGGCAGTGATCTCGCCGTCGACGACCGCGACGGCTGCGTCCTCGACGATGCCGGCGGGGTCGTCACTCCGGAGGTCGCCCGTGGCCGTCGCGAGTTCGGCGGCGCCACGGACGACGGCGGTGAGGTCACCCATCGAGCGCCCCCCGACGCGAGTGGCGACCCTTCGGCGCGGCGAGGCTGGCGAGGAAGTGCGCGACGACCCGCGCGGCGGCGTCGGTCGTCCGGCCGGTCTCGTCCAGCGGCGGCGCGCACTCGACGACTTCGAACCCGGCGACGCGGCCGTGGGTCGCGACGTGTTCGAGCAGCCGGTACAGTTCCCGCGTCGTGAGGCCGCCGGGCGTCGGCGCGCTGACCCCCGGCGCGGCGGCGGCGTCAAGTACGTCCACGTCGACGCTGACGTAGATGGCGTCCACGTCCCCCAGCGAGGCGATGGCGTCGTCCATCGCGTCGATCGGCGCGTCGACCAGATCTTGGGGGGTGAACACGCGCCCGCCCTGCTCGTGGAGGTAGTCGTGGTACGCGGTCGAAGTCTCGAAGTTCCGGGCGCCGAGGACCGCGAGGGCGTCCAGCCCGTCGTCGTGGAGCTGGCGGTACGGCGTCCCGCTCGTCGGCCCGGTCTCCTCGCGGACTTCCCGGCAGTCGAGGTGGGCGTCGAAGCTGAGGACGCCGAGGGACCCCTGCTCCAGCAGCGGCGCCGCGTTCGGGTAGGTCAGCGAGTTGTCGCCGCCGAGGAAGACGGGGACGACGCCCCGACCATAGAGGTCGCTCGTCACCGCGCGGACTCGTTCCTGGACCGTCTCGACGGCCGGTTCTCGGTCCCTGTCGTCGACCGGGACGTCCTCGCCGTCAGTTTCTCCCGGGGTCCCGTCCGCGGACCCGTCGCCGTCCGGCAGCGCAACGTCGCCCAGATCACCGAGACCGACGCCCGGCCCGACCGGGCCGTGGATCCGCTCGTGTGGGACGTTCTCGCCGTCCTCGTCGGCGGGGTCGCCCGCGACCGAGATGGGGCCCAGGTCGACGTGGTGGGTCTTCGTTGCGGCGAGCGACTCGCGGATCGCGGCCGGCCCCTCGGCCGCGCCGCTGCGGCCGATCACCGCGCCGTCGTAGGGCTCGCCGACGATCACGGCCCCGTACTCGTCGAGGGCGTCGAGCGTCGCCGGTTCGACCACGTCGCCGAACTGCTCGTCGTTCGGGTCGGCGGAGGGACCCGTCCACTCGGGCGGCGCCGTGAGGGAACCCGTCGACCGGTCCTCCGCGGCGTCCTCACTCATCGCGGTCCTCCATCGGGATCGGGATATCCGAATCGCGGGCCTGCTCGCTGGCACGCTCGTAGCCCGCGTCGGCGTGGCGGACGACGCCCATCCCGGGGTCGGTCGTGAAGACGCGTCGGGCCTTCTCGGCGGCCAGATCGGACCCGTCGAGGACGACGTGGTTGTTTGTATGCAGCGCGTTCCCGATGCCGACGCCGCCGCCGTCGTGGACGGAGACGATGTCCGCGCCGGCCGCGCAGTTCAGCAAGGCGTTGAGGATCGGCCAGTCGGCGACGGCGTCCGAGCCGTCCTTCATGTCCTCCGTCTCGCGGAACGGGGAGGCGACGCTGCCCGCGTCGAGGTGGTCCCGCGTCACCGCGACCGGCGCCGCGATCTCGCCATCGGCGACGAGGTCGTTGATCCGCAGGGCGAAGCGGGCGCGCTCGGTGACTCCCTGCTCGTCGGTCTCCGCGCCCAGCCAGCACACGCGCGACGGGAGCCCCTGGAAGGACACCTGTTCCTGCGCGAGCTCGATCCAGCGGTGCAGCGCCTCCTTCCCGGGGAACAGCTCTTTGACGGCCTCGTCGGTGCGGTGGATGTCAGCGGGTTCGCCCGACAGCGCCACCCAGCGGAACGGGCCCTTGCCCTCGCAGAACAGCGGGCGGACGTAGGCGGGGACGAACCCCGGATAGTCGAAGGCGTCGCGTTCGCGGGCGGTGGCGCCCGAGAGCGGCCACGGCCGCTCGCCGTCGCCGTTGCCCCGCTCGGCGCGGTAGTCGGCGACCTGCCCGCGGATGTTGTTGCCGTACTCGACCGCCACGGCGCCGCGTTCCTGCAACTCCAGGATGCCGTCGACGTGCCGCTCCATCGTGTCGAGGCTCTCCCGTTCGTACCGTTCGGGGTCATCGTCGCGGAGGGCGTCGGCCTCGGATACTGTGTAGCCCGACGGGTAGTATCCCTCCAGCGCGTCGTGGGCGGCGGTCTGGTCGGTGATCACGTCGGGGACGAACCCCCGTTCCAGCATCGCTTCGAGCATGTCGGCGGCGTTCACGTGGACGCCGACCGAGTAGCGCTCGCCCGCCTCGGCGGCCTCCTCGGCGCGCGCGATCGCCTCGTCGAGGTCGTCGGTCTTCTCCTCGCAGTAGCCGGTCGCGATTCGGCGGTCGATGCGGGCCTCGTCGACCTCGGCGGCGATGCAGACGCCCTCGTTCATCGTCACCGCGAGCGGCTGGGCGCCGCCCATCCCACCGAGGCCTCCGGTAACGACGATCCGACCTCGGAGACTCCCGTCGAAGTGCTGGCGGGCGGCCTCGGCGAGCGTCTCGTAGGTCCCCTGGATGATCCCCTGCGTGCCGATGTAGGCCCACGAGCCGGCGGTCATCTGGCCGTACATGATGAGCCCCCGCGCCTCGAGTTCGTGGAAGTGCTCCCAGTTGTCCCACTTGCCGACGAGGTTGGAGTTGGCGATGAGGACGCGTGGCGCTCGCTCGTGGGTCTCGAAGCGCCCGACGGGTTTGCCCGACTGGATGAGCAGCGTCTCGGTGTCACCGAGGTCGCGCAGTTCCGCGAGAATGGCGTCGTAGGCGTCCCACGAGCGGGCGGCGCGGCCGGTCCCGCCGTAGACGACCAGATCCTCCGGCCGCTCGGCGACCTCCGGGTCGAGGTTGTTGTTGAGCATCCGGAGGGCGGCCTCCTGGCGCCACCCCTCGCACTCGATGTCGGTCCCCGTCGACGCCCCCTGATACGAGCGCCACTGGTCGCTCGGCTCGCCGACCGCGGCGCTGTCGGTCGTCTGCTGTGCCATGCGGTGGCTTGGGGCGAGACGGACAAAAGGACGGTGGCGCTCGCGCCGCCAGCCCGCGGTCGGCCGACTACGGGACGGCGACGGTGACGTTCCCGGCGGTCCCGTCGGCTGTCGCGTTCCCGACGAACGACTCGGGCCCCGCGAAGACGACGACGGTCTCCTCGCCGACCCGGGTCGACTCGAGTTCGGCCGCGTTCCGTGATTCGAGAGTTGCTTCGAGCTTCGCAATCGCCCCGGCGAGTTCGTCGGCGTCAGCGGCCGAATCCATTCGGAGTGCCCAGACGACGCCCGTCGTCCCGTTCCGGTCGAGTTCGACCAGTCGGTCGGCGCCCCATCCGGTCGCGGAAGTATCGACGCGGTCGGCCGGCAGGCCGGTCCTGAGCCACGACCTGAGGCGGAGTTCGCCCTCGCGCTCTTCGTCTTCGACCGACCAGCGTTCGTTGCCGACGACGGTGACGTCGAGGTCTCGTACCGGTTCGTCGCTGGGCTCCAGTCCGTGGATCAGCTGCTCCGTAGTCTCGGGGGGCGCCCGGTAAATGTCCGACAGTTCGGCGGGAGAGTCGAGTCGCTGTGCGACGTACTGTCCACCCATGGCGTACCAGCCGGCGGGCCCGCGGGTGGGGCCGGGGACGTGCTCGTAGAGGCACTCGCGGACACCGATCGGCGTCTCGCCGTTCCACCGCGTGTCGTAGCGCCGCGCGTACTCGTCGGCGACGTAGACGGCGCTCCCCTCGCTGAGAGCCTGGGAGAGGTCGTACGAACCGAGCTCGGAGAGCCGGTCGTAGCCCGTCACGTTCGGCTGGAGGCGATGGACGAACTCGTGGACGAGGACCAGTTCGACCGCCGAATCCGACAGAGTTCCGGGAGTGATGGTAATCGAGTCGCCCACGCTGGACGCCGGGAAGAACGTCCCACAGTCGGAAACCGACTTCGAGTCCGTTCTCCTCGAGAATCCCAGGGTCGTGTCCACCTCACCGAGGTACCCCTCCGAGAAGTTGACCCGCTCACGGTCGGCGACTTCGACCGTCGGTGCCGGGGCGTCTGTGCCCATCAGCCGCTCGACCCGGCGGTACACCTCCGTCGCGTCGACCGGGAGCGTCCCGTTTTTCACGACGACTCGATCGCTCTCGCCGACGCCGTCGGTGGCCTCGTCGGGCGACTCCGTGGACGGAGGCGCGGAGGGAGAAGACGGCGTCTTCTCGGCGGTGAGCGTCCCCGTCCGGGCCTCCGGTGCAGTGGTCGTGTCCGTCGTCTCCGGCGCGCTGGTCGCTGTCGGTGTCTCGACTGCGGTGGTGGCGTCGGTCGGTGTCGATTCCGTGAGCGTCGTGTTTGTCGCGGGCGAACTCGTCGCATCGGGGCCGGACAGCGCAGAACAGCCGGCGAGAACGAGCAGCCCCGCGAGGAGGGTAGTCGCGATCGCGGTTCGTCGAGCCATCGATCGCCTCTGGATTGGCCTGATTAGAAACGTTTCCGTTAGCCGAGACGTGCGTCGAAGCCATCCCACCGTCGCGGCTCCGCCCTCACTCGTCGGCCGCTTCGACCAGTTCGACCGCGAGCGCCGCGGCCTCGGCGGCCGTCTCGCCGAAGACGTAGCAGACGGGCTCGATGCCGAACGCCCCTTCGTGGTAGATCACTCGCGGGACGCCCCCTCGCTCGCGGAAGCGCTCGCGCAGGCGTTCGCCGCGGGCCTCGTAATCGGCGTCGAACGCCATCGGTTCGATCCCGCGCTCACGCGCGGCAGCCAGTAGCGCCTCGGAGGTCGCGAGGTTGAGCGCCCCTCTGACCTCCGGGTCGACGGCCATCGCCGCGCGGATCGTCTCGGCGACGCGCTGTGAGGCGCCGAACTCGGGGTCCGAGGGAACCATGATCCGGCCGTTGACGGCCTGGAGCCGGCCGGGGACTGCAGCGACGTCCGTCGCGTCGGCGGCCCCCGGAACGGCGGTCCCGACGTTGGTTCCCACGTTCGGGATGTCCGCGGCCATCTCCGGCGTGTTCGAGATCCGGCGGGACGCGCGGCGGACGGCCGCGAGTGCTTCGCGTTCGGCGAGGACGGCGTCATCGGTCCCGCGGACGCAGAGATCGCAGC
Source organism: Halosimplex yunnanense (assembly GCF_054504345.1). Classification (NCBI taxonomy): domain Archaea; kingdom Methanobacteriati; phylum Methanobacteriota; class Halobacteria; order Halobacteriales; family Haloarculaceae; genus Halosimplex; species Halosimplex yunnanense. Next base: position 503,554 of record NZ_JBTJEL010000033.1, on the reverse strand, counting down.
CCAGCCCCTCCAGCGCGGGCATCTCCTCCTCGTGGACCGCGCAGATGGGGCCGCGATCCTCGAAGGCGCGAATCAGGTCCAGCAGTTCGGCGAGCGCCTCGTAGCCGTCCATCGAGCCGTCGGCGAACCCGTCGGCGATCCGCTCGACCGTCGCCTGGAACCGCTCGTCGTCGGCGAAGCGGTCCTCGACGCTCACGTCCCCGCGGAGGTACTTGCTGACCGCCGCCTGCGTCAGGCCGAGGCGGTCGGCGACCTCCTTCTGGGTGAACCCGCGGTCGTGCAACTCGGCGGCCAACAGCGTCCGGGCGGTCGGCAGGAACCGCTCGACCACGATCTCGCTCGGCAGCCGCAGCGACATACGCCCCGCTTGTCCCGGTCGCGGTATAAGTCCGTTGTACAACGCCGATTCATCGGTCGCGGCGAGACCGCCGAATCACCGCGCCCGAATCGTCTGTTGTACAACCGGGTTATAGCGAAAGACGTTTTACCACCAACTGTTAACACCGAGTAATATGAGCCAGGAAGGCTTCGATAAGTTCAGCGACGTCGGCGAAGCGGAAGTCACTCGAGCGATCGGTCAGGAGTGGACCGAGGAGTTCATGGACTTCTCGGACTCGGACGTCATCATCGTCGGCGGGGGCCCCTCGGGGCTGATGGCCGCGAAGGAGCTCGCCGAGCGCGGCGTGCAGGTGATGGTCGTCGAGAAGAACAACTACCTCGGAGGCGGCTTCTGGCTGGGCGGGTTCCTCATGAACAAGGTCACCGTCCGTGACCCCGCACAGCAGGTCCTCGACGAACTCGAGGTCGACCACAAACAGTCCAAGGACAGCGAGGGGCTCTACGTCGCCAACGGGCCGGAGGCCTGTTCCGGCCTCATCAAGGCCGCCTGCGACGCCGGCGCGAAGATGCAGAACATGACGGAGTTCACCGACATCGTGATCCGCGAGGACCACCGCGTCGGCGGCATCGTCATGAACTGGACGCCGGTCCACGCCCTGCCCCGCGAGATCACCTGCGTCGACCCCATCGCCGTCGAGGCGGACCTGGTCATCGACGCCACCGGCCACGAGGCCATGGCCGTCAAGAAGCTCGACGAGCGCGGCGTCCTGAACGCGCCGGGCCTCGAAGAGGAAGCCAGCGGCATGGACTCGACGGGTGACGACACCTACGGCGCCCCCGGCCACGACTCGCCCGGCCACGACTCGATGTGGGTCGGCGAGAGCGAGGACGCCGTCGTCGAGCACACCGGCCTTGCCCACGACGGCCTCGTCGTCACCGGCATGGCCACCGCGACGACCTACGGCCTGCCGCGCATGGGCCCGACGTTCGGCGCCATGCTCGTCTCCGGCAAGCGCGCGGCGCAGGTCGCGCTGGACGAACTCGACGTCGACGCCGACCCCGTCGACCTGACGAGCCGCGACGCCGCGACGCCCGCCGACGACTGAAACCGACGATTAACTGTTTTTGGCGCGCGCTGTCGAGCGTGTCCGAGCACTGTGAGGACCGCTCGAAATAGTCGTGCGAGGGATGAGCGAGCCAGCGGCGAGCGAATCGGCTGGGGAGGCGTGTGGCCGTCTGCGGTACTGTGCGAGGCGGTTGCCGTCGCGGCCGCGGTGTCGTCCCTGGTGGACTGAAAGGGCGAGGCGGACTCGCGTGCAGTTCAGTCGTCTGAGCGACCCCTACCCGAAGCGGCCGCAGGCCGCGAGGGTATGTCGCTCAGCGACCGCGAGCGCGCCGAGGGCTTTCAACTCCGAGTAATTCCAGCGGTACCAGTCATTCCCAGCGAGCGTGCCGAGAGCTTTCGACGGCGCCTTCGTCGACAGACATTCCCGCCCCGAACACCACAGGCGGATCAGCGTGACCGACGAGACCGAATACTGTCGACTGTGCGGGGCGCAACTCCAGCAGAACCTCGCCGCCACGAACAGCCGGCAGTGCTGTCTCAACGCGACGCCCATCGCCGGCATCTGCCCGGACCACGGACCGGTCGGACCGCATCACGCGACGACCGATCCGACGTGACAGCCAGACCAAAAGAGGTTTTCCGCGACCCGCGAATGACGGCGTATGGTCCGCCGTCGAACGGTCCTCGCGACCGTCGGGACGGCGGCGATCGGATCGTTCGCCGGCTGCGCCGGTGACGACTGCTCGCCCTCCGCGCCCGACACCGACCCACCCTCCGGATGGCCCCAGCCCGGTCTCGACGCAGCCAAGACCGGCCGTGCGACAGACAGCGGTCCGGCCGCCGAGCCGGAGCCCGTCGAGTGGGAGCTCTGGGAGTACCCCCCCGACGAACAGACGGGTTCTGGGACTCCGCCCGTCGTCGCTGACGGCCGCGCGTTCGTCGCGACCGGTCGGCCGAACTGGCGCGTCGAGGATCCACCGGGCCGGCTCTACGCGCTCGAACGGACGAGCGACGCGCCGGTCTGGACGGCCTCACTTCCGGACAGCGTGGGCGGGGGGCCGATCGTCGCCGGCGACGCCGTCGTCGTGACGACGGTCGGTGGCGACGTCGTCGCGTTTGACCGCGAGAGCGGCGACGAACTGTGGACGGCGTCGGCCCCGCGGGCGCTGGGCGCTCCCACGGTCGCCGGCGACCACCTCTACGTCGGCGACGACAGCGGTCGACTCGTGATCGTCGACCTGGCCGCGGAACGCCGGTGTGGCCGCCGGTCCCCGCTGTCCCTGGGGGAAGGGTTCCTCGGGACGGACCGGACGACCGTGACCGCGCCGGCCGTCGACGGTTCGACGGCGTATCTCGCGCTGGACGTCCGGGACGTCAGCGATTACGAAGAGCGGACCGTGAAAATCGTCGCGCTCGACCTCGAAACCGGTGACGTCGAGTGGCGCTACGAGGCCCGCGCTCACGGACGGATTCGGTCGCCCGCAGTCGTCGACGGCGTCGTCTACGCTCCCATCGGGAACGCGCTGCACGCTATCGACGCCGCCGACGGGACGCGCGAGTGGCGGTTCGCGACCGGGTACGAAGGGACGAGTCGGCCGGCCGTGGCGGACGGGACCGTGTACGTCAGCGCGAAGAACGTGTACGCGCTGGACGCGGCCACCGGCACGGAGCGGTGGCGGCTGGTCAACCGGGCCGAACTGGACGGATTCACGGACCGGAACCCCCGCCAGGACGCACCCGTCGTCACCGCCGACCGGGTCTACGTCGGTCTCGGGGCGCTCGACGCTGCGACCGGCGACCCGCTGTGGGGCGAGTTCGGCGAGCACGCCGAGTCCGAGTACTTCGGATACGACGATCAGATCGGGAACGTCGCTCACGAGGGGGCGGCCGTCGCGGGCGGTGCGATGGTCGCGACAGTAAGCAGCGGACGGGTGGTGTGGTTCGAATGAGGCGTCGCGCGTTTCTGGCGGCGGCGGGGACGGCGCTCGTCGCGGGCTGCGGGAGCCGGTTCGGCGGGAACCGGTTCGGTGGGGGCAGCGATTGCTCGGTCGACGGCGACCGCAATCCGGGCGATCCGGAGTGGCCGACAGCGACCGGCGACCGGCGGAACACGCGGTCGGTTCCCCGGGATGCCATGCCGGAGCCGCCGCTTTCGGTCGAGTGGACGATGCGGGTCGGGGGTCACATCGGCGGCGCACAGCCGACCGTCGCCGACGGAACCGTCTACACGACGGACAAGTATGCGACGCTGTACGCGGTCGACGCGGCGACCGGCGAGGGGACGTGGACCGCCGGCATCGAAGATCCGAGCGTCCCGGTCGTCGGCGAGGACGTCGTCGCCGTCGCCGGGTCGACGGACACGCTCGTCGCGTTCGAGCGCGAGAGCGGCGACCGGCGATGGCGGACCGGCGTCGATGCCGATCTCGGTCTCAGGGAGTCCCGGCCGACGGTCACGGAGGGCGCGGTGCTCGTCCCGACGCGGACCGGTCTCCGGGCGTACGACCTCTCGACGGGCGAGCGACGCTGGCGCTACGACATCGGACTCCGCGTCGGCCGCCACCCGGCCGTCGTCGACGGAACCGTGTACGCGGCCGGCGGGGACGCGTACCTCCACGCCGTCGACCTCGAAACCGGCGAGCGAGCCTGGTGGGCGAAGACGCCGGGGCCGCTCGAGACCGCTCCCGCCGTGGTCGACGGGACCGTCTACACTGCGGGGACCGACGGCGCAGTCCTCGCGCTGGACGCGGCAACGGGTGAGCGAGTCTGGGCTGGGTCGGTCGACGACGACCTCGAGCGGCTGGCGGTCGACGGCGGCCACGTCTACGTGGCGAGCGACGGCGCGATGTACGCCTTCCGTGCCGACGACGGCGAGCGGTGCTGGCGATTCGGCAAGATGGACCTGACGCACTCCGGAGGGGTCGCCGCGAGTCCGGACCACCTCTACCTGACGAGCGGTAACGACGGCGAGATCGGCGACGAGACGCTCGTCGCGCTCGACCCGGAAAGCGGCGACGTCGACTGGCGCCACGACGGGGGCGACTACCGGTTCACCGCGGGACCGGCGGTCGTCGACGGCGCCGTCTACGCGGGGGGCGTCGCATCCGGTGGAGAGATGGACCCCGGCATCGCGCTCTTCAAACTCTCCTGAGGCGGAGCGCTCGACCCGGCGCTCTCACGCCGGGTTGCCGAACGCGAACAGCGTCATCGGCGTCTGTCCGTCGGCGTGCGGCGAGAGGTACTCGGCCACCTCGCCGTCGAAGAAGGTGAACCCGCGCCCGCCGAGTCCGAGGTGGGCGTAGGTGGCGAGGTAGAGTCGGCCCAGCGCGACCCCCGCCTCCAGTTGCGCGAGCCGATACCCCCGATTGCCGAACTCCTCGACGACGGCGTCGACGTCCGCCACGAGGTACACGTTCACGGCCGCGTCGCCCACGACCGACTGCCCGAGCGCGAGGTGGCCGGCGGTCTCCCGGTCGGTGTCGCCGACTCGCTCCAGTTCGTCGTCGCCGGGGTGGTACTCGTAAACGCCCTGGTCGATCCCCTCGACGGCGTGGACGAGGCAGTAGCAGTCGACCAGGCCGTCGAGGTCGCCGGCGAAGGCGTCGGCTGGGACGCCGCGGAGCGCCCGGTCGAGGACGGTCGCGAACTTCCGGGCGCTGATGGGGTCGTGGCTGTAGTCCCGGCAGGAGCCGCGCCGGTCGATGGTGTTCCCGACCGGACGCGCCGAGGCTGTCTCCGCGTCGACCGGGTCGAGCTGGACGCGGTCGCCGCTGTCGTCCGGACGCGCGCCGAGCGAGGCGTCCGCGACTTCCGCGGTGAACCGCTCGCGCCACGCCGCCGCGGCCGCGCCGTCGTCGAGCCGGCTCTGGCGCCAGGCGTCGGGGACGAGCGGGTAGTCGACCGGGTCGTCCGAGAGCGGCCGCTCCTCGGGGTCGATCGGGTCGAGTTCGGCCGAGTTCGGCGCGGCGGTCGCATCAGGCGAATCCGTCGTGTTCGGCGACTCGCGCTGGCCGGGCATCGGCGACTCCGATCCGACGGGAACGAGTTCCAGCGGCGCCTCCTCGTGGGGGTCGAGGCCGAGCAGGTCGACGACGGGGTCGTCGGCGAAGCCCGCGACGACTTCCGCCCGATGGCCGCTCCCGTGGGCGACCGCGAGCAGGTTCGCGAGGATCGTGCCGGAGTCCCAGAAGGCGTGGCGGTAGGTGCGCTCGCGGTACTTCCAGGCGTTGCGCCACCACTGGGAGGTTGCGACGAACGTGACCGGCGCCTCCGCGACGCCCGCGTGGTCGCCGCTGGCGTCCGCGAGCACGGGTCGGAAGTCGCCCTCCCGGAGCACGTCGAACTCGCCGGAGCGGGGGTCGAAGTGGTAGACCGCCGGGTCGAACCCGCCGCACTCGCCGGTGACGGCGTACAGGTCGACGTGGTAGAGCTTCCCCGTGCAGGCGGCCGCCCGGAACGACATCGACTGCCCCTGGATCTCCAGTTCCTTCGTGACCCCCGCGGCGTAGTGACAGAGCGTCCGGATGTCGGGATCTCCCGACGGATTCGCCGTCCCGTCGGGCGGTTCGGGATCGGTTGCCGCTACGGCGGCGAGCGCGGGCGTCTCGGGCTGGTCGGGGTCGCCGTCGGGCGAGAACCGGGGGAGGTCCTCGTAGACCTTGTAGGGGCGGGGCTGGTTCGACCGGTCGAGCCGGAAGGACTCCTCGCGGAGTTTTTCTGGGGAGTGGTTCGTCCGGTCGTGGTACTCGCGGGCGTCGACCATGCCGGCCGTTCGGCCGGTCGGAACTAACCCCTTGGGGCGGCGTGGGGATCGAGGTCACGGGGCCGCACGAGCGCCGCCGGCCCGCGACAGGCGGTCTGGATACGGGACGCCACTGGTGAACGCGCTACCTATCACCGGGATGGCAGTCGATAACCGCACACAGTGCCCGAGTAACCCCTCTCTACGGCTCGCTGGCGAACGCCGATGGCTGGCGCCGCCGATTCAACGTATACAGCCCTTCTTTACCCGGACTTCCGTTCGTCCCTCCATGGTCTCCGCGAGCGTCTTGCAGGCGACGACGCCGGCGGGCGTGACCCCCGGGATGCTCGTGGTGTTCGCCGTCACGCTCGCCGCGGTCGTGCTGTTCGTGACGGAGTGGCTCCCCGTCGACGTGACCGCGATCGCGATCATGGTCGCGCTGATCGTGCTCGAACCGTGGACACAGATATCGCCGGCCGACGGGATATCGGGTTTCTCCAGCCCGGCGACGATAACGGTCCTCGCGATGCTGATCCTGAGCGCGGGGATCAGCCGGACGGGCGCGGTCCAGATCGTCGGCCGGAAGATCGCCGCGTTCGCCGGCGACAGCCTCGACAGGCAACTGCTGGCGACCATCGGCGTCGCCGGGCCGGTGTCGGGATTCGTCAACAACACGCCGGTGGTCGCGATCCTCGTCCCCGTCATCTCGGACGTGGCTCACAAGGGCAACACGTCGCCGTCGAAACTGCTGATCCCGCTCTCGTACGCCTCGCAACTCGGCGGCATGCTCACGCTCATCGGGACGTCGACGAACATCCTCGCGAGCGCCACGTCGGCGCGGCTCTCCCGCAGGTACCCGACCCTCCACGCGTTCGACTTCTTCGAGTTCACCCTGCTCGGGGCGGTCGTCCTCCTCGTCGGTGGACTCTACCTCGTCCTCATCGGCCATCGGCTCCTCCCCGAACGGGTCCCGCCGGAGGTGGCCGACGAGGAACCCGGCGCCAGGGAGTACCTCGCGGAGGTCGTCGTCGACGACGGGTCGCCGTTCGTCGGCCGGAGGGCGCGGAGAGCGGTCGAAGCGCCCGACGTGGACGCCGACCTCCTCCAGTTGATCCGCGACGGCGATCGGTTCTCCGACGACGTGGGCGAGCGGCGGCTTCGGCCGGCCGACACCCTGTTGATCCGGGCGAACAGCGCAACGCTCGGGGAGTTCGACGACATCGACGGGCTGGCCGTCCCGGGAGCGGGCGAGACCGTCGACGGCGCCGACGCGACGGCGGCGACGGGCGACCAGTCGCTCGTTCAGGTCGTGGTGCCGTCCAGTTCCCCGCTCGTCGGCGAGAGCCTCCGCAGTTCGACGTTTCGCGAGCGCTACGACGCGACCGTCCTCGCGCTTCGCAGGCGGAGCGGCGCCGTTGGGGACCCGCTCGACGACCTGCCGATCCGCGGGGGTGACACGCTCCTCGTCCGGGCCAGCCCGGACAGCGTCGACCGCCTCGCGCAGACCCGGGACTTCGTCCTCGCGCGGGAGGCCGGCGACCCCGACTACCGGACCGAGAAGATCCCGTACGCGGTCGGGATCATGATCGGGGTGGTCGGCGTCGTGGCGTTTCCGTGGGAATTCCTCGCGAGCGCGCTCGTCGGTGCGACCGGGATCCAGGAGTTCTCCGCGGTGGCCGGCTTCCAGCAGGATATCCTGGTCAGCGCGCTCGCCGGGATCGTCGCCATGGTCGTCGCGGGCGTCCTCGAACCGAACGAGCTGTACGAGTCGGTCGACTGGAACGTCATCTTCCTGCTCGCGGGGGTCATCCCGCTCGGCGTGGCGCTCGAACGTACCGGTGCCGCGGCGCTGGTCGGCGCCGCGGTCGCGGCGTCGGCGGGTTTCCTCCCGGACCTCCTCGTGCTCTGGCTGTTCTACGTCACGACAGGACTTATCACCGAGGTGATAAGCAACAACGCGAGCGTCGTGTTGATGATCCCCGTCGCGGCGGCCGCTGCCACCGCCATCGGCGCGAACCCGTTCGCGTTCGTGCTCGCGGTCACCTTCGCCGCGTCGACGTCGTTTCTCGGCCCCATCGGCTACCAGACCAACCTGTTCGTCTACGGGCCGGGCGGCTACCGGTTCACCGACTACATGCGCGTGGGCGGCCCGCTGCAACTGCTCCTGTCGGCGGTGACCGTGCTCGGAATCGCCTTGTTGTGGGGGGTCTAACGGATCGTATGTTCGACCGGATACTCGTCCCAGTCGACGGGAGCGAGGCGAGCGAGCGCGCCGTCAAGTACGGGCTCATGCTGGCCGACGACGACGCGACGGTCCACGCGCTCGCCGTCGTCGACAGGAGCGCCGTCCCCGACGACTTCGGCGACTCCTCGCCTGGCGATCAGATAGAAGCGGCGGCCCGGGAGACCGCTCAGTCGGCGCTCGACGCGGCCACAGCGGCCTGCAGCGACGCCGGTATCGCCACCACCGAGACGATTGCTGTCGGGCATCCGGCCGACGAGATCGCCGCGTACGCGTCAGCGAACGAGGTCGACCTCGCCGTGATCGGTGCCCACGCCCGCGGGCGACTAGCGCGGTTCCTCCGGCGCTCGGTGGCCCGGCAGGTCGCCCAGCAGTCGTCGGTGCCGGTGTTGATCGTCCGGGCCGACGGCCCCGGCGCCGACGGAGGGATCCGTCGCATCCTGCTCGCGAGCGACGGGAGCGAGAGCGCCGAGCGCGCACGCGACTACGCGTTCGACCTCGCCGCAGCCCACGACGCGACGGTCCACGGGCTCTACGTGATCGACAGCCGGTTCGGGAGCGGGGGCGCGCTGCACGGCTTCCTCGAACGGCAGGGCGAGACCATCGGCGACGCGCTGCGCGCTCGCGGCGCGCAGGAAGGCGTCGACGTCGCCCCCGCGACGCGGGAGGGCGAGCCCGAACAGGAGATCCTGGAATTCGCCGACGAGCAGGACGTCGACCTGATCGTGGTCGGGACCCACGGACGGACCGGTATCGACCGGTTCGTGATGGGGAGCGTCGCGACGGCGGTCGTTCGCGGTGCCAGTCGACCCGTCCTGACTGTCCGGGCGTCCCCGGACGAGTAGCCGACGACCGTCCGGCGCGAACGATCGCAGGCGTCGGACGACTACTCGGCCCCGGGGTCCTCGGGGAGGTCCCACGACGACCGTTCGGGCGAGAAGAGGGCCGAAACGGGACAGTCGAACAGGGCGGCGAGCTTCATCGCGAGCTCCAGAGACGGGTCGTAGCGGTCGCGCTCGATGGCGTTTATCGTCTGGCGGGTGACGCCGACGGCGTCGGCGAGGTCGCCCTGGCTGAGCTCCAACTGCTCCCGGCGAGCGCGCACGTCGTTGTCCATTCGATTGCCACCTCGCCGTCCGTCCCCTTCAGGCGTGTCGTTCGTACGCCGCCATCAGGAGGTACGTCAGGCTGAGCGCGGCCACGGCCCAGCCGAGCGGCATCGCCCACGCCGGCATCGACGCGACGTCGAACGCGTCGAAGACGACTGCGCCGGCGACGACCAGGCCGCCGCCGACGGTGAGCAGCTCGACCGTCCGCGCGCTCGCGACCCGGTGGACGTGCCTGTCGCGCTCGTCGACTCGGCCGGGGTAGTGCCGACTCGCCAGGTTGCCGAGGGCGACCAGCGCCACCAGCGCTACGGCCCCCGCGGCCTCGCCCGCGAGGACGAACACGGCCCCGACGGCAACTCCAGCGGCGACGAAGCTGACGGTATAGGTGATCCGTCGCGTCCGTTCCGAGTACCGATCGGCTGCGAGTCTGTCGACCATGTGTAAAGCACTCTTTACAGTAAAACGTACTTTACACACGAGCTTAAAACTGTCGTCGAAACGGATCGACGCCGCTGCGCAGTTCCCCCCGTGGGCCGACCGGACCGATCACGGTTCGAGAACGAGCATCTCCGTCGCGCCGGGCTGGAACTCGTAGGGGACCTCACGGAACGAGACCGCGTGGCCGTCGGCCCGGAGCGATTCCGCGACGGGTTCGACGTACTCGGAGCGGGTGCGGTCCAGCGAGTGCAGCGGGAAGACGCGCACCTCCTCGCGCGCGACGCGTGCGAGTTCTCGGAGCGCGGCCGCGTGGAACTCTCGGTCGAGGCGGTCGTCGTAGACGAACAGGAGGTTCGCGACCAGCGCGAGGTCGACGGCGTCGTCGGCGACGGGAAGTTCCGGCAGCGCACCGACGACGTACCGCTCGGGATGCGTGGCGTAGTCGGCGAGGAACCGCTCGGCTGCGGCCCGGAGGTACCGCCCCCGAGTCTCCACGTCGCCGTAGAAGTCCCAGACGAACAGGTCTCGCTTCTCGCGGAGCTGCGCGACGTTGTACTCGATCGCTTCGTCGAGTTCGCGCGCCAGTTCTTCGGCGGGAGGGCCGTATAGCGGGTCGACGGCGACGGCGCTCTCTGCCAGTTCGGCGGCCGTCGCGGTGAACGCCCCCGCGCCGCCACCGCAGTCGAGCAACTCACGACCCGCGAGGTCGTCGATACCGAGGTCGAACATCCGCCGGTACTCCGCGAACGTCCGCCCGATGGTCAGGAAGTCGTCCGCTACTTCGAATTTGTCTTCGGACATATGTGGGGTGTAGCGTACTAGAGTGTACATCAACGTATAATTTTTTGGTAGGCGAGTGGCCGGTATCAGGGAACGAACTGGGCAGTCGGAACTTTGCGGGGGCACGCGTAGGTCCGCACATGCCCGACACGAAGACGCCACAGCGGGAGTACGTCACCTGCCCGGCGACGGCGTGCAACCGGAAGGGGCGGCGAAGCGTGATCAGCGACCACCTCGCCGAGATGGACGACCAGCGCCACGAGCGCTTCGACGGCAGCGAGGTCTGATCCCGGGTCCGGCGCGCGGCGCACCCCCGCCACACGTGAGTCTCGCCGCACGCCCCGGACCGTAACCAGTTTCACCGGGTGGTACCACCCACTCGTATGGTCGAGGAGGTCACGCTCTACCGCGCGCCCACGACCGAGACAGACGCCGACGCGGTCGCCGGGTGGCTCCGCGAGCGCGTCGACGCCGAGGTATCGGTGCGCCCGCGATTCCTGACGGAGTACGGTGAGGAGGACCTGGCGGAGTCGTTCGCCGAGGCGCGGGTGCTCTCCCCGTACGACCGGGAGACGGGCAACACGATGGTCGGCATCGTCCGCTACGAGGAGCGCGCGCTGGAGAACCCCGAGCGCGCCGGCGGCGTCATCTACGACGGGCTGCAGGTCCAGGCGATCCTCCACGACCTGCTCCCGGCCGACGAACGCGGGCTTGAGCACCTGCACGTTCCGCTGCTCGACCGCGTCGTCGGGACCTGGGGCGACCACGACGGCCGCTGGCACAAGCGCGTCAACGTGCTCGGCCAGCCCGGCATCGTCTCCGTGCCCGGCCTCTACGAGGCGCCCGCCAAGCCCGAGCAGTACTACAAGGAACAGCAGAAACACGCGCTGCTCTCCGGCGATTCTCCGCCGCGAGAAGTGCTGGAAAACGAGGTCGAGGGGGAGTTCCTCGTCGCCGACGACCCGCGGACGACGGAGGCGCTACAGGGCTACGTCCTGCAGGCGTACCACTATCTCGAAACCGGTGAGGACTTCTGCGACGACGAGGACTGCCGCCTGCACAACCCCCACCGCCAGCCCGGCGTCGTCCGCGCGCAACTGCGCGACCCCGAGTTCTGCCCCCAACACGCCGAGCGGTACCGACCGTAGGTCGTGGCGGGTCGGCACCGACACGGGGCTACTGTTCAACTCGGCAACGGTTCGACACGCCCAAGGCCCTCACCGTCGCACCGGCGACCATGACAGAGCGGAAGCGCGGCGCGCTGGCGGTGTTCGCGACGGGGGCGCTCCTCGGCGCGCTCGCGCTCGGCAACTACGCCGTCAACCGGCCGGGGACCTTCGGCCTCAACTACCGGGTCTACCACGTCGCCGCGGAGGCCGCCCTGGCCGGTGAGGACTTCTACGCGGTCACCCCGCCGGACAGCGGGTATCACTACCTCTACCCGCCCGCGGCGGTGCTCGCCTTCCTCCCCTCCGCGCTCTTCGAGAGCTGGGTGCCCGGGTTCGTCGCGATGACACTCGTCTCCGGGCTGGCGTCGGCCGTCGCGACCCGACTCCTCGCAGGTTACGTCGAGTCGCTCGGCCACAGCGTCGGCCGCGCGGACCGCGCGCTGCTGTTCGCCTTCCTGTTCGCCTCCGCGCACTCGGCGCCGTCGCTCGCCTACGGGCAGGTGAACCACCTCCTCGTCGCCGCGCTCGTGGCCGGGTTCGTCTGGCTGGCGCGCGACCGGGACGCCCGGGCCGGCGTCGCGCTCGCGCTCCCCGCGTGCGTCAAGGTGTTCCCCGGCCTCGTCGGGCTCTGGCTCCTCCGCCGGCGAGCGTGGCGCGCCATCGGCGCGGCGGTCGGGACCGCGGCCGGGCTGGGAGCGCTCGGCCTGCTCGCGTTCGGCGTCGACGCGACGCGGACCTACGTCGTCGACGCGCTCGTCCCCCGCCGCGAGACCGCGGCGTTCGTCGGCGGACTGGCTCCGAGCCGGAGCTTCGTCACCCTCCGCCGGCCGCTCTCGGTCCTGTTCCCCAATGTCGACCCGACGTGGTACGCGGTCGGCGCCGCGGCGCTGCTCGCGCCCGTGCTCGCCGCCCTCTACTGGCGCGTCGAGACGACGACCGACCGCCACGTCGCCGTCCACGGCACCCTCGTCGCGATGGTCGTCGCCGTCCCGTCGCTGCTGCTCTACTACGCCTACACGGCGTTCTCGCTCGTCGTCCTGCTGTACGACCTGCCGGCCGGCCGCGGCCGACAGGTGTTCGTCGCCGGCGCGCTCGTGGCCAACGTCTCGATGTCGTTCGGCACGCTCCGGGAAGTCGTCCACGTCGCCCCGCTCGATTCAGGGACCGCGCAGGCGATACTCGACGCGCTCCTGCCGGTGTTCCGCCTCGGGACGCCCGTCCTCTACGGCAGTCTGCTGACCCTCGCCGGCTGTCTCGTCTACCGCGTCGAATCGGGGGCGCTCTCTGTACCCGATTCGTTCCGGGCGTTCGTCTCCGGACGCGACTCGTGATCCGAGTGCGCCAGAAAGAGGTGATGACTGAGTGCCAACACCACAAACAGCGTGAAAGCCTCGGGCTGCTTCCGTCGTGCCCCGTTCATTCCCGCGCGCACAGACTGACCGCCAGCCGACACGGGTGGGAATGAAAGGGGCCGACCGCTGCGGGAAGACGGGCGACACAAGCACCGCAAGGAGTGGAACGACCGAGGAGCGCAGCGAGCGCCTCGACCGCAGCGGTCGGGGGCTTTCACGCTGTTCGCGGTCGCTGTCGTGTGAGTAGTCACACTAGCCGGTTCGCGTCAAGGGGGAGCCGTCTCGCTGTTTCAACCAACGCTACCAGTTACAGACACGACTTATCGCACTCACCCTGAGCGTTCGCCCCACGCGAGGCCGAGGTAGCCGAGGGCGAACTCCTCGAAGCCGTGGTCGGTGCAGTTCGAGTACACGGCGTCGCGGGCCGTGGTGACCCGCCGTTCCAGACTCTTCGACGGGGATTCGCGGCCGTCGCCGGGTGCCGCCGCGCGGACGAACGCCCGGAAACCGAGGTTGAGCGGCGCGGCGATACGACGGTCTGAGCGTCCGGCGTTCAACAGTCCGATGCGCCCGCCCGGCGCCAGCAGGTCGATCCAGCGCTTGACGGCCGGACGGGGGTCGGCGAACATGCCGACGACGAAGGTGGCGAGGACGGCGTCGACTGGGCCGTCGATGGGGGGTCGTCGCGCGTCCGCGCGGACGAGGTCGACGTTCCGCCAGCCCGCTCGCTCGACGCGTTCGCGCGCCCGGCGCAGCATGCCGCGCGTCAGGTCGACGCCGACGACTCGGCCCGCTCGTCCGACGCGCTCGCGGAGGTGGGGGATATTCGCACCGGTGCCACAGCCCATCTCGACGACGGTGTCGCCGGGGTCGAGGTCCAGCGCGTCGGCGGCGCGCTCGCGCCACGAGCCGACGCCGGGCGCGGTGGCTAGCCAGTCGTAGACCCGCGCCCACCGGCCGTAGAACGACTGCGTGGCGCCGATGTCGTCGGCCATTAGAGCTCCCGGACGACTCGCGCGGCGGTCGGTCCGTCGTCCGCGAGCACGTAGACGATCGGTTCGACGCCGAACCCGCCGGTCTGGTAGAGCACGTCGGCGTCGGGCGATTCGGTGAGGGCGTCGGCGATCGCCGATTCCAGGTCCGCTTCGGCGTCGAACTCGACGGCCGTGTAGCCCGCTTCGGTCAGCGTCTCGATGATGTCGGGATCGTAGCGGACGTTCAGCGCGGCGCGGGCGTCGCTACCGCCGGCGCGGGCCGCCAGCAGGACGCTCGCGACGTGTTCGCTGACGCCGAACTCGGGGTCGGCGGGGACGGCCGTCGTCCCTTCGAGATCGAGGATGCGGCCGGGGACGGCGGCGACGTCCTCGATACCCTCGGCGTCGGGGAGGCACTCGACGAGGTTCGAGCCGACGGCGGGGACGAGATCCGGGAAGTCGTCGGTGTTTTCGAGGATGCGGACGCCGCGGCGGAGCGAAGCGAGCACCTGCTCGGCGGCGCGGACGGTGCTTTCGGGGTCGTGAATGGCGAAGCGGTCGTCGCCGTACTCCGCGAGGTCGGGCATCTCTTCCTCGTGGAGCTGGGCGAGCAGGCCGCCGCGTTCGAGGCGGCGGACGAACACCTCGGCCTCGACGAGCGCCTGGACGCGGCTCATCTCGCCGGTGGCGAGTCCCTCGGCGAGGCGCTCGACCAGCTCCTGCATCCGCCGGTCGTCGAGCAGGCGGTCGTTGCGCTCGACCTCGCCGTGGACGTACTTCGAGACGGCGCTCTGGCTGATCCCGAGGTGGTCCGCGACCTCGCTCTGGGTCAGCCCCCGTTCGCGCAGCGCCTCGGCGAGCATCGACCGGAACGTCGGCAGGAACTCCTCGACGACCAGTTCCTCGATGAACTTCATCGGCCGGTCACCTCGGTCGTCGTCGCCATCTCACTGGTCGCCTCCGAACTCGCGGTCGCCCTGGATCTTCGAGGCCTGCGGACCGGACTGGTCCTGGTACTTCGAGCCGCGCTCCTCGCCGTAGGGGCGGTCGGCGGGCGTCTTCAGTTCGGTGAACGTCAACTGGGAGATCCGCATGCCGGGCGTGAGCGCGACAGGTGCGGTGCCGAGGTTAGAGAGTTCGAGCGTGATCTGGCCCTGATAGCCGGGGTCGCAGAGGCCGGCGGTGGCGTGGACGACGATAGCGAGGCGGCCGAGCGAGGAGCGGCCCTCGACGTGGGCGATGAGGTCGTCGGGGATCTCGACGCGCTCGTGGGTGGTCCCGAGGACGAAGTCGCCGGGGTGGAGGATGAACTCGCCGTCGGCGTCGACGACGGTCTCCTCGACGTACTCGTCGACTTCGCGTTCGCTGTTGGGGTGGATACAGGGGATGTTGGCGTGCTGGAACTCGAGGAACTCGCGCCCGAGGCGCAGGTCGACGCTGGCGGGCTGGATCTGGATGTCCGGGTCGTCGAGCGGTTCTACCACCAGATCCCCCTCCTCGAGGCGCCGCAGGATGTCCGCGTCCGACAGTATCATACTGGATTCTCTGACCGCTCGCGGTAAAACATCACGGTTGCCGCCGGTTCGGACGGGACGACTCGTCGGCCTAACGGGCGCGAGCGGCCGCTAGAACCGGCTGAGCGCCCGCGCTCGCTGCGGCCACTCGGTCAGCGAGACGTAGTAGCCGGCGAACAGCGCGTAGACGACGGCGGCGGGGCCGAGGAAGTTGCGCCAGCCGGCGACCCAGATGCCCATCGCGGTGACGACCACAGCGGCCAGGGGCGTCCCCCACAGCGCGAGCAGGTCCCACCGCTCGCGGGTCACCGCGGCACGGATGCCCAGCGCGGCGAGGATCAACAGCGGCCCGAGCGTGACCAGCGCCTTCAGCGCGTGGCTGTCCGACCAGCCGGGCATGACCGGCGAGAAGAACCACGCCCCCCGCATGAGGGCGATAGCGACGACGTGCTCGGCGTTGGAGACGAAGAAGTCGAGGACGCCGCTCGCGGCGGCGGGTTCGTACCCGTAGACGACCCGCTCGGGCGTGACGATAATGCCTTCACGCCAGTGGTAGAGCATCGACCCCTTCGCCCAGCCGAACTGCAGACGGTAGGCGATGCCGGCGACGAGCGCACCGACGAGGGCGAAGTTGACCTTCGCCGGGAAGCCGAGGTTCAGCCGGTGGTCGCTGGTCGACGGCAGGAGGTCGTAGAGGAAGTACGCCGCGACGATCGGCAGGCCGTTCGGGCGGACGAGCGCGGCGAACCCGAGCGTGCCGAGCGCGAGCAGTCGGTTGCGCGTCGTCGGCGTCGTGTGGTAGTGCGCGAGCCGCCACAGCGCGAGCGCGAGCGCGAACGTCATCATGAACTCGGACTGGGGCCGGGCGGCCCAGCGGTACACCTCCCACTGGACGGCGAGCGCGCCGCCGGCGACGACGCCCGCGGTGCGACCGACGAGGTGGCGCCCCGTCGCGTAGACGAGGACGCAGGCCAGTGCCGAGAGCGCTATCTGGACGCCGACCCAGCCGTGGACGTACTCGCCGGTCGCGCGCAGCCAGCCGCAGTAGGGCAGCCAGTAGCCCGAGTAGACCAGCGCCCGGGTCCCGAAGAGCGTCCCGAGCGAGAACTCGTTACACCACGTCAGGTACCGGGTGGCGTCCCGGACGACGAGGGTACCGATGTTCGTCCACACCCGCGCTCGCAGGGCGAGGGCGATCAGGAAGATAGCGGTGGCGTCGCGCCTCCACGACCCGTCGGGGATCGTCTCGGAGAGGGCGGCGGCGACGCTGGAGTGGCGGAGGACCATAGGCAGCCGTGGCGACTCTCGCCTGACATGAAAACCTTCTTTCTGCGATCGCATGGTCGGAGCGATTCCGGGACCGGAACCGCCCGACGCGAGCAGGTCACTCGCCGGCGGTGGCGGCTCCATTACGGTCGAGGTGCCCGGTGTGTTCGTCCAGCAGCAGCGACGCGTGGGAGGGTTCGGCGACTGGGTCGACCGGCTCGTCGTTCTCGAACAGTCCCCACTCGACGTCGTTGCGCCGGGCCGCGGCAACCGTCTCGGCCGGATCGAGGTCGCCCTCGCCGAAGGTGACGAACTCGCCGGCCTCGAAGTCCATGTCCTTGAGGTGGATCAGCGAGACGCGGTCGCCGATGTCGTCGAGCAACGCCGCGGGGTCGACGCCGCCGACGCCGGCCCAGCCCACGTCGACCTCGAAGCGGACGGCGTCGGTCTCGTCGACGAGCGCCTCGTACCCCGTCGTGTCGCCGAGGTCGGTGAACTCGTGGGCGTGATTGTGGTAGTGCAGCCGGAGCCCGCGGTCGGCGAGGCGGTCCGCGGCGTCGTCGAGTCGCTCGGCGGTCGCCGCGACGGCCTCGCGGGTCTCGAAGTGCTCGGGGTCGATCCACATGACGACCACGTCGTCCGTGCCGAACGCCTCGCTCGCGGCGACGTGGGCATCGAGGTCGTCGTCGAGCGCGTCCATCCCGGATCCGATGCTCGACACGGTGAGGCCGGTGTCTTCGAGTGCGTCGTGGACCGCGTCGGTGTCGGCGTCGGGGCCGAGTTCGACGCCCTCGTAACCGGCGTGAGCGATCCGGCGGAGTTTGGCGGGGAGCGGTTCGTCGATGGCGCTGATCGTGTAGGGCTGGATTCCGATCCGCATCCTCCACACTGCCGCCGCGAGCGGGAAGGTCGTTACGGCCCCGAGAGTTCGTCCGGTTCTGCCCGCTCGTCCGGTCGGCTGCCCGGATCGCTCGCTCAGACGAGCGTGATCAGGGCGAGCACCGCGCCGACGCTCCCGGCCGCGGCGCCGGCGGCGCGCGCCGGCAGGTCGTGGGTGTGAACCAGCCCGTAGGTCCAGACGTACGTCTGCCAGGCGACGCCGGCGAGCTGGACGCCGGTGAGTGTGAGCCCGGAGACGCCGGTCGTGAGGCCGCGGAACTGGGTGAGGAGTCGTTCGGGGTCACCCGTCCCGAGGTCGGCACCGGCGGCGAACCAGACCAGCAGCGCCGCGCCGACGACCCCGGCCAACAGCATCGGGACCATCCCGTAGGCCGTGACCGCCAGCGTCTGGCCGAACGAGCCCCCACCGCCGGCGAGCCGGGCGAGGACGTACAGCGCGACCCCCACGCCGAACCAGGCCATGCCGACGCCCACGGCGATTAGCGGTATCTGCCCGCTCGCGTACTGCCAGAACAGCTCGCCGACGTTCCGCTCGACCTCGGCCGGCAGTTCACACCCGTCGGTCACGTCGCCGCCGCTCGAGTTGGTCGTCGGCATCGGCGGGGCGTCTTCGCTGCAGAACGCCTCGGGCGGGCGATCCGGGTTGTCGATGGTCGTAGTCCCGGTCATCTGCTGGGAGAGGCCGAACAGTGCGGCGGAGACGACGACCGTCAGGAGGACGGTGACAGCCACGGCGACGGCGAACCCCTGGATCCCGTTCAGCGCGTCGGCGCGACGGTCGAAGTACGAATCGGGATCGACGAGGAGGTCGCGGAGGGCGGCGAGCATGGGACGGCGGAGACGAGTCACCCGGACGACAAGTACTTCGCGGTTCGGCCGAGCGGAAACCCGGACCGGGCGCGGCCCTCGGCCGAGCGATGAAAAGGCAGATACGCGCCCCCGCCGTCGGTCGAGCCATGAAACAGGCCATCGTCGCCCGGGCGGACCTGGGGATGGGCGAGGGGAAACTCGCCGCACAGGTCGCCCACGCCTCCCTCATGGCCGTCGAGGACGCCGACCGGAAAGCCGAAAACGAATGGAAGGGCAGCGGCCAGAAGAAGGTCGTCCTGCAGGCCGACAGCGAGTCCCAGCTGTTCGAACTCGCCGACAAGGCCGAGCGGGAGGGACTGCCCCACGCCGTCGTCCGCGACGCCGGCCACACGCAACTGGAACCCGGCACCGCCAGCGCCCTCGCGGTCGGCCCCGCTCGCGACGACCTCGTCGACAAGGTGACCGGCGACCTCTCGCTCTACTAGAAGCCGTCTCTTCTCGGCCGGGCCCGTGCTGAGTATTTACGCCCGGAGCGTCACCATTCGGACGATGGCTACTGAGGCTACCTTTACCGTCCCCTCCGATCAGTTCCCCCTTGGGACCGTATTCGAACAACTACCGGACGTGTCGGTCGAGCTGGAACGAATCATCCCCGCGCGCGACGTCGTAATCCCCTACTTCTGGGTTCGAGGGACGACAGTCGACGACGTCGAGGGAGCGTTCACTGAGCACCCGGGCGTGGAGCGGATCCAGCTCGTCGATTCCGTCGCGGACGAGTACCTCCTGCGAATCGAGTGGGCACTCGATTACGATGACGTACTCACCACGCTGACCGAAACGAAGATCGCCCTTATCAGAGCCACCGGAACGGACCAGCAGTGGACGTTCGAGATCCGCGGGGACGCGCGAAGCGACATCGCGAACTTTCAGTCTCGCTGTCGGGATCTGGATATCCCCATCACGCTGATGGAGCTTCACGCGCTTACGCCGGTCGAGACGGCAACCGAGGAAGCGCTCACCGACACGCAACAGGAGGCGCTGGTGCTCGCCTACAACCGCGGGTACTTCGAATCCCCGCGCGAAGTGACGATGGAGGATATCGGCGACGAACTGGGCATCTCACATCAGGCCGTCGCTTCTCGTCTCCGACGCGGCATCAAACACGTCCTCGGGAGCACGCTTACCGATGTCGCGTCCCCATCTCGGGAAGAATATTAAAAGGATGTTGAAAGCCCAAAAGCCAGGCTGAACGGCGTCGACCATCTGTGGACGGGTAATGAGTGAGGGTTCTACGGAATCAGGGCAGGGGAGCACGAACTACTGGCACTTCGTTATTCCCGGGGCGGGCGTGCTGCTTCTCCTCTTCGCTGTGAGCAGATCGGTTGACGGGCTCTCCAGCAGCGACGCTCTGCTGGAAGTCGGACTCGATCTGGTCTTGCTCAGCGTTCCGGGGCTAGTACTGCTGTCCGTCGGATTCTGGTTGCCGCGGTCTTCCATCGAACTCGGGTTCTATCCGCGCATCATCGCGTGGACCGTCGGCGGAGTCGTCGTGATGGGCGTCGTGCTCGGGCTGCGCGTCGTCCATCCCGGCGTCGACGTCAGTTTCACGTTCGGGACGCAAGCAGTCCTGCTCTCGATCGGTTCGATCGCGGGTCTGGGAATCGGCGTGAACAATGCTCAGGCGCGTACCCACGCGCAGACGCTTGAAGAGCAAAACGAACAACTGCAACGGACCGAACAGCAACTCGAAGCGGCCGTCACTCAGCTGGAAGAGTCGAACGAGCAACTAGAGCAGTTCGCGTACGCCGCCTCTCACGACCTGCAGGAACCACTTCGAATGGTCAGACGCTATCTGCAACTCATCGAGAGTCGGTACGGTGACGACCTCGACGAGGAGTGCATGGAGTTCATGGGGTTCGCCGCGGACGGCGCCGAGCGAATGAGCGAGATGATCGAGGGGTTGCTCGAATACTCTCGGATCGAGACACAGGACGGCTCGTTCGACACAGTCGATCTGGACGCAGTTCTCGATGACGTGCTCACCGACCTCCAGTTCAGGCTCGAGGAGACCGACACCAGGGTCACGCGAGAGCCGCTCCCCACAGTCCAAGGCGACGGGCGACACTTGCAGCAACTGTTCCAGAATCTGATCACGAATGCGATCGAGTACAGCGGCGACGGCCCACCGCGGGTTAACGTCTCGGCAACACAGGACGGCGAGGAGTGGACGATTTCGGTTCGAGATGAGGGAATCGGGATCGAGTCGGCCGACACCGATCGAATCTTCGCTATCTTTCAGCGACTCCACTCGGTCGAAGACCACGCCGGATCGGGAATCGGGCTGACGCTATGCAAACGGATCGTCGAGCGCCACGACGGTGAGATCTGGGTCGATTCGGAGCCGGGTGAAGGCACGACTTTTTTCTTCACGCTCGCCCCCAGTGTCGAATCGTCTGCCGGCCGGGATCCCCTCACTCGGGAAGTGAGTTCGCCCACTTCCCGGTGAATATTGTCTGAACTCGATCCGGCGCGCAGTCCCCCACCCCAAGCAGGCGGGCCACCGATCGCCGATCGTGAGTTTTCCACCAGAAAGGCCTATATACACCCATCACTAACCCTGAGTTAGTCACGCTGACTCAGTGACGCACACTATGCAGGATCAGAATCAGCAGGCGTACGACCGCGGGATGACGATCTTCTCGCCGGACGGGCGCCTCTACCAGGTCGAGTACGCCCGGGAAGCGATCAAGCGCGGGACGGCGAGCGTCGGCGTTCGGACGACCGACGGCGTCGTGCTCGCGGCCGACCGGCAGGTTCGCTCCCCGCTCATCGAGGAACAGAGCATCGAGAAACTCCACCGCATCGACGACCACATCGCCGTCGCAAGCGCGGGCCACGTCGCCGACGCGCGACAGCTCATCGACTTCGCCCGCGAGCAAGCGCAGGTCAACCGCCTGCGCTACGACGAGCCGATCACCGTCGAGTCGCTGGCCAAGGAGGTCACCGACTACATCCAACGGCACACCCAGAGCGGCGGCGTCCGCCCGTTCGGGACGGCGCTTGCCATCGGCGGCGTCGACCCCGACGGCACGCCGAAGCTCTTCGAGACCGACCCCTCGGGGACGCCCTACGAGTGGCAGGCGACCACCATCGGCGGCAACCGCGAGGAGCTCATGGGCTTCCTCGAAGACGAGTACCGCGGCGATCTGGACCTCGACGCCGGGATCACGCTCGCGCTCCGCACGCTCGCGGAGACCGACGAGGACATCGACCCCGAAGCGGTCGAAGTGAGCGTCGTCGACACGGAGACCCATCGCGTCCGCTCGCTGGAGGCCGAGGAGATCGACTCCCACCTCGCGGAGTTCGGAGGTGAGGACGATGAGTAGATTCACCGACCCCATGACCGGCGCCGACGCGATCGGTGACCCGACTGCGCCCGAACTCGGTGCGGGGCAGTTCGCCGGCAACGACGGGCCAGCCGACGCGCAGTCCCGGGACGACGAGGCGGTCAACAAGACCGGGACGACGACCGTCGGCATCGCGACCGAGGAGGGCGTCATCGTCGCGACGGACATGCGCGCCTCGCTCGGCGGACGGTTCGTCTCGAACAAGTCCGTCCAGAAGGTCGAGCAGATCCATCCGACCGGCGTGCTCACGCTCGTCGGCTCCGTCGGTGGCGCCCAGTCGTTCATCCGGACGCTCCGCTCGGAGGCCGACCTCTACGAGGTCCGCAAGGGCGAGTCCATCAGCATGCACGCGCTGGCGACGCTGGCGGGTAACTTCGCCCGCGGCGGCCCGTGGTTCGCCATCAACCCGATCCTCGGCGGCGTCGACGACGAGGGCAGCCACGTCTACAGCATCGACCCCGCCGGCGGCGTCATGCAGGACGACTACACCGTCACCGGCTCCGGGATGCAACTCGCTCACGGGGCGATCGAGGGCGAGTACGACCGCGAGATGAGCCTCGCGGACGCTCGGGACCTGGCGATCCGTGCGGTCGAGGCGGCAAGCGAGCGCGACACCGGGTCCGGAAACGGCGTCTACGTGGCGACCGTCACTGGCGACGGCGTCGAGATAGAAGGCTTCGACGACACCGAAGCCGCGTACGCCCCGCGGTAGGGCGGCGCTGCCTCGGATTCGCGGTCAGTCGCCACGAAGGGCGACTTCGATCCGCGCTCAGTTGTTGAGGAAGTAAACCTGTTTTCGCGCGTCGTGGAAGCTGTGTCGGGACCCGACCAGCTCCGCGTCTTCGAGGCGGTTCAGCGCGTAGCGGACGGTCCGGTCGGGCAGCAGCGACTCCTCGGCCAGTTGGCCCTGCGACAGGGGCGCGTCGGTTTCCAGCACTTTCGCCACCAGCTTCGCGCTCGGGGGCAGTTCACGCAGGCGTTCGCGGAACTCCGCCTCACCCAGCCGCTCGTCCGCGTTCGGCTCGTCGATGGTCGTACTCATGGCTCAGTTTCGCTGGAGGGTACTGGTAAACGTTGGCTATATGGATGACCAAATTGTACAAACCATATAAGGTACCCTTGTATATTCGCCCATCCGCCGGACAGATCGGCCCACAGCGGCGCGCACGGCGGATCACGTTTCGCAGCCTGCCGGCGGCCCAGCGTTTTCGGCACTGGAGTGCCATGAGAGAATATGGCAGCCATCCCGGAGGAATACCACGACCTGTTCGAGAAGCAAACGTTCGCGCACTTCGCGACGCTGACCCCCGACGGCTTCCCGCACGTCACGCCCGTCTGGGTCGACTACGACCCCGACAGCGAGCGGGTGCTGATCAACACGGCGCGGGGGCGACGGAAGGAGCGCAACCTCGAGCAGAACTCGAAGGTCGGCGTGAGCATGACCGACCCGGAGGACCCGTATCGATTCCTCTCGGTCACGGGCGAGGTGACGGCGCTGACCGAGGAGGGCGCCCCGGACCACATCGACGAACTCGCCCACCGGTACATGGGGGTCGACGAGTACCCGAACGACGACCCGAACTCGGGGGCTCGCGTCATCGTCGAGATCCGCCCGGACGAGGTGTACACGGGCGGATAGCGGCTTTCAGCGGTCTTTTCGCCCGGGCGGCCGGCCGTCGGGACCGTGCCGGGCGAGAGCCGTCGGGGACCGCGTCGGCCGAGCACTTCCAGTACTCTTTTGGTCCCACACGGGCGAAATCACCGTATCGTGAAGGGTAAGGAGTGGTACCAGCAGGAAACCGTCGTCGAGTCCTACGAGGACAAGCGCTTCTCGCGCGGCGGGGGCCGGCTCACTGATCGACTGGAGAAGGCAGCCGTCGGCGAAGCGCTCGCGCCCGTCGAGGACAAGAAGATCCTCGAGATCGCCTGTGGGACCGGGCGGTTCTCGGTGATGCTCGCCGAACAGGGCGCGGACGTCGTCGGACTCGACATCTCGGCGCCCATGCTCGGGGAGGGCCGCGAGAAGGCCCGGCGGTCCGGCGTCGACGACCACCTAGAGTTCATGCGCGGCGACGCCGCGCGGCTCCCGTTCCCCGACGACCACTTCGACGCCGTCTTCGCCATCCGCTTTTTCCACCTCGCGGACACCCCCGAGGAGTACCTCCGCGAGATGGCCCGCGTCTCGAAAGAGCAGGTCGTCTTCGAGACGTACAACCGCACCTCTGGCCGGTCGCTGTACAACTGGGCGCTCCCGATGGGGTCGCGGCTGTACTCGCGGCGGGAAGTCGACGGGATGCTCGACGCCGCAAAACTGCGCCTCGTCGACGAGACCCACGAGTTCGTCGTCCCGTTCGGCCTGTACCGCAAGCTCCCGGGCGGCGTCGCGAAGGCGTTCCGCCGGGCCGAAGAAGCGTTCGACCGCACGCCGCTGGGTGACAAACTGGCCTCTATCTCTTACTGGAACGCGACCGTCGAGTGAGTCGTTGGTCCCGACCCGGTGGGCCGCCGGGCTGGAGCCGGTGAGGAACCGACGGCTGACCGACCGGTCGACGGAGCGTTCGTCCCACGACTTTTATACGCGTCGAGTCTGCTACGGACTGTATGCAGCTCTCGGTGGTGGTCCCGACGCTCGACGGCCGGGCGCAGCTGGCCCGGACGCTCGACGCACTGGCCGAACACGTGCCCGCGGCGGAGGTCGTCGTCGTCAACGGTCCGTCGACCGACGGGACGACGGGTATGGTCCGCGAACGCGACGACGTGGACGTGCTCGTCGAGGTCGCCGACCGGACGGTGACGGCCGCGCGCAACGCGGGTGTCGAGCAGACCACCGGTGACGTCGTCGCCCTCGTCGACCAGGGGCTGGCGGTCACCGACGAGTGGTACGACGCACTTGCCGACGGGCTGGGCGGGGCCGACGTCGTCACCGGCCCGGTCCACGAGCGGCTCCGGGGCGGGATGACGACCGAGGAAGTCGAGTCGGACGACCTCGCCGGCCGCGAGGTCACCTACTTCAACGGCGGCAACGTCGGTTTCTCGCGGTCGGCGCTCGACGCGCTCGACGGCTTCGACGAATATCTCGAGATCGGCAGCGCCCGCGACGGCGCCCACCGCCTCGCCGCGATGGATTTCTCGGTGACCTGGGCGCCGGAGATGGGCGTCGCTCGCGAGGTGGGCGCCGACGGCGGCGGCCCGGAGACCGACCCCGGCTGGAAGTACCGCTCGCTGGCCTACCGACTGGTCAAAAACTACGGCGTCCGCCCGCGGGTGGCCGCCCGCCTCGTCGCCCACGCCGGACGCGACGCGTGCGACTCGCTGCGCGACGTGGCGCGCGGCGACGCCACCCCGTCGGGCTGGCTCGGTACCGGCCGCGACGTGATCTCGGGGCTCACCGTCGGGTCGAAAGACGGCGCCTGGGCACGCCTGCTCGACCGGTCGACCCGGCGCAACCCCTACGGCCGGTCGGCCCGCTCGGACCGGCCGGTCGCCGTCTACGACCGTCGCTGACGAATTCTGCTCGGCAGTTCCCGGTTACTGCCCGCCAGACGGCGCGAGCGCGTCGAAGACGCGCCCGGGGTTGTTCGAGAAGACCTTCCGCATCGAGTCCTCGGGCACGTCGAGCGTGAGGATCTCCATGACGGCGACGTTCGGGTGCGAGGCGGGTGACCCGCTGCCGAACAGCACCCGGTCGGGGTGTTCCCGGATCGCCCGTTCGAGGGCGCTACGGTAGCGGACGAAGCTCGTGTCGAGATACAGCGACGACGACCGGTCGAGCAGGTCGATGCTCGCCGCCATCAGCTCCCGATCCAGCGGGTGGCCGCCGAAGTGCGCGAGCACCACCGGGAAGCCGTACTGCAGCAGCGTCGCCTCGACGGCGTCGGGGCCGAACCCGCGACCCCCGTGGACGATGACCGGCAGGCCCGCCTCCTCCAGTTCTTCGAGGATCTCCTCGTCGGGGAGGCCGTCGCGTGCGGGATGGAGTTTGAAGCCGACGAACCGGTCGTCGTAGGCGTACTTTTCGACGTCGGCGGGGGAGGTGTGGTCGTCGGTGCGATGCGCAGTGAGGTTCCGTAAGGTCGCCACAGGCGTGTCCGCAGCGTCGCGTGCGCCGTTGATCCGGGCGACGGCGACGAACGGGCGGCCGACGCTCATCCGCGCGACGGCGTTGTTCGCGGCGAGGTAGTTGTCGTCGCGGGCGCTCGGGAACACGAGCGAGCGCACCACACCGGCCTGGTGCATCTCCCGCTCCAGCCGCTCGGGGTCGCCCAGCCCCTCGCGCTGCCGTCTGTCCTCGTCGGGTTCGAGTCGCGCGTGTACGTCGACCACCCGGAACCCGTGTTCCAACTCCAGCATTCACCCTACCATGTGTGGACGTGGTTAAAACGGTTGTCGGAGAGCGAACGATGGTGATCAGTATTCGGATCCAGTCGGTTTTCGAGCCCGCCTGTGCAACTGGTAGTAGTGTCCGCAACCGCAGGGACTGCTGGGAAGTGAACGGCCGAGGCGCGCTCTCCTGAACCCTCGTTCGCTTCGCTCACTCTCTCATCCACCGTCGGAGCACGCTCTGACGAGTCTTCGCTCGCAGGCTCGCGAAGACCTCGCACGACTGTGCCGAGCGGTCCTCGCAGTGCTCGGACACGCTCGACAGCGCGCCACCGCACCGGGTTCATCGGTTTCCCGCCGCTGACCCCGACAGCGCGGGGCCACGACTGATCCTATATAAATGCTTCCCGGCGGGTCGAGCGGGCCTTCCTGACACACCGCTGGCGGTGGTTCCGGGCCTGGCTTGGAAAATTTTATATAGAACCGCTTACGATGAATAGATGAAACTCAACCATGTCATCTGGCCAGCGACGCATGGGTGGACAGCCGATGTTCATCCTCAACGAGGACAGTGATCGCACGCAGGGCAAGGACGCCCAGAGCTCCAACATCACCGCCGGGAAGGCCGTCAGCGAGGCCGTACGGACGACACTCGGCCCCCGCGGGATGGACAAGATGCTCGTTTCGGACTCCGGCGACGTCGTCATCACGAACGACGGCGCGACCATCCTGAACGAGATGGACATCGAGCACCCGGCCGCGCAGATGATCTCCGAGGTCGCGGACACTCAGGAGAGCGAGGTCGGCGACGGCACCACCACCGCGGCGGTGCTCTCCGGTGAGCTCCTCTCGCAGGCCGAGGACCTGCTCGACGACGACGTCCACCCGACGACTATCGTCGAGGGGTACTACCAGGCGCTCTCGCTGGCCCACGAGGCCATCGACGAGGTCACGCTGGACGAGGAACTCGACGACGACCTGCTCGAGACGGTCGCCCGCTCGTCGATGACGGGCAAGGGCACCGGCGACGTCTCCGCCGACCGCCTCGCCGAGACGGTCGTCGACGCCGTCCGCCGCGTCGCCGGCGACGAGGGCGTCGTCCGCGACAACATCAACGTCTACACCCAGACGGGTTCGTCCTCGTCGGCGACCCGACTGGTCGACGGCGTCCTCATCGACGAGGAGCCGGTTCACGACAACATGCCGCGCCGCGTTGAGAACCCGCAGATCGCCTTCGTCAACGACGACATCGAGGTCCGCGAGGCCAACATCGACGCCGA
Source organism: Halosimplex yunnanense (assembly GCF_054504345.1). Lineage (NCBI taxonomy): Archaea > Methanobacteriati > Methanobacteriota > Halobacteria > Halobacteriales > Haloarculaceae > Halosimplex > Halosimplex yunnanense. The sequence continues at coordinate 475,850 of NZ_JBTJEL010000033.1, read as the reverse complement.
GTACAACGTCTCCAGCGTTGACGACCTCAACACCGCAATCGAGGCCGAGGAGAACGAACTCCGCGGCTACGCCGAACACGTCATCGATCTGGGCGTCGACGTGCTGTTCGTCGACGGCGACATCGCTGACCAGGTCGCCGCCATCCTCGCGAAAAACGACGTCCTCGCCTTCGAGGTCGGCGACGACGAGGGCGACGAGCTCGCCCACGCGACTGGCCTCTCCCGTGTCGCGGGCGTCCAGGAACTCGAAGCCGACGACCTGGGCTCCGCGGGCTCGCTCTCCGTCGAGAAGTACGGCGACGACTACGTCACGTTCGTCGAGGACGGCGACGCCGGCCAGTCCGTCACCGTCTTCGCCCGCGGGGGCACCGAGCACGTCACCGACGAGCTCGAGCGCGTCCTCGGCGACGCGCTCGACGTCGTGACGGCCGCCCTCGACGAGGGCGGCGTCGTCCCCGGCGCCGGCGCCACCGAGATCGCGGTCGCGGACTACATCCGCTCGGAGGCCGCCAGCATCGAGGGCCGCAAGCAGCTGGCCGTCGAGGCGTTCGCCGACGCCGTGGACGTGCTCCCGCGCACGCTCGCGGAGAATACTGGCATGGATCCCATCGACGCGCTGGTCGACCTGCGCTCCGAGCACGAGAGCGAGGGCATCGCCGGCATCATCTCCGAGGGCCAGACCGGCGTCATCGACGACCCCATCGACCTGGGCGTCCTCGACCCGGCCGCCGTCAAGCACGAGGCCGTCGAGTCCGCCGCCGAGGCCGCGACGATGATCGTCCGCATCGACGACGTCATCTCCGCGAGCTAATCCGGTAGCCGCCGAACACGACTACACTTCGCCATTTTTCGGCCGCGAACCGCTCCGTAGTGGCCGCTCCGTCGTCGTCGGATCGCGCGCCGCACAGTCCCCGGCGTGCTCGGCATCACTTTCAACCGTCTACCGACCGAAACAAACGGTATCCGTGTCCGGAGAGCAACTCGGTCTGACCGAGAGCGTCTCGATCGCGCTCGGCGGGATGATCGGCGGCGGCATCTACGCGGTGTTAGGCGTCGTCACCGGGATCACCGGACCGGCGACGTGGGCGTCGTTCGTCCTCGCCGGCGTCGTCGCGGGGTGCGCCGGCTACTCGTACAACGCGCTCAACGACATCGACGACGAGAACCAGGGCGGGTCGGTCTCGTTCGTCCAGTCGTTCGTCGGCAACTCGACGCTGGCGGGGATGATCGGCTGGACGCTCCTGATCGGCTACGTCGGGTCGATGGCGATGTACGCCTTCGCGTTCGGCGAGTTCACGGCCGCGTTCGGCGCCGTCCCCGACTCGGCCGGCGGCGTGCCGCTCCGGCCGGTGATATCGGTGCTCGTGGTCACGGCGTTCGTCGGTCTGAACCTGCTGGGCGCCCGTGCGACGGGCAGCGCCGAGAACGTCCTCGTCGCCGCGAAGGTGATGGTCCTGGTCGTCTTCGGCATCGGAGGGATCGCCTACGTCGCGTTCGGGTCCAGCGGCGCGTCGCTGTCGCTGGGCGTCTCACAGTTGCCGTCGTTCGGCCCTGTCGTCGCAGCAGCGGTTTCGTTCGTCGCGTTCCAGGGATGGCAACTGCTGTTCTACGACCAGGAGCGGATCGCCGACCCCGTGGCGACGATCCGGCGGGCGGTCTACGTCTCGATCCCGGTCGCGGTGGCCATCTACGCGATGGTCGCGGTCGCGACGATCGCGCTGGCACCGGAGGCGCTGCGTTCGCACCCACACACCGCGCTGGTGGACGCAGCCGGCGCCATCACCGCACCGCTGGGGCTGCGGCGGGCGGGGACGGTCGTCATCTCGCTGTCGGCGCTGTTCTCGACGGGCTCTGCGATCAACGCGACGCTGTTCTCCTCGGGGTACTTCGCCAAGGGGATGCTCTCGGACGACCTGCTGCCCGACGACGTGGGCGATCCGAGCGTCGACGGGGTCCCGGCTCGGACGCTGCTGCTGTTGGGCGTCGTCACCGCCGGGTTCGCGGCGGTCGGCAGCCTCAACGGCGTCACCTCCTTCGCCTCGGTGGCGTTCATCGTCGTCTTCGGGTCGATGAGTTACCTCGCGTTGCGCGAGCGGGAGCGCGACCGGGTCAACCCGCTTCCGCCCGCCGTCGGGCTGGTCGGGACGGCGGTGTTCCTGCCGCTGCTGTTCTGGCACCTCTACACGAGCGAGCGCCACGTCTTCTTCACGGTCCTGGCCGTCTCGGTCGTCGTCGTCGCCGCCGAGTTGCTCTACTTCGAGCACGAGGCGATCGAGGAGGAGATCGAGACCATCGGCACCGACCTCGTGTGAGATGATCGCGGGCTGTCCTCGTCGCACGTGACGAGTCGGAAATAGAGTGGCTTCTCGTCCGCGTACCGATACGGGTTCAGTCCGGTTGCAGTCAGTCGTCTTCTTCGGCTTCCCACCGACGGGAGACGTCGTCCTTGGCGACGGTCTGGAGGCGCTGGACGCCGCTGATCTCGTCGATCACGTCGGCGACCACGTCGGGGACGCGGTCGGCCCAGGTGTCGTCGGCGAGCATCCGGTCGCGGATGTCGCTGCCCTCCAGGCGGTCGCGGTCGAACATGGGGGACTGGCGGACCTCGATGCCCCGTTCCTCGAACAGTTGGACGACCAGCGGATTGTTGGAGTAAGCGACATCGAACGACGGGGCCATGCTCTCGATGTGGCTGACCCAGACGGCGTTGCGGTCGATGTCCTCGATGGGGACGACGTAGGTGGGGACCCCGATGTCCTCGACGGCCTTGGTCACCATCATCACGCGTTCGCCCGCGGTGAAGGGGTTGCGAACGGTGTGAGAGACGTCCGCGCTCCCGATGCCGAGGACGAGTTCGTCCACCTCGTCGACGATGTGCTCGACCATCGCCCGATGACCGTTGTGAAACGGCTGGAAGCGCCCGATGTAGAACCCGCGCGTCATACCCTACCGTGGGCGTACCGGCTACATTAACCCCGGTGACTCGCTTCCCGGTTTCGGCCCGATCCGGAGACTAGTCGGCGACCGCCGAGCGCGGGCGAACGCTGCCGGGGGTGCAAGCCCGAGTCGCCGTCGCACAAAGCACGGGGAACTGCCCGTATACGTCCCCTGTTTTTTCCGGGCGAGGGGTAAGTGCGGTATACCCCGTTCGTACCGATACCGGCCCCGTCGGGCGGTTTGCGGCTGTTATCCACCCGCTGGAGGGGAGAAAGTATATCAATAAACAGCCCTTGGCTTCAGTTGTCAGAATCGTTTATATGAGTGAGAATATCGACAACGACGAACCGTCCGCAGCGGACGCGGACGAGACCGAGGAGGTCGGCGTGACCGACGCCGAATCTCCGGACTCCGAACGCGGCGAGCACCAGGAGTCGGAGCCGGGGACGTCGGTCGACGTCGACGGTGGCGGCGATCCCGCCGGTGATGGATCGGCCGCAGAGGAGGCCGGGGACGGGGGGAACGCCGTCCCGGTCGACGGCGACGAGAGTCTCGGCAGCGCGGTCGAGATCGACGCCGACGAGGCAGTCGTCGAAAACGCCGACGAGGACCTGCTCGGTGGACTCGATATCGAGACTACCGGGGACATCGAGGTCCCCGACAGGCTGGTCGACCAGGTCATCGGGCAGGACCACGCCCGAGACGTGGTCAAGAAGGCCGCAAAGCAGCGTCGGCACGTGATGATGATCGGCTCGCCCGGGACGGGCAAGTCGATGCTGGCGAAGGCGATGAGCCAGCTGCTCCCCAAAGAAGAACTGCAGGACGTTCTCGTCTATCACAACCCCGACGACGGCAACGAGCCGAAGATCCGGACCGTCCCCGCGGGGAAGGGCGAACAGATCGTCGACGCCCACAAGGAGGAGGCGCGCAAGCGCAACCAGATGCGCTCGTTCCTGATGTGGATCATCATCGCGATCATCATCGGGTACGCGCTGCTCATCCAGGGGTCGGTCCTGCTGGGCATCCTCGCGGCCGGGGTCGTCTATCTGGCCTTCCGCTACGGCTCGCGCGGTAACGACTCGATGATCCCGAATCTGCTGGTCAACAACGCGAACCAGCAGGTCGCGCCGTTCGAGGACGCCACCGGCGCCCACGCCGGTGCGCTGCTGGGCGACGTCCGCCACGACCCGTTCCAGTCCGGCGGCATGGAGACGCCGAGCCACGACCGCGTCGAGGCCGGCGGCATCCACAAGGCCAACAAGGGCGTGCTGTTCGTCGACGAGATCAACACGCTCGACATCCGCAGCCAGCAGAAGCTGATGACGGCCATCCAGGAGGGCGAGTTCTCCATCACGGGCCAGTCCGAGCGCTCCTCGGGCGCGATGGTCCAGACCGAACCCGTCCCGACGGACTTCATCATGGTCGCTGCGGGGAACCTCGACGCCATGGAGAACATGCACCCGGCCCTGCGCTCACGTATCAAGGGGTACGGGTACGAGGTCTACATGGACGACACCATCGAGGACGAGGCGGAGATGCGGCGCAAGTACGCCCGCTTCGTCGCCCAGGAAGTCGAGAAGGACGGCCGCCTGCCGCACTTCACCGAGGACGCCGTCGAAGAGGTCATCCTCGAAGCCCGGCGCCGGTCGGGCCGGAAGGGCCACCTCTCGCTGAAACTGCGCGATCTGGGCGGACTGGTCCGCGTCGCGGGCGACATCGCCCGCGCCGAGGACAAGGAGTTCACCGAGCGCGGCGACGTGCTCCAGGCCAAACGGCGCTCCCGGTCCATCGAGCAGCAGCTCGCGGACAACTACATCGAGCGCCGCAAGGACTACGAGCTCACCGTCAACGAGGGCGACGTGATCGGTCGCGTCAACGGCCTCGCAGTCATGGGCGAGGACTCAGGTATCGTCCTGCCCGTCATGGCGGAGGTCACCCCCTCGCAGGGGCCCGGCCAGGTCATCGCGACCGGCCAGCTCCAGGAGATGGCCGAGGAAGCAGTGCAGAACGTCTCGGCTATCATCAAGAAGTTCAGCGACGAGGACATCTCCGAGAAGGACGTCCACATCCAGTTCGTTCAGGCCGGTGAAGGCGGCGTCGACGGCGACTCCGCGTCCATCACGGTCGCGACCGCGGTCATCTCCGCGCTGGAAGACGTCCCGGTCGAGCAGAACCTCGCGATGACCGGCTCGCTGTCGGTCCGGGGCGACGTGCTCCCGGTCGGCGGCGTCACGCACAAGATCGAGGCCGCCGCGAAGTCCGGCCTCGACACGGTCATCATCCCGAAGGCCAACGAGCAGGACGTGATGATCGAGGACGAGTACAAGGACCAGATCGAGATCATCCCGGTCTCGCACATCTCGGAAGTGCTGGAGGTCGCCCTCGCGGGCGAACCCGAGAAAGACGGTCTCGTCGACCGCCTCAAGTCCATCACGGGCAAGGCGCTCGAACAGCGCGAAGTCGGCCAGACCGGCGGCAGCCCGAGCCCGCAGTAACGGCTCGCTCCGGCGCTCGTTTTTCCCGGCGCTCGCCGCGACCCGACGCCCGGTCGCGTTTTTCGTCTCGTTCGCTCCGAAACGACTTTCGACCGACGAGTCCCAACTCGAACTGTGATAGCCCGGCCGCCCGCCGCGCCGCCGCTGATCCCCTCCCCGGAGACGGATCTGGCAGCGTTCGCCTGGCTCGTCGCGTTCGTCCTCACCGGCTTCCTGATCCTCGCACGGGTCTCGCAGGGCACTGTCGACGGGGAAGACGACGGACCGGACCGATCGGGGTTCGAGTTCGACCGCTCCCGTGGCGCCGACGAGAGCAGTCGCGACGCTGACGGGGCCGGCGCCGACGAGTCGTCGCCGGTCGCGCATCCGCTCGCCCCTGACGGGGCTGTCGGGTGGTCGCCCGACGAGGACGACCGTGGGGCTGCGAAGCGGGACGGTCCACGAGTCACGGGTCGTGACGAACACCGGGCCGCCGGCCACGGGGACTCGCCGGTCGCAGGGCCACGCGCGGCGGAACCGCCGCGGATGTCGCCCGGGCTGTTGCTCCTGAACGTCGCGCTCACGCAGGGGCTGTTCGGCGCGATCCTCGCCGGTGGCGCGTGGTACTTCGGCGTCCCGCTGCCGACGCTCGGCATCAGCGGCGACGCGCTCTCGACCGGTCTCCCGGCGCTGGCCGTGGGGATCGGCTTCGGTCTCGTCCTCTGGGTCGGCAACGAACTCGCCTCCGGGCTGGCAGCGTCGTCGGGCGCCGACTACGACGAGGGACTGCGCGAACTGCTCGCGCCGGACGGGCCGCGAGCGTGGGGCCTCCTGCTCGGGGCGACGCTCCCGGTCATCGCCGTCGTCGAGGAGTTCGTCTTCCGCGCGGCGGTCGTCGGCGCGACGACGGCGGCGCTGGGCGTGTCGCCGTGGCTGCTAGCGGTCGTCTCCTCGGTCGCCTTCGCGCTCGGCCACGGCGCACAGGGGCGGGTCGGCATCGCGGTGACTGGCGCGCTCGGGTTCGCGCTCGCGGCGGGGTTCGTCCTGACGAACAGCCTCCTCGTGGTGGTCGTCGCCCACTACCTCGTCAACGCGCTGGAGTTCCTCGTCCACGAAGGGTTCGGCCTGCCGGACCCCGTGTGGTCGTGAGCGCGGGATCGAACGGTGCTGTTTTGTGGCACTCGTCCGACATATTCTGCATGGACGACGAACGCATACACCGACTCAAACTGGCGGGCTGGGCCGTCCTGGCAGTGGTCTGGCTCGCGATCGTGGTGACGGACTCGACCGGCGAGTTCGCGGTTCCGCCGCTGTGGGTCGGTGCCGGGCTGGCCGTCGCGCTCGCGTTCGTTGGGGTGGTCGCTGTCGTCGGGACGGTCCAGCAGGCGAAGCTGCTCACGGGGGCGGCTCTCGCCGGCGGCGGGGCGGCGCTGATAGTCGGGACGGTGGGGCCGGCGTGGCTCCCGGTCGCGGCGGAGGCGGCGTCGCTGGCGGCGGAGCTGACGATATTCGCGGCGATGGTCCTGTTGCTCTGGTTCCGCTTCGAGACGGGTCCGGACGCGGCGACAGCCTGACAGTCAGAGGCCCTCGACCGAGCGCAGTCGCTGTTCGACCTCGGCGGGCGCGGCGCTGGGGCCGTCGCGGACGCGGTGGTCGGGGATGAGCAGCGGCGCGGGGTTGTCCGCGAGCGCGCTCCGGGCGGTCCGCACGTCTTCCTCGTCGTCCGGGTCGCCGTCGGGCGTCATCCGGACGAGTTGGTCGATGCTCACCTGCTCGCCGTAGGGAATCTCGCGGACGGCTTCGAGGACGCCGCGCCGGTCGGTCGGGACCGTCAGCGCGACGGTCACGTCGGCGAAGTCGTCCTCCTCGCCTTCGAGGTACTCGTCGATCCGGTCGAGCAGTTCGTGCTCGCCCGCGGCCTCGTCGTCGGGGGTGTTCGGGAAGGACACCGAGAGCACGCGGCCCTGCGCGGCGCCGAACTGGACGTAGCAGTCGAGATACGCCGACTCGCGCGCGAAGATGCCAGCCTCGTCGTTCATACCTATCGTCGGGGCGGTCGACCCTTGAAGATTTGTCTCCGGTCAGCCCGGCAGGTCGGCGTCGGCGTCGACCGCGTGGTCGGGCTCGGGCGGGAGTTCCCAGTCGGTGGTCAGCTCCAGCAGCTGGACGAGCATGTTCGCGGTGGCACCCCAGACTGTGTACCCGTCGACGTGGAAGAAGTGCAGGCGGATCTCGCCGTAGTGGGGGTGGTCGCGGCGCTCGCTCTCGTAGTTGTCCAGATCGGTGAGGCCGGCGACCGGGAGCACGGCCACCTCGGCGACCTCGCCGTCGGCGGGCCGGTACTCGCGGTCGGGGATGCGGACGACGAACGGCCGGACGAGGTAGTCGGTGATCGTCCGGATGTCGTCGAGTCGGCCCACGGTCTCCGCTTCCTCCGACCGGAGCCCGATCTCCTCGTAGGCCTCGCGGAGTGCGGTCGCCAGTAAATCGTCGTCCTCGGGTTCGCGGCCGCCGCCGGGGAAGCTCATCTGCCCGGGGTGGTCGGGGAGGTGGTCGGCGCGCTTGGTGAAGAGGACGTGCTCGTCGCCGTCGCGGGTGACGATGGGCGCAAGTACCGCGGCCTCACGCTCGTCGCCGGTGAGCCGATCGCTGTCGGCCTCGGTGGGTCCGTCCTCGGACCGCAGGCCGACGGGGTCGCGCTCGCGTACCCGCGACAGGTCCATAGGCCAACGAATGGGGCGGGTGGTCTTAACTGACGGGTTACCCTCGAAGGCAGGTCACACGCCGTCCAGCCGTTCGCGGAGACCGCCCGTGTCGACGTCGGCCCACGTCTCCAGATCGTAACACACGTCGACGAGGTCGGCCGCCCGGTCGCTGTCTCCGGCCGCCGCGACGGCTTCGGTGTCGGCTTCCAGCCGGTCGCGCACCGCGGCAGCGACGGCCTCGCGCTCGACTGTCTGCTCCTCGACGTCCATGATGTGCGGCAGGTCCTCGGCGTGTTCGGGTAGCGTCGGGAACGCGACGGGCCCGGCGACCAGCAGCGTCTCGCCCTCGTGGTCGACGGGGACGACGTGGTAGCTCTCGACGGTGTCCTCTACGGCGGCAGCGACGGCGTCGGCGTCGGGTTCCTCGCCGCGCTTGAACGCGAGTTCCTCCAGCGCGCGGTGAAGTTCCTCACGAGTCAACCCTCCGAACAGGTCGACTACACCGGCGAGTTCGTCGGCCAGCAGACTCATACCCTGGGTCAGGGTGGCTGCCCTTTTCAGCGTTCGCCTCCCGGAGTTGCTTCTTCGGGTGTCTCTCGTTGCGTTGTACCCGGACGAAGTTGGTCAGCTAGTGAGCGGCCCGTTTTGTGATGAATACCCTCGGCGCGCTCGCTAAGAGTCGCTCGAACCGCTACCACAGGATATGCAGAGAGTTGAAAGCCCTCGGCGCGCTCGCGGTCACTGAGCGGGATACCCGCGCTCTCAGCACCGCCCGCGCGGATAGTGGCCCGCTCAGGCGACTGAAGTGAACGCGAGCCCGCCTCGCCCTTTCAGTCCACCAGGAGAGCAAGCTCTCCTGAGCCCTCGTTCGCTTCGCTCACGAGGACGCCAGGAACAGCAGAACCGCACAGCACCGCAACGAACCACGAGCCTCCCCAGCCGATTCGCTCGTTCGCTTTGCTCACTCCCTCATCCCTCGCACGACTGCGATCGCGCGACGAGACGCGCGACAGCGCGCGCCACCGCATCGCTCCTGTCCGACACCGTGACGCAAACCTTATGTACAACTCTGTCCGTTAGTGGACATCAATGAGTACTGATGAAACGATCGCGCCAGAGGTGCGGTCGATACTGGACGCGGCCCGCGAACGGTCGGGCAGCGGCGAGCGCGTCGACGTCGACGCGCGCTCGCTCCCGGCGGCCTTCGACCGGGCCGAAGCCGACGGGCGCGTCCCGGTGATCGCGGAGGTCAAGCCGACGAGTCCGACGACCGACGGCGAACGCGAGGACGACCCCGTCGAACTCGCCGAGTCGATGGTCGCGGGCGGGGCGGCGGCGCTGTCGGTGCTGACTGAACCCGAGCACTTCGGCGGGTCGACCGACGCGCTCGAACGGATCCGCGCGGCCGTGGACGTGCCGATCCTGCGCAAGGACTTCGTCGTCAGCGAGGGCCAACTGGACGCCGTCGAGGCGGACGTGGTCTTGCTGATCGTCCGCTTCCTCGACGAGGAGGGGACCGACGACCTCGCGGATCTGCTGGAGGCGGCGCGCGAGCGTGGCTTTCAGGTCCTCGTCGAGACCCACACCGCCGAGGAGGTCGAGCGGGCGCTCGACGCCGGTGCGGAGATTATCGGCGTGAACAACCGCGACCTCGCGGAGCTGGAGGTCGACCTGGGGACGTTCGAGGCGGTTGCGCCCGAAGTGCCCGAAAACGTCACCCTCATTGCGGAGAGCGGCATAGCGACGACGAACGACGTGACGCGGATGCGCGAGGCGGGCGCCGACGCCCTGTTGGTGGGGTCGGCGATCATGGACGGCGACGTGACCGAGAACACCGAGCGCCTCGCGAGTGCGGAACGGGACACCCAATCATGAGCACAGACAAGATGTTCGGGGAGTACGGCGGACAGTTCGTGCCGGAGTCACTGATGCCGGCCATCGAGGAGCTCGCGGACGCCTACGAGCGGTACGTCCTCGACAACGAGGACGGCTTCATGGACGAGTTCCGGCGGCGACTCGCCGACTTCGGCGGGCGCCCGCTCCCGCTCCAGCACGCCGAATCGCTGTCGGAGCGCTACGACACCGAGGTCTACCTCAAACGGGAGGACCTGCTCCACGGCGGCGCGCACAAGCTCAACAACGCCCTCGGGCAGGTGCTGCTCGCGAAGTACATGGGCAAAGAGCGGATCATCGCCGAGACGGGCGCCGGCCAGCACGGCACCGCGACGGCGATGGCCGCCGCGCACCTCGACATGCCCTGCGAGATCTACATGGGCGAGACCGACATCCGGCGCCAGCGACCCAACGTCTTCCGGATGAAGATCAACGGCGCCGAGATCAATCCCGTGACCGCGGGTCGCGGCACGCTCAAGGAAGCCATCACGGAGACGTTCCGCGACTGGGCGACGACCGTCGAGACCACCCACTACGTCGTGGGCTCGGTCGTCGGCCCGCACCCGTTCCCCTCTATCGTCCGGGACTTCCAGGCGGTCATCAGCGAGGAAGCCCGCGAGCAAGTCCAGGAGAAAGCGGGTCGCCTGCCCGACGCCGTCCTCGCGTGCGCGGGCGGCGGGTCGAACACGATGGGCGCCTTCCACCACTTCGTCGACGACGCCGACGTGGAACTGCACGCCGTCGAGGCGGGCGGGTCCTCGCTCGAAGTCGACGAGGAAGAGGGCGTCGCGCCGAACTCGGCGTCGCTTTCCACGGGCGAGCGGGGCGTCCTCCACGGTGCACGGACGAAACTGCTCCAGGACTCCGACGGCCAGATCATGGAGTCCCATTCGGTGTCGGCGGGGCTGGACTACGCCGGCGTCGGCCCCGAACTCGCCCACCTCGTCGACGAGGGGCGCGTCCGGGCGGGCAACGTGGACGACGACGCCGCGCTCGAAGGGTTCCACCGGCTCTCGCAGGACGAGGGGATCATCCCCGCGCTGGAGTCTGCCCACGCGTTCGGCTACCTCGAAGAGCACCACGACGAACTCGGCGACCTCGTCGTCGTCAACGTCTCCGGCCGCGGCGACAAGGACCTCGAAACGGTGCTCGAAGAGACGGAGAAGCGCGACCTCGACATCGCACCGGACATGTCGGTGCTGCGCGAGGCCGCCGGGAGCGGAGGTGACCTCTGATGGGGCTCGAACGCGTCTTCGCCGACGGACCCGCGTTCATCCCGTACGTCGCGGCGGGCGACCCGAGCTACGAGGAATCGCTGGAGTACGTCGAGGCGCTCGAACGGGGCGGTGCCGACGTGATCGAACTCGGCCTCCCGTTCTCGGAGCCGATGGCGGAAGGCCGCACCATCCAGGAGGCGGTCGTCCGCTCGCTGGAGGCCGGGATGACCCCCGAGCACTACTTCGAGTTCGTCGAGGACCTCGACGTGGACGTGCCGCTGGTCTGTATGACCTACTACAACCTCGTCGCCCAGTACACCCATCCCGAGACCGGCGAGCGAGGCCCGCGCGCCTTCGCCCGGCGAGCGGCCGAGGTCGGCATCGAGGGGTTCGTCGTCGTCGACCTGCCCGCCGAGGAGGCCGGCCCGCTCCGGGAGGCCTGCGACGAGTTCGACCAGGACCTCGTGTTCATCATCGCGCCGACGACGAGGGGCGAACGCCTCGAACGGATGCGCGAGAACGTCTCCGGGTACGTCTACGTGCAGGCTCGGCTGGGCGTGACCGGCGCCCGCGAGGACGTCTCCGGCCAGACCGAGGAGTCGCTGGCCCGCGTCGCCGACTGGGAGGTCCCGAAGGCCGTCGGCTTCGGCATCAAGACCGGCGAGCACGCCGAGCGCATCGTCTCGGCGGGCGCCGACGGGATCATCGTCGGCTCGGCGCTGGTGGACATCATCGCCGCCGGCGCCGACCCCGAGGTCGACCAGCCGTTCGCCGAGACGGCCCAGCGCCTCGAATCGAAGGCCCGCGAGCTCAAGGAGGGCGCGCTGGCCGGTGCCGAGGCGCGGACGGCGTCGGAACAGTCGGACTGAACACCCCCAGACTCGTTCTCCGTTGCTTCAGGGAGTACCCATCGTCCGGTCGAACGGCTGCCCCCGTTCGCGCTCGCCTCGTTCGTGCCGCTGTAGCCAGCGGAGCGCGCCGTACAGCGGAATCCCGGCGAGAACGCTGAATACGGTCGAGATGGCGAAGAATACCTCGCCCGTGCCGCGGAGCGCTGCGGACGCGCCACCGCTTTCCATCCCTGCTTCCGTCGTCTCACCGAACCCGGACTCCGTCGTCTCGCCGAGTCCGAACCCGGCGAGGAGACTGGCACCGAGCGGTCGCGCGTCGGGGCCGTACTGCTCCGCGACGGGCGCCGACCCGTTCACGTGGTTGTCGAGCCAGTCGTCGTCGGGTTCGCCGGTCACCTCGGCGACCGTCTGGGCGAAGGCGGCGTAGGTGACGACGCCGTCGTGGCGGTTGAGCCGGCGGAAGACGTCCTCCAGCGAGCGGTGGCCGTAGGTCTGCTCGCGGATCCGCCGGTCGAGGACGGCGAGCGCGCGCCCGCCCTTCCGCTGGGGGACCGCGTCGCTGCCCCAGCTATCGGGGTCGGTGAGCGTCGCCGACGACGGCGCGCCGTCGAGGTGTCGCTCCATCGCCGCGCTGTCGATCAGTCCCTGTTCGCGCGCGAGCGCGGCGGCGTAGTACTCGGCGCTGGCCTCGCGGAACCACGTCATGTTCTCGGCGAGGCGGAACGACTGGCGGGTGTGGACGTACTCGTGGAGCCAGACGGCCTCGGGGTCGTCGAGGCGGGAGCCCGCGTTGACCCAGAGTTCGTCGTGGGCGGGGACGGACTCGCCGCCCCAGCGGATCGAATCCGGTGCCGCGAAAGCCAGCACGTCGTCGCCGCGGTCACCCACGTCCAGGTCGCGGGATGCCCGCGCGAGCGAGTCCGCGACCCGGTCGGTCCGGGTCCCGTCCATCGCCCCCGACGGAACTACGAGGTCGATCCCGCCGTTCGGGGTCGAGCGGTGGGTCAGATCGTGGTCCCCCACGACGGCGTACCTGTGACCGAGTGAGGCCGGCGATCCCGCGTCGGGCGCGCGCCGCTCGGTCAGCGGCCACGAGCGCTCGACCGACCCGCCGTGCGTCCACTGGAGTTCGACGAACGGGACCGTCCCGAACGTCCAGTCGTCCGCGACGATCGTCTCGTCGCTCGCCGTTCCGTTCGCGCTGATCTTGACTGTCAACGCGGACTCGTCCGCCGCTGACCGGTTTGCGACCAGTCGCGTCACTTTACTGCTGGATGCCCGATCGAACCCCGACGACGACTGGACGGTGGCCGGACCGCGGAGGACGACCCACAGCCGACCCGATTCGGGGCGGTCGGTCACGCGGAGAGTGTACTCCACTGCTCGCTCTTCGGTCCGTCGGACGGTGACGTTCGTCGTCGGTCCGGTGGTCTCGGACGCGATCTGGCCGGATTCCTGCATCTCTGGGGACGCACTGCCAGGCAGTGACGCCGGCCGGTCGTCCGCCGGCAGAGGAGCCGCCGCGCCGACCGTCGTCAGCGCCCCGACCACGACGGCGACACAGGCGAGAGATATTAAAATAGAGACGCAGGACTTCATTATCTGCTACGAGGGATTTATGCACTATATCTATACGCCCTAGAGTATCAGTGGTGAAAACGAATGGGCGGTGTGGGGAGTCGGTGAACATCACCGCGGTCGGCGTGCCGTGGTCGCGCAAGGCGGGCCGCAACCGGAACGCACATTACCGTACTTGCCACACCCTCACACAACATGACTGCAGGGAAAGACGCGCGTCTCGCCCGCATCGGGACAGGGGGGCGGTACCTCATCGTCCCGATGGACCACGGGATCACGCTCGGAGCGGTGAAAGGCCTCGTCGACCTCGAATCGACGGTCGACGCGATCACGCGCGGCGGCGCCGATGCCGTCCTCACCCAGCGGGGGGTCGCCGGCCGCGTCCACCCGAACAAAAACGACGCGGGCTACATCGTCCACCTCAACGGCTCGACGACGATCGGCCCCGACGAGAGCGACAAGCGGATGACCGGCACTGTCGAGGACGCCGTCCGCGCCGGCGCCGACGCCGTCTCCTTCCACATCAACGTCGGCAGCGAGCACGAGCCCGACCAGATCACCAAGCTCGCCGAGGTCACGAGCGAGGCCGAGCGCTACGGCCTGCCGGTGCTCGCGATGGCCTACGCCCGCGGCCACGACGTGCGCGACGACGACCCCGAACTGTTCGCCGAGGACCTGAGCCACGCCGTCCGCCTCGCCGAGGAACTCGGCGCCGACGTGGTCAAGACCGCTTACAGCGGCACCGCCGACACCTTCGACCGCGTCGTCGACGCGACCTCCCTCCCGGTCGTCATCGCCGGCGGCTCGAAGGGCACCGACCGCGAGACCCTCTCGATGGTCCGCGGTGCCGTCGACGCCGGCGCCGCCGGCGTCTCGATGGGCCGCTCTATCTTCCAGCACGACGACCCCGAGGCCATCACCCGAGCCGTCGCCGCCGTCCTCCACGACGACGCCTCCGCCGACGAGGCTGCGGAACTCGCCGGCCTCCCCGCCGAAGTCTGAGCGGCTCAACAGTATCCGATACTTTCAGACCCGCTCGACGAACAGCTGTGCTACGAGAACGATCAGCCCGGCTCGGTGAGTCCCGGGCCACCCGTCCTCAGAGAACGCTTCGCAGTTCGTCCATCCCGTCGAGCCAGTGAGTCGGTTCGGGTTCAGGGTCTGCGGGGTGGTGCTCGCCGGGGACCCCCGTCGGCACCCACACCGACTGCATGCCAGCCTCGTGGGCGCCGACGACATCGCCGTCGTGACGGTCGCCGACGTAGACTGTTCGATCCGGGGCCGTGTCGAGCGCGTCGAGGGCCCGCTCAAACGGCTCCGGATGCGGTTTCGATTCGATCCCGGTGCCCGGCCCGCAGCAGACGACCGCCTCGAAGCAGTCGGCGACGCTGAGCCGTTCGACTTTCGGCAGCTGGGACTCCTCGGTTCCGTTCGTGAGGAGCGCGACATCGTACCGGTCGCGGGCGTACGCGAGCGCTTCCTCGGCACCGTCTCGGAACTCCACTGCGACCGGATTCATTACCTCCACCGTCGCCTCCGCCAGTGGCGGCGCGTGGTCTGGGTCGGCACCGACCTCGGCCGCGACGGCGCGGTAGACGTTTTCGTAGTGGGCCCGTTCCGAGTCAGCTTCGGGCAACGCCGACCAGTCGATGTCGTTCATGTCGGCGGGATGGAAAAACTCCGGGATCCCCGTGCGCTCGAATATCGCCTCGTGGATCTCCTCGTCGCTCTGCGTCGGGACGCAAAGCGTGTTGTCGAGGTCAAAAACTACCGCATCGAACTCGGTCATCCCATCCGAGTTCGAAGCATCGTAACCTGTCTCTTTTCGTTCGGGCGAAACTTCCGGGTGGCTCTAGCTCGCGTGGAAATCTCGGAGGATCTCGAAGTCGCGCTGGGTCTTGGTGAACTCCGACAGCGGGCGCGTCCCGTCGCAGCCCTCGCAGGTGAACGCCTCGTCGGGGCTGTGGAGGTCCGCGGGGTTGGCTTCCCACTGTTCGTCACAGTCCGGACACCGGAGCTGGATCCAGGCCTCCTGCATACCTGACGCTGCGACCGCGTCCAGAATGAGCTTTGTGGCGATTCTCGGGACTCGGGGCCGGTCTCCCGATCGATGCCCGCGACCGGCGGTGGCGTTTTGGCCTTCTCGGTCGACGGTTCGGCCATGGGGACTGCAAGCTTCGATTTCAGCGACGAGGTCGTCGTCGTCACCGGGGGCAGTTCCGGTATCGGCCGCGCGACCGCCATCGAATTCGGGGAGGCCGGCGCCACCGTCGTCGTCGCCGATGTACGCCCGGACCCGAAGGATCTGGACGCCGAGAAACCGACCCACGACGTCATCAGGGATTCGTGGGGCGAGGCCCACTACGTCGAGACCGACGTGTCCGACCCCGACGAGGTCGAGAGCGTCGTCGAGGCCGCCCGGGAGTACGGGGGCGTCGACGTGATGGTTAACAACGCGGGCCTGTTCCGCGGCGGCTCGATCACCGACCTCGACGCCTCCGAACTGGACGCCATGTTCGGGGTCAACGTCCGCGGCGTCTTCGTCGGCACGCAGGCCGCCGCACGGGACATGATCGACCGCGACGACCCCGGCGTCGTCGTCAACACCGCGTCGATCAGCTCCTCGCTCGCCCAGCACGGACAGGTGGGCTACGACGCGACGAAAGGCGCCGTCCGGATGATCACGCGCGGCGCCGCGCTCGATCTGGCCGATTCGGGGATCCGCGTCAACGCCGTCGCGCCCGGCCAGATCGCGACGGAGTTCGTCGACGGCTGGACGGAAGCGGCCACGCAGGCCGCCGCCGACGAGGGCGAGGAGGAGTTCCTGAAGGACGTCCCGATGGGGCGAGCCGGAACCCCCGAAGATATCGCGCCCGCGATCTGCTACCTCGCCAGCGACGCCGCGGACTACACGACGGGCGAACTCCTGCACGTCGACGGCGGCTGGCAGGTCTGCTGACTGCCGTGCTCGGCGGAGTCTTCCCGCTCACCGCCGCTTGGTGACCATCCCGCGCGGCCGTCGGCCCCGTTCGTTCGAATCGGCGTCGACTCGTCGTTGAGACCGGCTTTCGTCCTCGCGCGCCGCCCGGTAGAGGGCGTAGCCGGCCGCCGCCACGACCGCGAGGGCACCGACGGTCTTCCCGCTGACACCGCTGGTCGCAAAGCGCGTGTAGAGGCTCCGCTTTGCGACGTGGCCCCCGTGGTCGCCGCGCTCTTTCAGTTCGCCGCTCGGCTGGTCGAATGCGTTCTCCGCGGGCGGACGGGGAGGCCGGTCGCGCTTCTGGAGCCCGACGAACAGCCGCTCCATGATCGTGTCGAGCAGCCCGGGCGCGTAGTACTCCATCTGGGCCATGTTCTTCGCGGCCCCGCCGACGTAGACGTCCCGCTCGGGGTGTTCGGCGGCGTGGCAGATGGTCCGCGCGACCGTCTCGGGCGCGTAGACCGGCGGCGGGAGCGTCACCTGGCTGTCGGTGTAGTTCTTCGCGTGCTCGGCGTAGGGCGTGTCGATGGCCGCCGGCTTGACGAGCGTCACCGACACCGGCGCGCCCTCTTCTTCGAGTTCCATCCGGAGGGTGTCGGTGAACCCCTTGACGGCGTGTTTCGAGGCGGTGTAGGCCCCCTGCAGGATCATCGCCCGCTCGGAGACGACGCTCCCGACGTTGATTATCGCGCCGCTCCCGCGGTCGCGGAAGTGCTCCGCGGCGACGAGCGAGCCGTAGAGCAGCCCCCAGACGTTGACCTCGAAGAGCTCGCGCATGTCGTCGATCGGCGTCTCGTCGAGGCGGCCGTAGATGAACTTCCCGGCGTTGTTGACCCACGTGTCGAACCCCCCGTAGCTGTCCTCGGCGACGGCGGCGATCTGCTCGACGTCTTCCGGGTCGCTCACGTCGGCGACGACGTATACGGCATCGCCGCCCTGCTCTGCGATCTCGTGGGTCAACTCGTCGAGGGCGCCCTCGCTTCGGGCGGCGAGGACGAGCGAGGCGCCGCGGTCGGCGGCCATCCGAGCGGTCGCCAGCCCGTTGCCCGACGTGGCGCCGGTGATCACCATCACCTGCTGGTCGAGCGGTTTCAGGTCAGGCGTCACGGCGACCGCCCCGCGGCTCCGATCGGTTCCGGGACAGTCGGCGGACGAGACGCGGCGCGATCTGGTACGGCGGCGGGAGAGCGCGGTCGAACCATCTGTGTCAGCAGCTAACGAGCCAGCGCGGGTTGACGCCCGTGCCTGAATACGCGCGGCCGGGCCGACTCACTCGCGCTCGCGGACGAACGTTGCCAGCTCCTCCGGCGTGGCGGAGTCGCCGGTGGCGATGTATCGGGAGGCGCAGGCGTTGCCGAGCCGGAGCGCGTCCGTCCAGTCCCACTCGCGTGCCAGCGCGTGCGACAGTCCGGCGTCGAACCGGTCGCCGCCGCCGGTGTGGCGAACGGGGTCGACGGCGACGTTCTCGATGCGGACGGTGCCCTCGGGCGTGGCCGCGACGGCCTCGTCGGCCTCGTGGACGACCGCGGCCGTGAGATCGGCAGTCTCGCGGAGCGCCGCTGTCAGATCTGCGAGCGACTCGGAGTCGCGCTCCCCCGCGATGCCGTCGACCAGCATCCGTGCCTCGCCGCCGTTGACGGCCAGCACCACGTCGTACGCCTCACCCAGGTCGCGCAGGGAGTCGGCGAGCCGCTCCATCGCGTCGGGGGAGCGCGCCGACAGGCTCCCCGGATCGAAGAGGAAGTACTCGCCGTCGGGGTCGGCCCGCGCGAGCGACGACAGCGCCTCGGGCGTCGCGTCGAACGTCGTCCAGTTCGTCCAGAAGACGACCTCCGCCGTCAGGAGCTCGTCGAACCGCTCGGCCGCGGCCTCCCGGAGGTCGGCGAGCGACCAGTCGGCGATGTCCGCGGAGGGCTCCGCGATCAGCACGTCGCCGTCGTCGAAGCCGTAGACGTCGACGTCCGAGGGTTCGCCCATCGAGACCGTCTCGTAGGGGAGCGCCTCGAAGACCGGGTCGTCGCAGTGGCCGACGAGCGTCACGTCGTTCCCCAGTAGATCGGCCTGCTCGGCCATGTTGACCGCGTGGCCGCCGGGTTCGACCGACGTGCGGCGGACGCGGAACGCCGGCGAGTGGCCCTCCGTGATCGCCTCGCCGAACGCCTCGCGGTGGCGGACGCGGCGCTCGCCATCGAACACCTCGTAGAAGCGGTCGACGCTCCCGTCGGGGACCGCCGTCACCGTCGCGGTGCCGTCGCCGTCGGCTTTGAGTCGCGTCGCGAGCGAATCGCTCATGTTCCAGAAAGGGGCCCGCACCGGAAAAACGGCTTGCGGGCGATCTAAGTGGCTCGCCCGCCGACCGGGAATCTCTCACACACTGGAGACACGCTTTTCTCGCTGCCGTCGCTCCCCACGCGCATGTCCGTCACCGTCGAGCGTTCGCTCGGACCAGCGGCGACAGCGGAACTGATCGACCTCTATCGGACCTACGAGTGGTGGGCCGACCGCGAGGAGGCCACGCTCCGCCGCGCGCTCGCGGCCACCGACGAGGTGGTCGCGCTCAGGGACGAGGCGACCGACGACCTCGTCGCCGCCGCGCGGGTGTTGACCGACTACACGTACTACGCGATGGTCTACGACGTGATCGTCCGCGCCGGTCGCCGCGGCGAGGGCCTCGGCGAGCAACTGCTGGCCGCGCTGGTGACCCACCCGCCGCTCTCGGACGTGGACCTCTCGCTGCTCGCACGCGAGGGACTCGTCCCGTTCTACGAGGCGTGCGGGTTCGAGGCGATCGGCGCGGTCGACCGCCCGGACGGTGACCCCGAGACGCTCCGGCCGCTGGCGTACCGTCGGGACGAGTGACGGCCCGTCGCTCGAACGCGGTCCCCGACACGCGCCGAAAACGATTTATCGACCGAGGCGGATTACTCAGATAATGACGCGGCAGGCTCCGGCCGCGGCGGCGTTCATTATTGCCCCGTCAGGGGCATAGTACCAACTTTCTCGGGGCGCGACGGTCCGTTCGAATCCGTCAGCGACGCCAGTCTCGTCCGACGCCGGCGGTCGCGTCCGCCCGCGGACGCCCTCGAACCGGGCCCGCTCGTGCTGTGAGTCTCGATCCGCCAGCGGCGACTCGGCCTCCGGACGCGCGGTCCGGCGAGTCGCCTCGCACTGCACGCCGACCGACACGACGAGACACATCTGATCGATGCCGGAACGACTACCAGACCACTACGACCCGAACGCGGTCGAACAGCACGTCAACGACCACTGGCGCGACCCCGACGCTTTCCCGGACGTCGACGCGCCCGCGGAGACCAGCCGCGCCTACGAGTACGCCAAGCGGCGCGCCCGCGAACGCGACGGCGAGGCGTTCTACTTCCTCGACGGCCCGCCCTTCACCAGCGGGCGGATGCACGTCGGCAACGCGTGGGGGAAGATCCTCAAGGACGCGCTGCTGCGCTATCACCGGATGCAGGGCCGCGCGGTCCGCGCGCGCCCGGGCTACGACACCCACGGACTGCCCGTCGAGGTGAACGTCGAGCAGGCCCACGACTTCGAGACGAAGCAGGCGGTCGAGGACTACGGCGTCGACCGCTTCGTCGACGAGTGTCGCGAGTTCGTCGACGAGCAGCGCGCAGTCATGGACGAGGAGTTCCGCGATCTCGCGGTGTGGATGGACTGGGACGACGTCTACCAGACGATGGATCCCGAGTATGTCGACGCCGTCTGGGACGCCTTCGCCGGACTCGCCGACCGCGGCCTCGTCGAGCGCGGTCGACAGGTCGTCAACACCTGCCCGCGCTGCGAGACGGCGGTCTCGGACTCGCGGCTGGAGTACGAGGATCGGACCGTCGAAGCCGCCTACGTCGGCTTCCCGCTCGCCGACGGGGAGGGGACGCTCGTCGCGTGGACGACGACGCCGTGGACGCTCGTCGGGAATCAGTTCGTCGCCGTCGACGCCGACGGGGAGTACGCCGCGGTAGCGGTCGCCGACGGCGCGCTCGACGCGGGCGTCGCGACCGACGGCCCGCTGTACGTCGCCTCCGAGCGCGTGCCCGCGGTGATGGACGCGCTGGGCGTCGCCGCGGACGACTACGCTGTCGCCGAGACGCTGCCGGGCAGCGACCTCGTCGGCGTGTCCTACGACAACCCGCTCGCCGACCGGCTCCCCGACCACCCGACGCCGCGGGGGACTGTCACCCACGCCGACTACGTCGAGACCGGCGGCGACGGGACGGGGCTGGTCCACTCCGCGCCGGGGTTCGGCCACGAGGACTTCGAGCGCGCCCGCGAACTCGGCCTCGACGCCCCCGCGTACTCGCCGGTGGATCTGACCGGGCGATTCACCGCGGAGGCCGGGCCGTTCGCCGGCCAGCGCGTCCACGGCGACGGCCGCGCGGCCGTCACGGACGCGCTCCGGGAGACCGGTGCGCTCCTCGCCACCGAGCAGTTCACCCACGAGTACCCGCGCTGTCCGCGCTGCGACGCGGAGGTGGTGTTCCGCGCCGCCGAGCAGTGGCTCGTCCGCGTGACGGGGCTGAAAGCCGACCTGCTCGACGCCGTCGGCGAGACGACGTGGTACCCCGAAGAAGCGCGCGAGGGGCGATTCCGCAACACCGTCGAGAACGGGCCGGACTGGAACGTCTCCCGCCAGCGCTACTGGGGGAGCCCCTTGCCCGTGTGGCACTGCGACGACTGCGGCCGCGACGTGGTCGTCTCCTCGCGCGAGGATCTCGCCGAGCGCGCCGGACTCGACGCGGTCCCGGAGGACCCGCACCGTCCCGTCGTCGACGAGGTGACGATCCCCTGCCCGGACTGCGGCGGCGGGGCGACGCGCGTCGAGGATGTGCTCGACGTGTGGTTCGACTCCGCCGTCGCGTCGTGGGCGAGCCTGCGGGAGCGGCCGAGCGAGAACCCCACGCCGGACGAGTGGCCCGCCGACCTCGTCGTCGAGGGCAACGACCAGACTCGCGGCTGGTTCCTGATGCAGCTGTACCTTGGCGTCGCATTCGCCGACCGGGCCCCCTACGAGGAGGTGCTGATGCACGGGTGGGCGCTGCTGGACGGCGAACCCATGTCGAAGTCCCGCGGGCACGTCCTGCGGCCGCCGGAGGTTGCCGCGGCCCACGGGCGCGACGCGCTGCGGGCGCACCTGCTCGGCCACGAACAGCAGGGCCAGGACGTGACGATGACCTCCGACATGGAGGGCGTCGAGACGACCCGGGAGCGCTTCGACGTCGTCTGGAACGTCGCCCGGTTCGCCGCGATGTTCATGGCCGAGGACGACTACCGGCCCACGCTGGGTCTGACGGCCGACTCCGCCGATCGGACCGTCCTCGACGAGTGGGTGCTCGCCCGCCTGCACGAGACGGTCGAGACGGCGACCGAGGCCTTCGAGGCCCGCGAGCCGAACGTCGCGCTCGACGCGACCCTCGACTTTCTCGTCGAGGACGTCTCGCGGTACTACGTCCAGACGGTGCGCGAGCGCGTCTGGACGCCCGACTCGACGGCGGACAAGCGGGCGGCCTACGACGCGCTGGGAACGGTTCTCGGCGCCTCGGTCCGGCTGCTCGCGCCGTTCGCGCCCCACCTCGCCGAGCGGCTCTACCACGCGCTCGACAGGCCGGCGGACGCTGACGGGTCGGCGGGTGGGGACGGGCCGACGGACGCGGGCGAGCCGACGGTCCACGCCACGGACTGGCCGGACGCAACCGACCTCGACCTGCCCGTCCGTCCGGAGCTGGTCACGCACGTCGACGCACTCCGGGAGGTCGAGGGCGCGGTCGCTACTGCTCGCCAGGAGATGGGGCGCAAACACCGCTGGCCGGTCGCCGAAGCCGTCGTCGAGACGACTGATTCGTCGGTCGCGGAGGCGGTCGAGACCCACCGCGACCTGCTGGCCGAGCGGACCAACGCCGAGGCCGTCGCGCTCACCGACCGGTACCCCGCTCGCGAGCGCGTGCTCGTCCCCGAGATGGACGCCTTCGGCCCGCGGTTCCGCGAGGCGGCGTCGACCGTCGCGGACGCCGTTGAGGGCCGACCCGTCTCCGAGTTGCCGCTGGCGGTCACCGTCGAGGGGACCGACTACGAGGTGACCGAGAACCTAGTCTCGGTCGTCGAGCGAGTGCCGGACGACGTAGTGTGCGTCCCCTTCGACGGCGGGACGGTCTACGTCGATACGGCGCTTCCCGAGGAGCTACGCCGTCAGGGACTCGCTCGCGACGTGGCCCGGCGCGCCCAGGAGATGCGTGCGGACCTCGATCTCGCGGTCGATCGACGGGTCCGGCTGTCGGTCCTCACTGCCGACGCGGAGGTCCGGGCGGCCGTCGCCGAGCACGCCGAAGAACTGCGTGAAGACGTCCGGGTCTCCGATCTCACCGTCGCGGCCACGGAAGGTGGTGATGCAGTCGACGCCGGCGTCGACGAAAGCGGCCACAGCCGCGACTGGACGGTCGAGGGGTCGCCGGTGACGCTTCGGATGGAGCCGACCGCGGTCTCTACGACTGACTCGACGTGAGTCGGTACGAAAGGATGGGATTGGATGGGATGTCCACTGCGAGGCGGGGAACGGGAGCGTGTGACCGTGCCGCGCCCCGGCGTCTTCGAGTGACGCGGCGGTGGTCATAAAAGGCCGTCAGACTTCGGGCTGACAACCGGCAGACGCGGCCCGATTTCGGCCGCGATCTGGTCGATCGCTCGCCGAGCACCCCCTCTCGGCCCAGCGATTTTCAGTCGCTACTGAGTCACCGCCCGGATCGTCAACTCGTGTTTTATGTGGTTATATACCTATTATTATCTGGACACCCTTCCTGTATAATAATTTTCCAGCTATCGGCCCGATATCTGGACGATTCCGATTTATTTTTATCAGAAGTATACGAGTGTCCATACATGGGATCCGACGTAAACCCCTTCGAGAGCCTACAGGAACAGATCGACGAGGCGGCGGAGTACCTCGACGTGGACGAGGGCATGCTCGACCGCCTGAAAAATCCCGAGCGCATCCTCGAGACGAACCTCTCGGTCGAGATGGACGACGGGTCGATCGAGGTCTTCCGCGCGTTCCGCTCGCAGTTCAACGGTGACCGCGGCCCGTACAAGGGCGGCATCCGCTACCACCCGCAGGTCTCCCGCGACGAGGTCAAGGCCCTCTCGGGCTGGATGGTCTACAAGACCGCGACGGCCGGCATCCCGCTCGGCGGCGGCAAGGGCGGCATCATCATCGATCCCGACGACTACTCCGAGGACGAACTCGAGCGCATCACGCGCGCCTTCGCGAAGGAGCTCACCCCGCTCATCGGCGAGGACCGCGACGTGCCGGCGCCGGACGTCAACACCGGCCAGCGCGAGATGAACTGGATCAAGGACACCTACGAGACCCTCGAGAACACCACCGAGCCGGGCGTCATCACCGGCAAGGACATCTCCAGCGGCGGGAGCGAGGGCCGCGTCGAGGCGACCGGTCGCTCGACCGTCATCGCCGCCCGCGAGGCGTTCGACTACCTCGACAAGGACATCCACCAGGCCACCGTCGCCGTCCAGGGCTACGGGAACGCCGGCTGGCTCTCCGCGAAGCTCATCGAGGAGATGGGCGCGACCGTCGTCGCCGCGTCCGACTCCAGCGGCGGTATCTACAACGAACAGGGCTTCGATGCGGTCGCCGCCAAAGAGCACAAGCGCGAGACGGGAAGCGTCGTCGGCTTCGAGGGCGCCGACGAGGAGATCAGCAACGAGGAGCTCCTCCAGCTCGACGTCGATCTGCTGATCCCCGCCGCGCTCGAGAACGCCATCGACGAGGAGGTCGCCAAAGGCGTCCAGGCCGACGTGATATCCGAGGCCGCCAACGGTCCGATCACGCCGAAGGGCGACGACATCCTCGAGGACAAGGACGTCATCATCGTCCCGGACATCCTCGCCAACGCCGGCGGCGTCACCGTCTCGTACTTCGAGTGGGTGCAGAATCGCCAGCGCTTCTACTGGGACGAGGAGACCGTCAACGAGCGCCTCGAAGACATCACCGTCGAGCAGTTCTGGAACCTCGTCGACGCCTACGAGGAACACGACCTGCCGAGTATGCGCGTCGCCGCGTACGTCGTCGCCATCCAGCGCGTCCTCGACGCCGCCGAGCAGGCCGGCACCTGGCCGTAACCACCTGACGGCGCCTCGACATCGATCCACCTCGGGCGGCACCGTTTCGATTCACTCTCTATTTTTGGACGTTCTTTTTGGTTTCTCGGGTTCGAGCTAGCTTTATACCGTACCCAATCGACGATACCAGTAGATACGATCAGGCACCGTGACTACCCCGTTCGTTCGTGAGGTAATACATAGCAAAGGATGTTAATACTCCTAAGTGTGGATATAACGGTCATATAGTCTATCAGGCCAAGCGTTTTACCGGGGTATCGGGTAGACGCGGGACACATGAGCGGATTCTCTCGTGACGACGGGGACCACCGGCTGGCGGACCCGGCCGACGCGCGGTCCAACTGCGGCGTGGGGGTCGTGATGGACCTCGACGGCGACGGTGGGCACTGGGTCCTCTCGGACGGACTGGAACTGCTGGAGAACCTCGAACACCGTGGCACGACCGGAGCGGAGGAAGCGACCGGCGACGGCGCCGGCGTCATGATCCAGACGCCTCACGAGTTCTTCGCCGACGAGGTCGACGCCGACCTCACGCCCGGCGAGTACGCCGTCGGGTCGCTGTTCCTCCCGAAAGACGACGCTGACGCGCGCGCGGAACTGAAGGGCGTCGTCGAGGAGCAGTTCGCTGCGGAAGGGCTCGACGTGGTGGCCTGGCGGACGGTCCCGACGAACAACGCCGACCTCGGGCAGACGGCGCTGGACTCCGAGCCGGAGGTCGTCCAGGCGTTCGTCGAGTCCGCCGAGGGGCTGACCGGCGACGAGTTCGACCGGCAGCTGTACGTCGCCCGACGAGTGCTGGAGAACTACGTCGAGGAGACCGAGCCCGCGGGCCACGAGCGCTTCTACGTCGTCTCGCTGGCCACCGACACAGTCGTCTACAAGGGCCTGCTCAAAGGCGAGCAGGTCGCCGACTACTACCCCGACCTGACCGACGAGCGCCTCGACAGCACCTTCGCGATGGTCCACGCCCGCTTCTCGACGAACACCCTCGGCGCGTGGCACCTCGCCCACCCCTACCGCGGCATCATCCACAACGGCGAGTTCAACACCATCCAGGGCAACATCAACTGGATGCGCGCGCGTGAGACGGACCTCGACTCCGACGCGTTCTCCGACGTCGACAAGCTCAAACCGATCATCGACGACCCGGAGCAATCGGACACCGCGAGCGTCGACAACGCGCTCGAACTGCTGCTGCTCGAGGGGCGCGACCTCCCCCACGCGCTCCGGATGCTCATCCCCGAGGCGTGGCGCGGCGAGGCCAACGACGTGAGCGGGCAGCGCCGCGACTGGTACGACTACCACGCTTCGCTGGTCGAACCGTGGGACGGCCCCGCGCTCGTCGCGGCAACCGACGGCGACCGCGTCGGCGCCGTCCTCGACCGCAACGGCCTGCGACCGTGTCGCTACGACGTCCTCACCGACAACACGCTCGTCATGGCGTCCGAAGCGGGCGCGCTCGACACCGACCCCGCCGACATCGAGGAGCGCGGCCGCCTCCAGCCCGGCCAGCTGTTCCTCGCCGACCCCGAGGAAGGCCGGGTCGTCCCCGACGACGAGGTGTTCGAAGGCCTGACCGACGAGAAGTACGGCGAGTGGGTCGACGAGAACCAGGTCGAACTCGAGGACATCAACCCCGAGGACGACAACCTGCCCCAACACGAGTTCGACGAGCTGCGCGCCTACCAGGCCCAGTACGGCTACACCTACGACGAGGTCGACCACCTCATCGAGCCGATGGCCGAGAAGGGCAAGGACCCGGTCGGGTCGATGGGCGACGACACGCCCCTGAGTGTGCTCTCGCAGTTCAACCGTCCCCTCTTCACCTACTTCAAGCAGTTGTTCGCGCAGGTCACCAACCCGCCGCTGGACTACATCCGCGAGGAACTGGTCACCTCGCTGGAGTCGCGGCTGGGCCACCAGCGCAACCTGCTCGACGAGTCGCCCGAGCACGCCCGCCAGCTGGTCGTCGACTCGCCGGTCCTCACCGACCAGCAGACCGAGGCGATCCGCGACCTCGGCGCCAACGGCATGTCCTCGAAGGTCGTCGACATCACGTACGACCCGGACGAACACGACCTGCGCGAGGCCGTCGAGGAGGCCCGCGAGGCCGCCGACGAGGCGGCGACCGACCACGACGTCGTCGTCCTCTCGGACCGGCAGGCCGGCGAGGGCCGCGTCGCCATCCCGAGCCTGCTGGCGGTGGGCGGTGTCCACCACCACCTCGTCCGCAACGGCCTGCGCAACCACGTCGGTCTCGTCGTCGAGTCCGGTGACCCGCGCACGGTCCACCACGTCTCGACGCTGATCGGCTACGGCGCGGGCGCGGTCAACCCCTACCTCGCCTACCAGACCATCGAGGACCTCGTGGCGGGACCGGACGGCGCCGAACTCTCCATGGCCATCGACGCCTACGTCAACGCCCTGGAGGACGGCCTCCTGAAGACGATGGCCAAGATGGGCATCTCCACGGTGGAGAGCTACCAGGGCGCCCAGATATTCGAGGCCGTCGGCCTCTCCAGTGACTTCGTCGCGGAGTACTTCGAGGGGACGGCCAACCGCACCGAAGGCATCGGCCTCGAGGAGATCGAGGAGGACCTGCTCGACCGCCACGAAGTCGCCTGGGGCGAGGACCCCGACCTCGAACGCCAGGGCGAGTACGAGAACCGCTCGGGCGGCATCCACCACCAGTGGAACCCCTCGACCGTGGGGACGGTCCAGCAGGCCGTCCGCACCGGCGACTACGAGCGCTACAAGGAGTTCGCCGCCGAGATCAACGAGCAGAACGAGAACCTCCAGACCCTGCGCGGCCTGCTGAAGTTCGACTCCGACCGCGAGTCGGTCCCCATCGAGGAGGTCGAACCGGTCGAGGACATCGTCGAACGCTTCGAGACGGCCGCGATGAGCCTCGGGTCGCTCTCGCCGGAGATGCACGAGAACAACGCCATCGCGATGAACCGCCTCGGCAGCAACGCCAACACCGGCGAGGGCGGCGAGCCGCCCGAACGGTTCGGCACCGAGAAGGAGTGCGGCATCAAGCAGGTCGCTTCCGGCCGGTTCGGCGTCACCAGCGAGTACCTCTCGGAGGCCGAGGAGCTGCAGATCAAGATGGCCCAGGGCTCCAAGCCCGGCGAGGGCGGCCACCTGCCCGGCAAGAAGGTCAACGAGATGATCGCTCACGTCCGTTACGCGACGCCGGGCGTCGGCCTCATCTCGCCGCCGCCGCTGCACGACATCTACTCCATCGAGGACCTCAAGCAGCTCATCCACGACCTGAAGGCCTCGAACCCCGACGCCGACGTGAACGTCAAGCTGGTCGCCGAGGACGGCATCGGCACCATCGCCGCCGGCGTCGCGAAGGCCAACGCCGACAAGGTCCACATCTCGGGCCACGACGGCGGGACCGGCGCGTCGCCGAAGACCTCGATCAAGAACGCGGGCCTCCCGTGGGAACTCGGTCTCGCCGAGGCCAACCAGATGCTCCGCGCGACGGGCCTGCGCTCGCGTATCGAGGTCACCACCGACGGCGGGATGAAGACCGGCCGGGACGTGGCCGTCGCCACGCTGCTCGGCGCCGAGGGCTACGCGTTCGGGACCGCCTCGATGGTCACCTCGGGCTGCGTGATGGCCCGGCAGTGCCACGAGAACACCTGCCCGGTCGGCGTCGCCACGCAGAACGAGAAGCTCCGCGACCGCTTCCCGGGCGAACCCCAGCACGTCATCAACTACATGACCTTCGTCGCGCAGGAACTGCGGGAGATCATGGCCGAACTGGGCTTCCGGACGGTCGACGAGATGGTCGGCCGCCCCGACGTGCTCGCCCAGCGGACGGACGTAAGCCAGCCGAAGGCGAGGAAGGTCGACCTCTCGGGCGTCATCGCCGATCCCGCGGGCGACGACGACCGCTACAAGACCCGCGAGCAGACCCACGACGTCGCCGACGCGCTCGACTGGGACCTGATCGACGCGGCCGAGCCGGCGCTCGAATCGGGCGAACCGGTCGCCATCTCGAGGGAAGTGGACAACGTCGACCGCGCCATCGGCGCGACGCTCTCGAACGAGGTGTCCAGCCGCTACGGCGGCGAGGGCCTGCCGGACGACACCATCGACTGCCGGCTAGAGGGCACCGCCGGCCAGAGCTTCGGCGCCTTCCTCCAGCACGGGATCACGATGGACCTGGTCGGTACCGCCAACGACTACGTCGGCAAGGGCCTCTCGGGCGGGAAGCTGATCGTCCGGACGCCCGAGAACGCCAACTACGCGGCAGCGGAGAACGTCGTCATCGGCAACGTCGCCCTGTACGGCGCGACCCAGGGCGAAGCCTACGTCAACGGCGTGGCCGGCGAGCGATTCGCCGTCCGCAACTCCGGCGTAACGGGCGTCGTCGAGGGCGTCGGCGACCACGGCTGTGAGTACATGACCGGCGGCGCCATCGTCGTCCTCGGCGAGACGGGCAAGAACTTCGCGGCCGGGATGTCCGGCGGCGTCGCCTACGTCTACGACCCCGACGGCCAGTTCGCCCGGAAGGCCAACACCGGCATGGTCTCCATCGAGCCCGCGCTCGACGAACTCGACCGGAAGCTGATCACGCGCCTCGTCGAGAACCACGCGGAGTACACCGACTCCGAGCGCGCCGCCGACCTGCTGGCCGAGTGGGACGAGGAACTGGACAACTTCACGAAGGTGATGCCCGACGCCTACGCCGAGGTTATCGCTGACCGCGAGCGCGCGGACGTGCGCACGGACCTGCCCGACCCGGCGACGCCGACGTCCGAATCCGGCGTCCCCAGCCACGGACAGGCCGACGACTGACGACCCGGCCGGTCACCACCCTCGTTTCACCGTACCGAATCGCCGTCCCGCCCCGCGATGATTTTTTTGCACCACGCCATCTACCAACTGATAGGTCGGATAATCG
Organism: Halosimplex yunnanense; assembly: GCF_054504345.1. NCBI lineage: Archaea > Methanobacteriati > Methanobacteriota > Halobacteria > Halobacteriales > Haloarculaceae > Halosimplex > Halosimplex yunnanense. The sequence goes on along the minus strand of NZ_JBTJEL010000033.1, from coordinate 446,149 downwards.
ACCCTCTCACGCGTTGACAAATTGGGTCCGAACTGGTGGCTGTCCTGCTGCCACTTGTTAATTATATATTCACTTCGAGCGGAAGTTCTATACGGGAGCCCGAACTGTAACTCAGATAATGAGTAGTGCGGACCGTGGACGTGACCAGCCGCGAGCGATGATTCACAGACGGATCCTCGACGTCGCGGCCTCTGACCCGGATGCGTCGATGGAGGCAATCGCCGACGAGGTCAGCGGCGCGTCGCCCGGGCTCGTCGAGCGGGTCCTCGACGAGTACGGCGATCCCGGCCGCGAAGACGAGTCCACCGAAGGGCCCGGGGACGCGGACGGTTCCCCGAACGCCGACGGTGCGTCGGGCGACGCGAGTGATCTCGCCGGGACCGACGCTAGTGGCGACGAAAGCACGGCCGCGGACGGCCCTGCCACTGACGATACCGGGCTCGTGGCCGACGAATCCGCTGACGACACAGAACTCGACGGCAATACCGCCGAAGAGACCGAGACGGACGGAACCACGATGGACAACGGGACCTCCACGGACGGCGGCACCAGGGGATTGAACGTCGACACGAGCGCGGACGACGCTCCGGTTCCTGACGAGACCACGCCATCGGACGAGGGCGCGATGGACGAGTCCGGAGCGGACGGGAACTCGGCGGACGGGGAAGTTTCGACTACGGACCCCGGCCCATCGACGAGCACCCCCGATCGAGAGGCCGACACCCTCACTCGTGGCGGCATCGGCAGCGGGGGACTCGCCGGGAACGAGGAGACGACCACTCCCGACGACGGCGCCCCGGCGACCGACGACGAGCCCGACCGTCCACCGGACCTCGATTCGCTGTCGGACAAGCAGCGCCGGACGCTCGAGGCCCTGTACGAGCGTCCGAACGCCTCCCAGGGCGACCTCGCCGAAGACCTCGACGTCACGCGAGCGACGATCTGTCGCCGTCTCAACGCGATCCCGGGCTTCGAGTGGAGCGACAGGCGCGCCTTCGCCGAGTCGGCCTTCGGCGACGAGGATAGCGCCGCGGACGACGCCGGAGCGGCCGCGATCCAGTCGGCGACGCCGGAGAACGACGGGGGCCGGGGACCGACCGACGACGGGAACGACCGGGAGTCGACGGACTCCGGTGACGCCGATCGCGACGGGGAGTCGGCGCGGTCTGCTGCCCGGAGCGACGCCGAATCGGGGCGAACCAGCGACGGCGACGCATCCGGCGAGGCCGAAGCGTCGCCCGGGATCACCGACCGACGGCTCGCCGCCGTGGAGGATCGACTCGCGACGATCGAGTCGCGGCTCGACGAGACCGGTGCCGGAGAGGGGACGGATCTCTCGCTCTCGCCGGAACTCGCGCACAAGGTCGTCCACGCCTGCATGGAGTCCGACAAGCTGACCGAGGACGAGGAACTGGAAGTCCTCCGGTCGCTGATGAAGTGAGCGGCTTGCGTCCACAACCACTAAGTCGATCGCTGTCCGTCTCTCGCACATGATCCGCGCCGGGTCCGAAGCGACCATCTTCGCCGTGACCGGCGCGTCCGCCGATTCTCCGAAACGCAAACGGTCGTGAGCGGCTCCCGGCGAGCGTGGCGACCTCGTCGCGGGCCACCTTCGAGCGGTCCTGCTATCGGGCCGCGTGTCGTATCGTCCCGCGACCGATCCCGGGCAGCCTATCACCCACCGACGCGAACACCAGCCAATGACATTCGAGTTCCGCGGCGTGTATCCGGCGATGTGCACGCCGTTCGACGACGACGGCAGTATCGACTTCGAGACACTCCGGCGGGACGCCCAGCGGCTGGAGGCCGCGGGCGTCGACGGCCTCGTCCCCTGCGGCTCGACGGGCGAGTCCGCCACGATGACCCACGACGAACACATCGAGGTCGTCGAGGCGGTCGTCGACGCCGTCGACGACGTGCCGGTCATCGCCGGCTCCGGCTCGAACAACACCCGCGAGGCGCTCTCGCTCTCCCAGCGGTCGGCCGACGCCGGCGCCGACGCCCTGCTGCTCATCTCTCCCTACTACAACAAGCCCGAACAGCGCGGCTTCGTCGAGCATTACGAGCGGATCGCCGACGCGGTCGACCTGCCGCAGATCGTCTACAACGTCCCCTCGCGCACCGGACAGAACATCGAACCCGAGACCGTCGAGGAACTCGCCGGCCATCCCAACATCCAGGGGTTCAAAGCCGCCAGCGGCGACATGGGCCAGATCAGCGAGATCATCGAGCGGACCCGTGACACCGATCTGGACGTGCTCTCCGGTGACGACGGGATGACCCTGCCGATGGTCTCGGTCGGTGCGACGGGCGCCATCAGCGTCGCCGCCAACGTCGAACCCGAGCGGACGTGCGCGATGGTCGGCGCGGCGCTGGCCGGTGACTTCGAACGCGCCCGCGAGATCCACCACCGCCTGGGCCCGCTGTTCCGCGAACTCTTCGTCGAGACCAACCCGATCCCGGTCAAGGAAGCGATGCAGATCCGCGGGTACGGCCCCGCGCGACTGCGCTCGCCGCTGACCCGTCTCTCCGCGGAGTACCGCGACGACCTGCAAGCGGTGCTCGACGACCTGGAAGCCGAAACGTTCGACTACGAGGACGACTACGCCGAGATCGAACGATGACGACGGCAATCGCGGTCAACGGCGCCGCCGGACGGATGGGTCGAACGGTCATCGAGACGGCCGCGGAGCGCGACGACGCCGAAGTCGTCGTCGGGTTCCACGCGAGCGACGCCGGCGAGATCGGGGGCGTCCCGGTCGTCGGAGCGGACGAGGTGGCGGACGCGCTCGACGAGTACGACCCCGACGCGGTCGTGGACTTCTCGACCCCCGAGGCCGCGCTCGGAATCGTCGACGACTGCGTCGCGGCGGACGTCGGCCTCGTCGTCGGAACCACGGGCTTCGACGCCGCGGGGTTCGACGCGCTCGAAGCTGCGAGCGACGAGATCCCGGTCCTCAAGGCCACCAACTTCTCGCGGGGGATCCAGGTGCTGCTCCGGACGGTCACCGAAGCCGTCGGCGCGCTCGACGGCTACGACCTCGAACTGATGGAGACCCATCACAACGACAAGGTCGACGCGCCCTCCGGGACCGCCAACACGATCCTCGAAACCATCCAGGAAGAGCGCGACGTGGAACCCGTCTACGGCCGCGAAGGCCACGCGCCGCGCGAGGACGACGAGATCGGCGTCTTCGCCCGCCGCGCCGGCGACGTCCGCGGCGAGCACGAACTCGTCCTCGCCGGCAACGACGAAGTCGTCTCGCTCTCTCATCGCGCGGAGGACCGCGGGGTCTTCGCCGCAGGTGCGCTCGACGCGGCCGTCTGGCTCGCCGACGAGGGCGACGGCTGGCACGAGTTCGACGAGGTCATCGACGCCGAGTGACCGCGACAGTCACCCGCTCGCCGCGGCTGGCCGGTCCATACCACGACCGCTATTACGCCGGAGCGAAAACGCCCGAGCAATGAGTCTACAAGCCGACGTCGAGGACCTCTGGGCGGAGAAACAGGACGGCCTGACGGCCGCCGACGCGACCGACGACCACCTCGAAGTGCTGGAGGAGTTCCTCGCCGCGCTCGAAGCCGGCGAGGTCCGTGCCGCCGAGAAGGCCGGCGGCGAGTGGGAAGCCAACGAGTGGGTCAAGCAGGGCATCCTCCTGAACTTCGGTCTCCGCGAGACCGAGGCCCGCGAGTACGGCGACGTGCAGTACCACGACGTGCTCCCGCTGCGCGAGACCGAGGACCTGGCCGAGCGCGGTACCCGCAACACGCCCGACGGGACGGTCATCCGCCGCGGCGCCTACGTCGGCAGCGACGCCATCCTGATGTCGCCCGCGTTCGTCAACATCGGCGCCCACGTCGGCGACGGGACGCTCGTCGACTCCTGCGACACGGTCGGCTCGTGTGCGCAGATCGGCGACAACGTCAAGCTGGGCGCGAACACGCTCATCGGCGGCGTCCTCGAACCGGTCGAGGACGCGCCGGTCATCGTCGAGGACGGCGTCTCGCTGGGCGCCGGCTGTCGCGTCACCTCCGGATTCGTCGTCGGCGAGAACTCCGTCGTCGGCGAGAACACGCTGCTCACGCCGCGCATTCCCGTCTACGACCTCGTCGAGGAGGAAGTGCTGTACGGTGAACTTCCGCCGGAACGGCGCGCGTTCACTCGCTTCGTCGAGTCGTCGGTCTCGGACCACGACCTCATCGACGGCGGCGCGTACAAGCCGGCCGTCGTCGCCACGAGCGTCGAGGAAGAGACGCTGGAGGCGACCGAGCGCGAGGACGCGCTGCGGGAGTGAAACGGCGTCCGCGCGCCTGCGGCGCGCGGTTCACCGCGAGCGACCGACGGGAGCGAGCGGCTTTTTCACCCACGTTTTTGCCCCGGGTTCCCGCAGTGAGCGGAGCGAACGAGGAAACCCGGGCAGGAAAAAGGTGGCTGTGAAGCGACCGAGCGCGAGGACGCGCTGTGGGAGCGATAAGCGTCGTCGTCCCCGCCGTCGAGCACTCAAAGCGGCGTTGAACCATCCGGTACCGCTTTTCCGGTCCGCCCCTTCACACCGGGTGCCGGCAGCCGCCCTGTCGACGCGGCCCCCGCTCTCTCCCGCGGCGCCGGCCCGGCCCGGGCCGTCGTTCGACAGCAGACTGTCGGCGTTCGACACCCCGACGGCACCCGTCACACGCTTCCGAACCGTCCCCGTCGGCGGTGTCACCCCTGTCTGCCCGACCCGCCTCACCCGCTATCCACCTGATCCGCGCTCCCCGGGTCCGCTGTCAGGCACCGACCAGGGGAGCGCGGCCGTCGACGACCGACGAGAGACATCGAAACCCCTGTCCGCGGTCGCGTCCGAGCTATCGGTCCCTTTTTCGCGCTCGGCGTCGACTCCCTGCCGTGACAGTCGTCCTCTGCGGCGTCGGCGCCGACACCGGGAACGTCCGACCAGTCCCGCGAGTCGACGTCGAGGGCCGCTTCGAGTACGTCCCCATCCCGGAGACGGGCGCGACGAGCGAGTCGGCGACCTACGGAACTATCGACTGTCGACACCGCGACGGGCCACTCGCGGACCTGCTCGACGGGATCCGTCCGGGCAGCGACGGCGAGTGGGTCACCGACCCGGAGGCCATCCGTGACCAGCAGGTCCACCGCGACCCGAACTTCGCGGCGCTCACCTACGGCGAACCCCGGCCGGGCTACGTCGCGAAGCTCCGCGACCTCGACCCGGGCGACGCCGTCGCGTTCTACGGCGGGTTCCCGAGTCCCGACTCGGCGTACAAACACCGCTACCTGTTCGGCTACTTCACGGTCGCCGAGTCGCCCGTAGTCGTGGACCCCGAGATGGACGCCGCGGAGAAAGCGGCGCTGCTGGATCGCCATCCCGAGAACGCACACGCCAAACGGTTCGCCGAAAATGGGGAGCTGTATGCCCAGGACACGGCTCTCACGGAGCGACCGCGGTCCGTAGTGATCGTTCCCGGGCGCGAACCCGGTGGCCTGCTCGACCGGGCGATCCGGCTGAGCGACCGCCGCGAGGGACCGAACTACTACATGGACGAGGCGGTCGCGGACGTCCTGAACCCTCGGTCGGGGAGCGACCGCGGCACACACCTCGGGGGATTCAAGCCCGCCGTCCACTGCAACGTAGACAGCGAGACGTTCGCGGCGTTTCTCCGACGGAAGTCGGCCGTTTGAGCGGTGCAGACGGGGTCGTCGATGCGGTGGGCTGGCGCGTCGAGGGAGTCACCGAACTGGTCCGATCGACGAGTTGCTGGCCCTGAAATTCTCCTCGCGGTATTAATACCCCGGTGGTACAGTACACGCACATGGTAGCTATCGAAGCCGAAGCGGTAACGAAACGGTACGGGACCGAGACGGCGCTGGACCGTCTGGACCTCACCGTCGAAGAAGGGGAGACCTTCGGCTTTCTCGGCCCCAACGGGGCCGGGAAGTCGACGTTCATCAACGTCCTGCTGGACTTCGTGAAGCCGACCGAAGGGTCGGCCGAAATCTTCAGCCACGACTGCCAGCGCGACGGCACCGCGGCCCGCAGTCGGATCGGCGTGCTCCCGGAAGGGTACTCCGTGTTCGAGCGGCTCACCGGCCGTCAGCACATCGAGTACGCGATGCGGACGAAAGACGCCGACGCCGATCCGAGTGAAATCCTCGACAGGGTTGGCATCCTCGAAGACGCCGACCGGCAGGCGAGCGACTACTCGAAGGGGATGGCCCAGCGGCTGGTGCTCGGGATGGCGCTGGTCGGCGAACCGGACCTGCTCCTGCTCGACGAGCCGAGTACGGGACTCGACCCCAACGGCGCCGCGGAGATGCGCCAGATCCTCCGCGAGGAGAACGAGCGCGGCGCGACCATCTTCTTCTCCAGCCACATCCTCGAACAGGTCGAGGCCGTCTGCGACCGGGTCGGTATCCTTCAGGACGGCGAACTAGTCGCCGTCGACACCATCGAGGGACTCCGGGAGTCGCTCGGGGGCGGGACGAAACTCGTCATCACGCTCGACCGGATCGAGGACGGCGTCCTGCGCAGCGTCGAGTCCGTCGCGGGCGTCGAGACCGTGGTCGCACAGGACGACTCGACCATCGAGGTGACGTGTTCGAACGACGCGAAGATGGAGATCCTCGTCGAACTGCACGACGCGGGCGTCGACGTGGTGAACTTCCGGACCGAGGAGGCCTCGCTGGAGGACATGTTCATCGAGTACACCGGGTCCGGAAAGCGATGACGTGGCGATCCGTCGCCCGGCAGGACGGCGCGCTCACGGTCGGCGACCGCTCGTCGAAGGTCCTGCTCGGTCTGGTCGCGTTCGCGGTCGCGTTCGCCGGGTACGTCTATCCGGTCATCGGGACGGAACCGTACACGACCGCCCGGTTCCCGGGGTTCGTGGAGGGGACGCTGACGACGCTGGTTCCGTTCGTCGGCGTCCTGCTGGGCTACAACGCCGTCGTGAGCGACCGGGAGTCGGGAGCGATTCGGCTCGCGCTGTCGCTCCCCCAGAGCCGCGGAGACGTCGTCCTCGGGAAGTACGTCAGCCGGACCGGCGTGCTGGCCGCGACGCTCGTCGGCGCGCTCGTCGTCGCCGGCGCGCTGGTCGTCTACCCCTTCGGCCAACTCGCGCTCGGCCGGTTCCTGCTATTCGTGGCCCTGACCGTCGCGTTCGCCGCGGTCTGGAGCGGCATCGGCGTCGCCGTCTCGCTCGCCGTCGCGACGAAGCGGCGCGCGCTCGTCCTCGGGTTCGCGCTCCTGTTCCTGTTCGTCCTGATGTGGAGTACGATCGAACGGGCGCTCACGATGGGGCTGACCGCTGCCGGCCTGGCCGACGACGGCCTGCCCGCCGCCGCGGAGTTCGTCTTCGCACTGGCGCCCAATCGCGTCTTCACGCGGGCCACCGCGGGAATCGTGGACCCGAGCCGCAGCGTCGGTGACGCGTGGTATCTCAACGAATGGCTCGCGCTCCTGTTGCTGGCGCTGTGGGTCGTCGGGCCGCTGGGGCTCGCGTACGTCCGCTTCGCCGGGAGGGACCTGTCGTGACCTGGACCGACGTCGCGCGCAAGGACGTCAGCGACGCGGCCCGGTCGAAGACGATCTGGCTGCTGTTCGCACTGTTGACGCTGCTGTCGGTCGGCTACGCGTTCGGCCACTCGTATCTCGGCGTCGAGGAGTTCCCCGCGTTCCTGAACGGGCTCACCGACGTCGTCACCGCGGTCGTGCCGATCGTCGCGCTGCTGTTGGGGTACAAGTCCATCTCTGACGACCGGTCCAGCGGGAGGCTGTTCCTCACGCTGTCGTTCCCCTGCTCCCGCCGGGATCTGGTCGTCGGGACGCTCGTCGGCCGATCGATCGTGTTGCTCGCACCGACCCTCGTCGCGCTCGTCGCGGCGGGGGTCGTCGGCGCGGTCCGCTACGGGACCGACGGGGCGGCGATGTTCCCGTGGTTCCTGTTCGTATCCGCGCTCTACGGGCTAGCGTTCCTCGGCGCCGCCGTCGGCCTCTCGATGGCGACGACGGTCGACCGCTGGATCACCTTCGGCGCCTTCGGCGCGTACATGATCGTCGTGAACCTCTGGGGGACCGTCCACTCGGTGGTCATGCTGTTCCTCCACCGGTTCCGGTTCAGCGTCCTCACCGATATGCCCGACTGGGCGCTGCTGTTCCGACTGTTCGGACCGGCCGAGTCCTACGACCGCCTGATACGCGCCGGCTTCGACGTCGGCCGGGCGGCGCGGTACGTGGCCGATGGCGCCCCCGTGTACGTCGACTGGTGGGCAGCCCTGGCGATACTGGTCGCGTGGCTTCTCGTCCCGCTCGCGGTCGGCTACTACCGGTTCAGGGACGCCGACCTGTAAGGCCGACCCCGGAAACCGGTCGAGACGCCGGTTTCAGCGGCTCACGGCGACTCCTTTTCGATTCGAACGGACGACCGAAAAGAGAGCTTACAGGCGAGTGGGCGCGGTATCAGTGGGGGTCGAGCCGGGCGGGATCGGGGGAGGGGACGCCTGTTCGGTCTGGACGGAACCAGACGTCGATGCGGTCGGGCCCGTCGCGAGCCGGTCGAGCGCAGGAGGACGTTACTCGCCCTCACGGGCGATTAACAATTGGTGATACGCTCGGCCTACCACCATGGAACGCGCCGCCTCGCCACGACTCGCGGTAGTCGTACTCATCGGCGTCGCCACACTCGCCGGAGCAGCGGTCGCGACCGGAACCGTCCCGGTCGCCGGGTCGAACGCCCACGGAACCACGGCCTCCGACGATGGCCCCGCGTCCGCGGACGATCCGCTCTCCCTCGCGACCGACGAACCGGACGAAGACGAGGACGGAGAGACGGACCACGAGGACGAGCAAACCGATGACGAAGACGGCGACGAAAACGAGTGGCCGTGGGGAGACGACGATGACGAGAACGACGACGAACGCGACGACGACGACGAAGGGGACGAAGACGATAGTGACCACGAGAACGAATGGCCGTGGCAGGACGACGACAACGAGAGCGACGGCGGAGACGGAGCGACGACGACCCAGGAACCGGTCTCGACACTGGAGCCGACGACCACGGCTACACAGACCGAGTCGCAGACCGCGACGGCGACGGCGACGCCGTCGCCCACGGAATCACCGACTGTGACGACCACGCCGTCACCTACCGCGATGGCGACGGAGACACCGACGCCGGAGCCGACGCCCACCGAGACGCCGGAACCGACCGACACGCAGGCGACGACGCCGACTGCGACCCCGGATCAGCAGTCTTCCGGGGACGACACGCCGACCCCAACTCCGACCGACACGCCAGTTCAACAGTCGTCCGCGGACGAGACGCCGACCGACACGCCGGAACCGACTGCAGCGCCGACCCCGCAGGTCGGCGCCTCGACCGAGCAGTCGGCGGACACGTCGACGCCGGAGGTGTCGTTCGAGATCGCCGAGACCAGAGTCGCCGGGAAGACAGTGTCTGTCGGTGAGTCCGCTGTCGTCGAGGCGCGGGTGCGGAATCCGGCCGACGGCGCCGACCGGGAACTCGTCCCCCTCACGGTCGACGGCGAACTGGTGGCGTCGAAGGCGGTCACTCTCGGTGCGGGCGAGTCAGACGTGATCACGTTCGAGCGCACGTTCGACGAGGTCGGGGACCACGAGATCGTCGTCGGCGGGACGGCCCGGTCTACCGTCTCGGTCGTCGAGTCCGACACGATCGAGGAGCCGCCGACGGCGCGCAACCGGACGGCCGTGCCTGCCGGCGGCAAACTCGCGCCGCGGTCCGACGACGTCGAGGTAGTCGATGCCGACGGGCTCCCGGACTGGGTCCGTTCGGGCTACAACGCCTCGGTCGAGACCACGCTGGTCAACCGCGCCAATCGGACCGCGGTACACACCCTGTCGGTCGCGGTCGACGGCCAGCAGGTCAAAAACGAGACGGTCCGGGTGGCACCCGACACCCGGCGGAACGTCTCCGTGGTGTTCCCGGCCGCTGCGGGGGAGGTGACGGTCGACGGCGCGACTGCAGGGACGCTGAACGTCAGGGAGGACCCGGCCGTCGGGACCGACACCGGACCCGAGCGGACCAGCGCCGGGGGCGACGGGTTCGGTGCCGGAGCGGCCGTGGTCGGGCTCGCCTGCGCAACGTTGCTCGTCCTGATGGCGCGCTCGAACCGACGGTCGGAGCGGTCCGACGGGTCGAGATGACGGCTCGCTCGGACCGCCACGCGCAGTCGGATCGAGGGCTCAGGGTGGCGCTTTCCTGCGCCAGCGTCGGGTTCAACCGAATGGAACAGCGATGACCGGTATGTCGACCGTTCGTTCCGTCGTCGAACTCGCGCGCGACCGGAACCTCACGTTCCTGGCCGCGGGGATCGCCTACTACGGGTTCGTGTCGATAATCCCGCTGCTACTGCTCGCCGTCGTGGTCGCCTCGGCCGTGGGCGGAGAGGCGCTGGCCGACCGCGTGACGAGCATGCTCAGCCAGCAACTCTCCTCGTCGGGAACCGACACCGTCTCCCAGGCACTGACGAACAGCACCGGTCGCGGTGCCGCGTCCGTGGTCGGGCTGATCACGCTGACGTGGAGCGCCCTGAAACTCTTCCGCGGCCTCGACCAGGCGTTCGACGAGGTGTACACGGACGACGTCGAGGCGTCGCTGCTGGATCAGGTGCGCGACGCGCTCGTCGTGATCCTCGGCATCGGTCTCGCCGTCGGGTTCGTCGTCGCCGTCGGGGTCGCCCTGTCGATCCTGTCGCTTGAGATCCCGCTCGTCAACGTGTTCGGGACGCTGGTGCTGGTCGCCGTGCTCGCACTCGCGTTCCTGCCGATATACTACGTGCTTCCACCGGTCGACGTCTCGGTCAAAGAGGTGCTCCCCGGCGCGGTCGTAGCCGCCGTGGGCTGGGTACTGCTGCAGGTCGGGTTCCGGATCTACGCCTCCGGGGCGAGCCAGTACGCGGCCTACGGCGTCATCGGAGCGGTCCTGCTGTTCGTCACGTGGCTGTACTTCGCCAGCATCGTCGTGCTGATCGGGGCGGCCGTCAACGCCGTCCGCCTCGGAACGAGGACCGTAACGTCGTAATCCCCGGGTTCTCCGTGGCCGCCTGCAGGGTCGGTTACGGGCCATCCTCGAATCCTCGTCCGCGCTCGGACACGATCGCCATCCGGCGAGGTATCGAGTCGGCGACGAGGACCTTACCGAGAAACATCGATCGGTAGCCCCTCTGTAGAGAGATGGTGGTCGGTTGTACTTTCGCCCTATAGTCATTCCGAACTAGTTATACAGACAACAACTATTCCACACTCGAACCATCCAGCGGCCGTAACATGGTGACGAAAGTACCTGTGAGATCCGACCGACGACGGCCACTCGACCGATCCCGGGGAGACGAGCGATGACCCACGAAATCGCTCCTCCGGCCACGGAGTCGTCGATGATCGAGTGCGACGTGACACCGCCGGACGGGCTCCGTCGGTTTTTCACGGGCGAGCGGTTCCGTGCGGAGTACGACGTCGACGTATCCGACGTCCCGGAGGCCGTCTCCGTGATCCCGGCGCTCGCGCAGATCTGTCCGGTCGCGTGGGCGAACGGGACGGACGTCTCGGTGGAAGTCGTGGACGAGCGATTCCTGCGCGCGCTCGAAGCGGTCCGAGACGCGCTGGTCGGGATGTACCCGGAGTTCATGGAAGGCGGAGAGATCCGGGCCGAGGAGGTCGTCGACACCCGGGTCGAGCGCGATCCGGCGTCGTTCCACGACGAGGCGCTGCTGTTCAGCGGCGGGGTGGACTCGGTGGCGAGTTACATCCGCACGCGGGAGGCGGATCCGACGCTCGTCAGCGTTCAGGGCTGGGTCGTCGACGTCGACCAGGACGACCGCTGGGAGAACGTCCGCGGTCAGATCGGGCAATTCGCCGACGAACACGGCCTCGAAACCCGCTACGTCCGGTCCAACATGCTGTCGTTTCTGGACACGCGGATGCTACAGGCGCACTACCAGCGGTACGTCGACGGGGCGTGGTACAGCTCCGTGGGCCACGGACTCGGTCTCCTCGGGCTGACGGCGCCGATCGCGTACAAACTCGGGTGGGGGACGGTCCACATGGCCGCGACCCACACTGCGGCGTTCACCGAACCGTGGGGGTCCCACCCGGAGATCGACGACAGGGTCCGCTGGTGCTACACCGACTGCAACCACGACGGGTACGAGCTGAGCCGCCAGGAGAAGATCGAACTCATCGCGGACTACGTCCGCTCGGAGGGCGCGGACCTCACGCTCCGGACGTGTACGGAGTCGGAAGCGGGAGCGAACTGCAACGAGTGCGAGAAGTGCTACCGGACGATGTGCGGGCTGGTCCTCGCGGGCCTCGATCCGAACGACTTCGGGTACGAGATGTCCCCGGAGACGTTCGAGGAGATCCGGCGGGGGTTCGAGCGCGGCGCGTACACAATGGGCGCGGACGAGCGGTTCATGTGGCGGGACATTCAGGAGCACGTCGACTTCGACCGAACGTTCCCCATCGCGGGTGCGACGGAGTTCTTCCGCTGGGTATCGGCGACCGACGTCGATTCGCTCGCCGCGGACGCGACTCGGCCGGTCCACCACGACGTTGTGCAGGCGGTCGCCCGGAACCTCCCCTATCCCGTGTACGCGACGCTCGCTCCCGTCTACGAGAAGGGCGCGTCGAAAGCGAGCGGGAACTGACTCCGGACGTCGACGGAGCGGCCGGCGCCTCGAAAAGGGGTGCCCGTCGTCAGTACGTCTTCGCCCAGTAGGCCGTTTCCTCGGCCTCCTCGCCGCAGATAGCGCACTCGTCGTGGATGGGCTCCTCGTCGCGGTCGAGGGGGACCATCGCGATCTCGGCGGCGATGGCCTCCTTGATGGGCTCCTCGCAGTCCTCGTCGCCGCACCAGCCGGACTTGACGTAGCCGCCGTGCTGGCCGATGGTGCCGAGGATCTCCTCGCGGGACTCGGCTTCGCGGATCTCGCCCTCCAGCGTCTCCTCGGCGCTGGCGTAGAGCTTGGCGAAGACGGTGTCGAGGTTGTCCTCGACGGCTTCGACGGCGTCTGCACGGTCCTCGACGACGGTTTCGCCGTCAGGGCGGTGGTTCATCGTCAGCTCCTCGTCCTCGACCTCGTTGGGGCCGACTTCGATGCGGAGGGGGACGCCCTTGAGCTCCCACTCGTTGTACTTGAACCCGGGGTTGCGGTTGTCGCGGTCGTCAAGGTGGACGCGCAGGCCCTCCTCGTCAAGTTCGGCGGCCACGTCGGCGGCGTACTCGACGACTTCCTCTTTGTTGTCCTCCTGCCAGATGGGGACGATCACGACCTGCTCGGGGGCGAGCGCGGGCGGGAGCACGAGCCCTTGCTCGTCGGAGTGGGTCATGATGAGCGCGCCCATCGAGCGCCACGAGAGGCCCCACGAGGTGGTGTGGGCGGTCTGTTCGTTCTCGTCCTCGTCGCTGTAGGTGATGTCGAACGCCTCGGCGAAGGAGGTCCCGAGGTAGTGGGAGGTCCCGCCCTGGACGGACTTGCCGTCGGGCATCAGCGCCTCGACGGTCGTCGTCGTGTGAGCGCCGGGGAACTTGTCGTGTTCGGGCTTGCGGCCCTTCAGGACGGGCATCGCGAGGACGTCCTCGTAGAGGGACTCGTACTGTTCGAGGCGGGTCATCGTCTCGTCCCAGGCGCCGTCCTCGTCGGCGTGGGCGGTGTGGCCCTCCTGCCAGAGGAACTCCTTCGTGCGGAAGAACGGCTTCGTCTCGGTTGCTTCCCAGCGGACGACCGAGCACCACTGGTTGAGCCGCATCGGGAGGTCCCGATGGGAGCGCACCCAGTCGGCGATGAAGGGGGTGATGATGGACTCGCTGGTGGGGCGGACGGCGAGGCGCTCTTCGAGTTCGTCGTAGCCGCCGTGGGTCACCCACGCGACCTCGGGGTCGAAGCCCTCGACGACGTCTTTCTCCCGTTCGAGGTAGCTCTCGGGGATGAAAAGCGGGAAGTAGGCGTTCTGGACGCCCGTCTCCTTGAACCAGCCGTCGAGGTGGTCCTGAATCCGCTCCCAGACGGCGTACCCGCGCGGGCGCGTGACGATGAATCCGCCCATGGGGGCGTAGTCGGCCATCTCCGCCTTCTGCACGACTTCGGCGTACCACTCGCCCGTCGAATGCTCCTTGCTCTCGGTTATCCCGAGCTCTTGCTCGCCGCTCATTACCGGAACCTCGCCGAGCGCGTTCTTGAACCTGACGAAGCCCCGGTTGCCCGTCTCACACCGACTTTCGCGGCGACCCGGGGAACGCACGGACTACCGACGGCCGCACCGTCGTCGGTCCGGGACACGTGACAGGGGGAAATTATTTACACCGAGTCGACAGAGAAGGGAGGCATGATCGCACTCGACCGCAGGCGAGTCGCGCTGGTCGCGGTGCTCGGCCTGGCGCTCCTCTCCGGGTGTTCCGGGCTCCCGCCGGTGGAGGTCGTCTGCGACGAGTGCGTCGACGGTGTGTCGGCTGTCGCCGAGGAGACGAATCGTTCGGTCGCCGTCGCCGAGAGCACGACGCACCTGTACCTCCGCGAGAGCGGCGGGGCGCGGGTCGAAGCCGAGGTGACGCTCGACGGGACCGGTGTCGACGAGTTCCGCGCGAACGGGACCCTCCTCGGTCTGGTCCGGGCGAAACTCACCGAGGGATCCCCGACGAGGTACGAGGACCGCGACGAACGGCCGGCGTTCGACCGCCGAGACCTCCGCGTCGCGATGGACGGCGAGGACCTCGTCGTCACCTACCGCGTCGCCGAGATGGACGCGCGACGGCTCGGCGAGACGGTGTTGTTCGACCGCTTCTACCGACAGAAAGGCGAGGGCCGCCTGGACGAGAGCGACCCCGACGACTCGGCCAAGATCGAGACTGACCGGCTCGTCGTCCACGGTCCCGACGGGACCGAACCGCTCGTCGAACCGCCGGGGGCGACGACGCGCGGCGACCGTCTCGTCTGGGAGTCCGACCGGATCTCGACGCGGACGTACCTGCTGTTCGGGGCCCCGGGGACGCCCGACGCGGTCGCGACCGTCGCGACGACGGTCGACGTCCTGACGTGGGCGAGCCCGACCGCGGCCCTGGGGGCGGCCGGCGCGTGGGTCCCGCTTGTCGTCGCACTCGCGGGCTGTCTCAGGTACACCGGGCGAGTCGACCCGTCGGACGAGTGGTCGCCGCTGTCGGACAGGCGATTCCAGATGCTCGTCCTCGTCCCGGTCGGGACCGTGGTCGCGTGGACCGCGCTGGCGTTCGTCGAGTACGCTCTCCCGGGTCTCGTCCTTCTCGCTGCGCTGGTCGTCGGTGTCGCCTACGTCTCTTGGGAATCGTTCACGCCCTCCGGGGACGCGGCGGGGGCGTCGAGCGACGCCGGAGCGGCCCCGGCGGACGCTCCTCCCGAGGACGACGAGGTGACCGGCGAGTATCCGAGGGTGTTCTACGAGGACACGGCGACGACGGTCAAGCGGGTCCTTCCCGACGTCTTCGCGACGCCGCGAGCCCGTCACCGCGCTCGCGTCGCCGGGGCGATGGCCGTGGCCGCGATGCTGTTGACGCTCGCCCTGGCCGCGGGTCATCGCGGGTCGTACACCGATACGGTGGCCTACACCTTGGGACTGGTCCCGCTGGTCGCGTTCCCCGCTCTCGGGTTCGGCGTCGTCGACCGGGACCGGTCGAGACTGCGGTGGGTCGCCGTCGGCGCGCCGCTCGCGAGCGCGTGGGTCGTCGCCTTCGGACGCACAGTCGCCGTCGGCGCACACGGGAGCGGCGGCGCCTGGATGGTGCTCTTCTGGGGGCTCGCCGCCTCCTACGTCGGTGCCCTCCTCTTCTACGTCGCCCTCTGGACGGCGACTCGCTGACGCCCGATCCGCTTCTCCGCCGCGCTCTGGGCGAGCACTCGCTGAGGCGCCCTCTGGCTACCGGCCGTCGCTACCGTCGCCCCTGTCGCGACTCTGGCAGCACCGCTCACAGCCCGCTTACCCGCCGCTTGCGGCCGAAAATGCGGACGTTCGTCCGGTGTGGTGCGCAATCCCACACAATTGTTAAGTGGAAATGGCGCCTCGGTTCACGTATGTCTTCCGCCAGTGGTGCGCGGACGGCGACTGCTCCGGCTTCCGAGCGCTCCGGCGCGGTTCGCTCGCGGTCTCGCACACGGCTGGCGGATTCTTTCGCCGTTCGACACTCGACACGCCGATAGCCACCGATCGAACAGACGCGACGATAGCGCTCGGACCGACCCCCGAGGAATCGACCCGCAGACGACTGACCCGCGATAGGTCCCAGTGCGCCGTGGGGGCACCTACGCACACGCCCGGACCAGCGACTGCGGACCCAGCACGCACCCACCATGAGCACGATACGAGACACCGACCTGGTACGGACGAACGACTACGCGGACGAGACCGGCGAGGTTCGCGTCCTCGACCCCGACGGGCACCTCCTCCCCGAGGCGGCGGTGCCGGACCTGTCCGACGAGGCGCTCGTGACGATGTACGAGGCGATGCGGACCGCCCGGCGCTTCGACGAGCGGGCGGTGAGCTGGCAGCGACAGGGCCGGCTCGCCACCTACGCGCCGATGAGCGGGCAGGAGGCCGGACAGGTCGCCAGCACGCTCGCGCTCGCGGACGACGACTGGGTGTTCCCCACCTACCGGGAGCACGCGGTCCGGCTCGTCGCCGGGTTCGACCTCCCAGCGATCCTCCGCGGGCTGATGGGCGCCGAGCTACCGAGCGGGTCGGCCGAGGGGCCGACCGTCGCCCCGGAGGCCATCCCCATCGCGACGCAGATTCCCCACGCGACGGGCGCGGCGATGGCCGCCCGCCATCGCGGCGACGAGTCGGTCGCCCTCTCCCATTTCGGCGACGGCGCGACCTCGGAGGGTGACTTCCACGAGGCGCTGAACTTCGCTGGCGTCTTCGACGCGCCCGCCGTCTTCCTCTGTCACAACAACCAGTGGGCGATCTCTGTCCCCCGGCGCCGCCAGACCGCGAGCGCGACGCTCGCGCAGAAGGCCCGCGCCTACGGGTTCGAGGGCGTCCGCGTCGACGGGATGGACCCCCTCGCGGTCTACTCGGTCGTCCGCTACGCCCGCGAGAAGGCGCTGGACCCCGACCCGGACGACCTGCGGCCCACGCTGATCGAGTCCGTCGAGTACCGCTACGGCGCCCACACCACCGCCGACGACCCCGAGGTCTATCGCGACGACGAGGAGGTCGCCTACTGGCGCGAGCGCGACCCGATCGACCGGCTGGAGACGTTCCTCCGCGACACCGGCCGCCTCGACGAGGCGGACATCGACGCCATCGACTCGCGGGTCGACGAGCGCGTCGCCGACGCGATCGAGGAGGCTGAATCCCGTCCCGCCCCCGACATCGACGACCTGTTCGAGCACGTCCACGAGGGGATGCCCCCGCGCGTGGCCGACCAGCGGGAGTACCTGCGACGACTGCAGGACCGACACGGCGACGCGCTCCTGCGGGAGTAACACTACTGGGCACTCGGCCGACTGTTCTCACTCCGCGTCGGACGGGCTGACTCACCCGTCGTCGGACGGATCCACGGCGAACGGACTCGGCGACTCGCGCCACTCCCAGCCGGGGAGCCGCGTCTGGAACCCGGCCGCGAGCGCGGCGTCCAGATCGTCGAGTCCGGCGGGGTCGCCGTCCGCGACGGCTGCCGGACCGTTCTCTTCCTCGATGGCTACGTCCGCGTAGTGGAAGGTCGCCTCGGCGAGCAGCCGGAGCGGCTGGTCGCCGGCGATCGTCCCGGCGAGTTCGCGGCCGAGGAGCTCGTCGACGACGAACCCGGGGTAGTCGCCCTCGACGTCCAGGTCGCGCAGGAGGCCGACGAGCGCAGCGACGTTGACCGCGCGGTCGCCGTCGGCGAACACCTCGTCGACCTCCCGGCGGTACCGCTCGGCGTCGACGCTGGCTACGTCGGTATCGAAGCGCTCGCCGAGATCCGCGCGAGTCGCGTTGATCAGCGCGACGACGACAGGCGCGCGCTCGCGGACCCACTCGCGCTCTCCGGCGACGGCGGCGGGTGTCAGGCGCATATCGGCCCGTCTCGTTGGAGCGCCTACTGTTTTGCGAAGGCTTTTATAACACCGGGAGATTAGACCGAGGTAAGCCGGTTTTCCGGACACTTCCGTGTAGGGTCCGGAGTGGACTACGCCAGTAGGGAAACCGACCTATGAATATTGCTTTCAGATCCCGGCAGGCAGGCGATATCGATCGGGACGACGAGCGTCCGAGCGCGCGTCGAGCCCGGCGGCCGGCCGGTTCGACCCTGTTTTCGCAGCTATGAGTCAAGTAGACAAGCAACTCGACGATATCAGAGCAGAGATCGAACAGGAAGTTCCGAACGAGATAACCATCACGGAGGTCACCTACGAGGGCCCCGAGCTGGTCGTCTACACCCGCGATCCGAAGACGTTCGCGAGCAACGGCGACCTCATCCGGCGGCTCGCCTCGAAGCTCCGCAAGCGCATCACCGTTCGGCCCGACCCGAGCCAGCTGTCCGAGCCCGAGGACGCCCGCGCGACCATCGAGGGGATCATCCCCGAGGACGCGGGCGTGACCGATCTGGACTTCCACCACGACACCGGGGAGGTCGTCGTGGAGGCCCAGAAGCCCGGGATGGTAATCGGCCGCCACGGCTCGACGCTCCGGGAGATCACGCAGGAAGTGGGCTGGACGCCCGAGGTCGTCCGCACGCCGCCGATCGAGTCCTCGACGGTCAACAACGTCCGGAACTTCCTCAAGCAGGAGCGCGACGAGCGCCGCGACATCCTCGAGCGGATCGGCCGGCAGATCCACCGCGAGGAGATGTCCGACGACGAGTGGGTCCGCATCACGACGCTGGGCTGTTGCCGCGAGGTCGGCCGCGCGAGCTTCATCCTCTCGACGCCCGAGACGCGCGTGCTGATCGACTGCGGCGACAAGCCCGGCGCCGAGGACGAGGTGCCCTACCTTCAGGTGCCCGAGGCCCTGGGTTCGGGGCCGGCCTCGCTCGACGCGGTCGTGCTCACCCACGCCCACCTCGACCACTCGGCGCTCATCCCCCTCCTCTTCAAGTACGGCTACGACGGTCCCATCTACTGCACGGAGCCGACCCGTGACCTGATGGGGCTGCTGACGCTGGACTACCTCGACGTGGCCGCGAAGGAGGGCCGCGCCCCGCCCTACGAGTCCGAGATGGTCCGCGAGGCGATCAAACACTGCATCCCGCTGGAGTACGGCGACGTGACCGACATCGCGCCGGACATCAAGCTCACCTTCCACAACGCCGGGCACATCCTCGGGTCGGCCATCTCCCACTTCCACATCGGCGACGGTCTCTACAACGTCGCGTTCTCCGGCGACATCCACTACGACGACACCCGCCTGTTCAACGGCGCCGTCAACGAGTTCCCACGGGTCGAGACGCTCGTCATGGAGTCGACCTACGGCGGCCGCGACGACTACCAGACCGACCAGGCCGACTCCGAGCGCAAGCTCAAGGAGGTCATCGCCGAGACCATCGAGCGTGACGGCAAGGTGCTCATCCCCGCGTTCGCCGTCGGGCGCTCTCAGGAGATCATGCTCGTCCTCGAAGAGGCGATGCGCGAGGGCGACATCCCAGAGGTACCGGTCCACCTCGACGGGATGATCTGGGAGGCGACGGCCATCCACACCACTTACCCCGAGTACCTCCGCGACGACCTGCGCGACCGCATCTTCCACGACGACGAGAACCCGTTCCTCGCCGACCAGTTCAACCACATCGACGGCGGTGAGGACGAACGGCAGGAGATCGCGGACGGCGGCCCCTGCATCGTCCTCTCGACCTCCGGGATGGTCGAGGGCGGCCCCATCATGTCCTGGCTCCGCCACGTCGGCGGACAGGAGGACGGCACGATGGTCTTCGTCGGCTACCAGGCACAGGGGACGCTCGGTCGCCGCATTCAAAATGGCTGGGACGAGATCCCGGTCAACAACGGCGGCGGGCGCGCGAACACGCTCTCGCTGAACATGAACGTCGAGACGGTCGACGGCTTCTCCGGCCACGCGGACCGCCAGGGCCTGGAGAACTTCGTCCGCACGATGAACCCCCGGCCCGAGAAGGTCCTCTGCGTCCACGGCGACGAGTCCTCGACGCAGGATCTCTCCTCCGCGCTGTACCACGAGTTCAACATGCGCACCTTCGCACCGAAGAACCTCGAGACGTTCCGGTTCGTCTAACGACGCCGCTCCGTTCTCTCGTCGCCGCAAAATCCGTTCGGCGCCACCGACGTAGGCGACGGGCCGGTCAGTCTTCCATCTCCGAGAGCCGCTCGGCGGCGTCGCCGAGTTTCGGCCCCGCGCTGTAGAGTCGCCGTCCGTCTTCTGGCGCCGTGTGTTTGCACAGCCACTCCTCGGCGGCCATCGTCGTCAGCACGTCCCGGACCGTCCGCTCCGCCGGATCGTCGCCGTCCGTCTCCGCGTAGACGTCCGCCGTCGAGAACTCGTCGGTCCGAGACGCGAGCTGAAGCGCCGCCGTCCAGACCCGGTCGCGTTTCGTGTGCGTAGCCATGTCTTCCCTGTCCGTTCGCCATCCGATCCGCGCGTCGTGAATCGGCGGCGCCCGCAGTTCGGGCTGCCGAGGCTACCGACTCACACCGGTTCGTCAGTATTTGTCGACTTATAGAAATCGGATCGTATTCAGATCTGATTCTGTCTTGGCCGCGATATATTGGTCTGATTCGATGGCCACGAAAACAGTTAATACGGCCGTGTTTGGTGCCACCGTGTGCATGAATACCCACTCGAGTGGAAATCGGGGTGCGTTCCTGAAGCATCGGCACTCTCTCCGGGAAATCAGAGTTGATACCGATGGAGATACTATATGAAATATGTCTCTATCTATATTCCGACCTGTTCCTGACAGCGCCGGTCCGCGAAGTAACCGGCAGTGAGAGGCCCGCTGGAGACCGGCTAACTCCACCGATCAGCCCGATCGCCGCTGCTCTACGGTTCCGATCGGCCGGCGACTGGCCACAGCTCGGGGGTGCCGAGGGTGTAGCGTCTCTCTTGAGCGTTAAGAGCAAACGTCACAGCGATCGGACAGTATCGGTGAGTTTCGGTAGACGTGGTGTGGCCGACAGCAATACGGACGTTTACACTTCGATCAATTTCACCGGGGTGCTCACGTATTAGTCACTGCTCCAGTGATAGCGAAGTCCGAACGAATGGATGGGAACACGAGGAACTGCATTCGCTGCGGACGGCAGGCCGGATACAATCGCGCCGTCGTCGACACGGTGACGGATCGCGAGCTAGGCGGCTTCTGTCGCAACTGCGAGTTCGAGGAGTTCGGCCGCTCGCTCGAACGCTCCAGCCGGGACGAACGGACCTGTCTCGTGTGTGACCGGGACGGCCACTTCGGGTTCGCGACGTGGACGCCGACGCTGAAGCGGGGCGGCCAGCACCTCGTCTCGGAAGTCTCCTACGAGGTCACCGACCGGACGGCGTTTCTCTGCGACGAGCACTTCTACGACGTGCGGGACAGCGAGGGCGAACCGAACAGACAGCCCGGGAGGGTCACGAGATGAGTTCGTCCAGGCGAGCGCTCGACTTGCGCAAACACCGGCTCGTCGCGGCGGAAACCGAGGACGCTTCGGTAACCCTGTGGCGGTGTCTCGACTGCGGCGGCGAGTATCGCTGCGCGAGCGGGTGTCTCGACGACGCTTGCATCGCGAGCGGGGAGTGACACCGTGGCGCCGGGCGAACCCGACCGGATCACGAACTGCGCGGTCTACCCCTACGACGGCGAACTCCTCGTCGAACTCACGGGAGTCGACGACGAGGGCGTCATCGTCGTGGTCAGCTACCAGTTCGAGGTCCCGGCTGGAGGTTCGGCGGTCGAACCGAGAGGGCCTATCGAGCCCGAACACGTCCCGCACGTCCGCGATGGCCTGTCGGAGAACGGCTACGACTGGGACGGCCAGTCCGAAGGAAAACCGTCCGAAACCGGCATCGAATCGAACGGTCAATCCGAACTCTGATCGGGAGCGCGGTGTATCCGCCGCCGACTCGGAACCTCTTTTGAGTCGGGCCGCGACCCACCCGGCGTGAGCCGGCCGTCCATCGATCGCCTTGACCCGCAAGTCCTGCTCGCCGCCGGTGGTGTCGTCGCCGCCGTCGCCACGGCGGGGAGCCTCTACTTCTCGCTCGGCCTGGGGCTGGTCCCCTGTGAGCTGTGCTGGTACCAGCGGATCCTCATGTACCCGCTCGTAGTGGTCTTCGGCGTCGCGCTCGTCGAACGCCGGCCCGGCGTCAACCGGACGGTCCTGCCGCTCTCGGTGATCGGGGCGACTCTCGCGGCCTATCACTCCTGGCTGCAGATTTCATCGGGGGGACGGTGCGCGCTGGGCGGCGGCTGCGCGGCCGTGCAACTGCGCGTCGTCGGGCTTTCGATCCCGAATCTCTCGCTTCTCGCGTTCGTCCTGATCACGGCGGCGGCCGTCGCGCTCCGGATCGGCGAGCGCGACTAATCTGGGGGATCATCGGGACCGTCGCGGCGGGCAATTCGACGGCAACTGATCAGCGCCACCCCGTCGGTGGCTCCCGGTATCGACCGAATAACAGAGGCGACCGCGGTCGAACCACGGGGCGATGCTGGGGGAGTCGCCGTCACTCGCGTCGTCGCTGATCGTCCCGGGGGACCAGACCGGCACGGACCAGTTCCTCCGCAGTCGCGCCGACGAGTACCGCTACTACGGATCCGGAAAGGCGGCGTTGCGGGACGGACTCGCCCCGTTCGTCGAGCCCGGCGAGAACGCGCTCCTCCCGGCGTACCTGCCCGACGCCGTCCCCGAGGTGTTCGCGGACCTGGGACTTGAGGTGCGCTTCTATCCCGTCACGCGCTCGCTCGCGCCCGACCCCGCCGAGGTCGCCGCGCGCGCGGACGAGGACACGGTCGCCGTCGTCGCCGTCGACTACTTCGGATTCCCGAACCCGGCGCTGCCGGCGCTTCGCGACCTCGCCGACGACCGAAACTGCCTGCTCGTCGGCGACAGCTCCCACGGTGCTTTTTCCGTCGCGGACGGGGCGCTGCTCGGCACCCGCGGGGACCTCGGGTTCGCGAGCCTCCACAAACTGCTCCCCATCCCGGACGGCGCGTGTCTGTTCCTCGACGAGGACCGCGCCGGGACCGTCGGCCGCTCGGACGCCGCCGGTCGTCGCGAGCAGTTTCAGGCGGATGACTGGCAGTTCCTCGCGACGGACCTCGCGAAGCGGGCGATCGGGGAGCCCGAACGCCTCCGGGAGTTCGCCAGCCGATTCCTGTCGGAGGGCGAGACGGCCGTCGCGGACCCAGCGGCGCGATACGAAGCGTCGAAATCGCCCATGTCGAAGCTGTCAGCCGCCGTGCTCGCCCGCATCGACCCGGCGGCCGTCCGCGGGGCACGACGCGCGAACTACGCCGCGTGGGACCGCGGGCTCGCCGACCAGTCGGACGTGCGACCGCTGTTCGACGACCTGCCGCCGGGAGTCTGTCCGCAGGTCTACCCGGTAGTCGCCGACGCACCGCGGCGATTCCGCGACGACCTCGAACGCTGTGGCGTCACGGGCGCGTACGCGTGGCCTCGGCTCTCGCAGGCCGTCCGCGACCATCCCGAATACGGGACGGCGACCCGGCTCGCGGAGCAGGTGATCGCGCTTCCGGTCCACCAGCACCTCGCTCGTGGAGCTATCGAGGAAGCGTGCCGCCGCTTCCGACACTGATCGGTTCCGTCTCCGACGCCGATCGGGCGACGGCAGTCGCTGAAAGGCGAACTCGGTCGGTCGATAGTCCCCCTCTACCGGTCGAAACAGCCAGATCCGCCGCTCGGACGCCGTCGGCTCCGCGCGGAGAAGACAAGTGTTATCGAGCGTTACATTCGCGCTATCGGAAACCATTCTCCCCATTACAATCACATGTGGGGAGGTACCGCTATTCATGGTCGCGAACGGGAACGGACTGCGGTGCCTCCTCGTCGGTCTCGACGCCGGCTGCGAGCGGGTGCTCGGTCCGCTGTTCGAGAGCGGTGTCACGCCGACGCTCCAGTCGCTGTTCGAGCGCGGCGCCGAGGGGCCGCTGGAGTCGCAGATCCCGCCGTGGACGCCGAGCGCGTGGCCGTCGCTGTTCACGGGGACCAACCCCGGGAAGCACGGCTGTCTCGACTTCCTCTCGTACGACGGCTACGACTGGGAGGTAATCGACTCGACGCACCTGCGCGAGCGCGCCCTCTGGGAGTACCTCTCCGAGGCCGGCCACGAAAGCGTCGTCGTCAACGTTCCCGTGACTCACCCGCCGCGACCGTTCGACGGGGCGTTGATTCCCGGCTACACGGCCCCAGAGGACCCGCCGACCCATCCCGAAGGGATCCTCGACGACGTCCGGGAGGCCATCGGGAGGTACCGGATCTATCCCGAGGGGGACCTGACCGCCGACGACTACGCGGCCCACCGCGAGGTCGTCCGTGCGCGAGGCGACGCCTTCGAGTACCTCGTCGACCGGTTCGATCCGGAGTTCGGGTTCATCCAGTTCCAGCAGACGGATACCGTCTTCCACCGCCATCCCGAGGAGTGGAAGGCCGTCGAGGCGGTCTACCGCGCGGTCGACGCCGAACTCGACCGTCTGCTCGACCGCTACGACCCCGACGCCGTCCTCGTCGTCAGCGACCACGGGATGGGCGAGTACGACGGCTACGAGTTCCGCGTCAACGAGTTCCTCCGCGAGGAGGGGTACCTCTCGACCCGGCGCGGCGGCGACGGGATGCCCGCGTGGGGAACCGTGCGGGACACCCGACTCGCGAGCGGCGAGACGGGCAAGCCCGAGACCACGGCGCTCGATACGGCGATGGCGCTCGCCGCGCGCGCCGGCATCACCACCCAGCGGGTGGTCACCGTCCTCGACGCGCTGGGGCTGACCGACGCCGTCGGCCGGGTCGTCCCGTCGACCGTCGCCGACTCCGGTTCCGAACAGGTCGACTACCCCGAGTCGACCGCTTACCTGCGCTCGCGGAGCGAACTCGGGATCCGGATCAACCTCGCCGGGCGCGAACCCGAGGGGGCGGTCCCGCCGGAGGAGTACGAGACGGTGCGCTCGGAACTTATCGACAAGCTGTCGGCCGTGCGGACGCCCGACGGCGAGCCGGTCTTCGAGGAGGTCGTCCCGCGGGAGGCGTACTTCGAGGGCCCCGCCGCGGAGGAGGCGGTCGACGTCGTGGTCGTGCCGAACGACTTCGACCACCTGCTCACCTCGCGGCTGGCCGGCGACGCGTTCGGCCCGCCCTCGGAGCCGTGGAACCACAAGCGCGAGGGGATCGTCGCCGCGGCCGGCGGGGCGGTCGACACGGACGCGTCGCTCGACGGCGCGCACCTGTTCGACGTCGCGCCGACGGTCCTCGCGCTGTTCGGCCTGGCGCGGCCGGAGCGGACGGACGGGGAGGTACTTCCGATTGTAGAGGAGGTCGGCGAGCGGAGGTACGAGGCCGTCGACCGCGCGGAGCCGGTTCGGGAGGCTGACGACGGTGTGGTCGAGTCGCGACTCGAAGAACTGGGGTACATCGAAAACACATGACTATCGACATCACGCGGATCACCGCCGACGACTTCGACGAGTGGGATCGACACGTGCGACGATCGCCGGAGGCGACGGTCTTCCACCGGTCGGCCGTCCTCGAACACCTGGCCGACTACACCGGCGCGACGCTGCACGCGCTGGTCGGATACAAGGGACAGGAGCCGGTGGGAGTCTTCCCGCTGTTCGAACTGGAGAAGGGGCCGATACGGATGGCTTTCTCCCCGCCGCCGGGGACGTGGGTCGACTACCTCGGCCCGGCGTGTCTGAACATGGCGAAGCTCTCGCGGCGGAAGGCCGAGCGCCGCCACGAGCGGTTCATCGAGGGGTCGCTCGAGTACGTCGACGAGCGGATCGACCCGCTCGTGACCCGGGTCGAGACGACGCCGCTGTACGACGACGTCAGGCCCTTCCAGTGGGACGGCCACTCGGTCGAACTCAACTACTCCTACGTCGTCGAACTGACCGACGAGGACGACCTCCTCTCCCGGTTCAGCAGCGACGCCCGGCGGAACATCCGCGACGCCGACGCGGACGCCTTCGAGATCAGTCGCGGCGACGCCGGCGACGTCCGCGTGATCCTCGACCAGGTCGCGCGCCGCTACCGCGAGCAGGGCGAGGCAGTCTCCGTCCCGACCGAGTTCGTCGCCGCGCTCGCCCGGTCGCTCCCCGACGACGCCATCGCGCCGTACGTCTGTCACGTCGACGGCGAGTTCGCGGGGGGGATCCTCGTGGTCGCCGACGACGACACCGTCTACCGCTGGTTCGGGGGCGTCAGCCCCCACCGCGAGGTGTCGGTCGCGGTCAACGACCTGCTCGACTGGCACGTCATGACCGAGGCGATGGATGACGGTCGCTCGTACTACGACCTCGTCGGCGCGGGCGCCCGGAGCGTCAACGAGTACAAGGCGAAGTTCGCCCCGGAACTCCGGACGTTCTACGCCGTCGAGAGCAACCCCGTCCTCATGGAGGCGATGAGCACCGCGCACGGACAGGTCCAGCGCCACAAGTCCGCGCTCGACCTCGACGGACCCATGGCCGACGGCGTGACCCGCCTCGTCTCCGGGATGCTCCGGGACTGAGTAGCGAGGGGGACCGGGATCGATTTCCCGGGTGTTCGCGGCTGAACGCGGCGGCCGGAACGACCGGAACGGGCTTCCGGGACCCAATCGACTTTCACCTGCGCCTCACACTGTCGCAGTATGGAGTACGTCAGACTCGGCTCGACGGGACTGGAAGTGTCGCCTATCTGTTTCGGAACGTGGCGGTTCGGCCTCGAACACGACGACGGCGTGATGGAGACCGACCGCGAGGAGGCCCACGAACTGCTCGACGCGCTGGAGGAGCGCGGCGGCAACTTCATCGACACCGCCAACGGCTACGGCGAGGGCCGCAGCGAGAAGTGGATCGGCGAGTGGCTCGACGACCGCGACCGCGAGGACTACGTCATCGCCTCGAAGTGCTACTGGTCGGACGTCTCGCGGTTCCAGGAGAACCTCTCGCGGAAGAACATCCGCGCGGAGGTCGAGGGGTCGCTGGAGAAACTCGGCACCGACTACCTCGACGTCCTGTACTTCCACCGCTTCGACGACGACGTCGACATCGCCCACGCGCTCCGGACGGTCGACGACCTGATCAGCGAGGGGAAGGTCCACTACGTCGGCATCTCCTCCTGTGACGCCTGGAAGCTCACGAAGGGCCTCTGGGAGGCCGACGTCAACAACTACGAGGCGTTCACCGTCACCCAGCCCCAGTACTCGGCGACCTACCGCGACCCGGTCTCGGAGTACCTCGACGTCTGCGCCGATCAGGACTTGGCCGTCTGCCCGTACTCGCCGCTGCACGGCGGGTTCCTCACCGGCAAGTACGAGCGCGTCGGCGACGGCGAGGTGAAGACGCCCGACGGCTCGCGGGGCGACCTCGACGAGCACTTCACCGATTGGTACCTCGACGACCAGGCGTGGGACGTCCTCGACGAGATCCGCGCGGTCGCCGACGAGGTCGACGCGACGCCCGCGCAGGTCTCTCTGCGCTGGCTGATGGACCACGAGCGGTTCACCTGCGTCCCGATCATCGGCGCGCGCACCGTCGACCAGCTCGACGAGAACCTCGACGCCGTCGAGGTCGACCTCTCGGACGACCAGTGGGCGCGCATCGACGACGCCACCGAAGCCTGATCGGTCGGTCGGGATCGGCACAGTAGGCACGCCTTTCTCGCGGTCCAGCGGTCTATACTAACGGTACGCTCGCGTGAATCGGCGAGGAGATGAGTATCGATCCTGCAGACGGGCCACGTTCGGTGGTCGTGCCGGCGATCGACGCGCCGAGCAGCGTGGCCTGCGTCCGGTCGCTCGGGAAACGGGGCATCCACACGATCGTCGTCTCCGAGGACGACGACGCCGCGGCGTTCCACTCGCGCTACGCCGGCGAGACCCTCGTCGTCCCCTCGCCCCACGACGATCTGGTCGCCTACAAGGACGCCCTGCTCGCTCTCGCGATGCGTCCGGACGTGCTGACGATCCTGCCGGTCCGCGAGGAGGACGTGTACGTCCTCGCGCGCTATCGCGAGGAGTTCACTCCCCACGTCGAGGCCCAATGGCCGACCAAGGACGGCCTCGAACAGGTCCAGGACCGCGTCCAACTGTTCGACGCCGCCGAGCGCGCCGGCGTCGCCGTCCCCGACACGCGCCTCCTCGACGACGTCGACGACTGGGACCGCGAGTGGATCGTCAAGGGCCGCTACACGCTGCTGGCCGACGCCTACCTCGACGACTACCCGCCCGAGAAGTCCCGCGACCCGCCCTCCACCCAGTACCTCAACGGCGACAAACCAGACGTCGAGACGATCCGCCGGCAGAACGGCCACACACCCATCGTCCAGGAGTTCCTCCCGACGACCGACGAGTACGGCTTCTTCGCCCTCTACGACGAGGGCGAGGCCGTCTCTACCTTCCAGCACCGGCAGGTCCGCGCGTACAACTACGCCGGCGGCCCGAGTTCGTTCCGCGAGTCGGTGTCGATCCCGGAACTCGAAGCGTCGGGTCGTGCGCTGCTCGACGAACTCGACTGGCACGGCCTCGCGATGGTCGAGTTCCTCCGCAACGACGAGACCGGCGAGTTCGAACTCATGGAGATCAACCCGCGCCTGTGGTCGTCGCTCCCGTTCTCCGTGCGGACCGGCGCGGACTTCCCGTATCACTACTGGCAACTCGCCCGCGGGGAGCGCGATCAGATCGACGACGACTACGAGGTCGGCATCGCCGGCCACCTCCTCCGCGGCGAGGTGTCGTACCTCCACAGCGTACTCTTCGACGACGAGGAACTCGTCGAGCGCCCCGACCGCCGCGAGGCGTTTTCCGACGTCTTCGAATCGCTCCGCGAGCATCCCCGGTTCGACTACCTGCGACTGGACGACCCCAAGCCGTTCGTCCGCGACGCGCTGAACATGCTCCCCTGAAACGGGAACGGACTTGTGTCGATCAGGTTGGGCGTTGAAAGCGCAGACGCGCTCGCTAGCTGAATCAGTGACCGCAGGATCTACTGGGAGTTGAAAGCCCTCGGCGCACTCGCTAGCAGTAATTGGGACCGCTACTGCAGGGTAGAGTTGAAAGCCCTCGGCGCGCTCGCGGTCGCTGACCGGGATATCCGCGCTCTCCGCACCGCCCGCGCGGATAGTGCCCGCTCAGACGACTCGATGAACGCGAGCCCGCCTCGCCCTTTCAGTCCACCAGGAACGGCAACTGCCCCGCACAGCACCGCAGACGGCCACACGCCTCCCCAGCCGATTGCGTTGTCTGCGGGCGACCCGAGCGTCGCCCGCACGGCCCGAGGGACCTTCGGTCCCTCGCTGCTCGTCGCAGGCTCCTGCGCTACTCATCCCTCGCACGGCTATTTCGAGCGGCCCGCCACGAGGCGGGCACGCTCGACAGCGCGCGCCACTGCACTTCGACTGTCAGGTAGCGCTCGGCAAAAACGGGCGTCCGAGACCGGTACTGCTGAGATTACGCCGCTGCCGACCGGAGAGTTCAGGTCCCGCCGAGTCGCTTCCGGACGGCGCCGTAGACCGGGTACATCTTCGAGTACACGGGATACGGCGTGTGCCGGGCGGCAGCACGGACGAGGCGCTCGCTGGCGGGGGAGCCAGCGATGGAATCGAAGTCGGCGTCGAGGAGCCACCTGACGAACTCGTCGGACCCCTCCATCGGCAGGCCCTGGTCGGTCGAGAGACGCTCCTGAAAGTCCTGCCAGTAGTAGGGGGCGTGGCGGTCGTCGAGCCACTCGCCGGCCTCGAACTTCCTGACAGCGTACTCGAAGGAGTCGCGGTCGACGTCGTAGCCGTGGTCGGCGGGATCGAGGCCTTCCAGCGCGAGGCCGATGGCCGTCCGCAGACACTTCTCGCAGCGGCCGCAGTTCTCGGCGACTTCCGAGGCCGAACAGGAG
Organism: Halosimplex yunnanense; assembly: GCF_054504345.1. Lineage (NCBI taxonomy): Archaea > Methanobacteriati > Methanobacteriota > Halobacteria > Halobacteriales > Haloarculaceae > Halosimplex > Halosimplex yunnanense. Next base: position 416,119 of record NZ_JBTJEL010000033.1, on the reverse strand, counting down.
TAGACGGGGACGGTCGGGTCGTGAGCCCGGGCGTACTCGGCGATGACGCCGATGCGGCCCTGTCGGTCGAGTTCGAAGGCGTCGTGGACCGCCTCGGTGTCGCCCCACGCGATCTCGTCGTCGATGGCCGGGTGCGAGCCCCACGGCATCGCGGCGCCGTCCCAGTGGTCGAGCGTCGACGGCACGTCCATCCCCTCCCAGAACGAGGCGGCAATGTAGAGCTTGCCCATGCCTTCGGCGACCGCGAGCGGCGCACAGAGGCCGAGCATCCCCAGGCCGGAGCCGACAGCGCTGTACCAACCGCCGTCGTGGCGGTCGTGGAAGTGCGCGCTCAGCATCGTGGTGTCGAGGAACTCCAGCATGTTCGACCGGACGAACTGCGCGTCGACGCCGAAGCGGTCGGCGAAGCGCTCGGTTCGGTTGCTCATTCGCTCCCAGCGCTCGGTGTCGTCGACGTCGACGACCCAGCCCTGCACGGTGATCAGCGTCGGTTCCTCCTGCCGGTGGCGAACGTACGCGGCCAGCGAGTCGACCCCGCCGGTGAACAGCATCCCGGCGCCGTCGGCGTCCCCGGTGTCGGGAGTCGCGCTCGCGTCGGACGTGGCGTCCGCATCGATTCCGGTCGGCCCGTCGAGCTCGGACGCCCCGTCCCACTCGGGCGCTCGCTCGGCGATCACCCGGCCCCCTTCGATGAAGGGGTACATCTCGTAGAGGGCGCGTCCGACTGCCTCCAGCGAATCGAGGAACCGCCGGTCGACGGTGTGGACGCGCACGTCCGCGCCGACCGCCCAGGCGACTGGACAGATCTGCGCGAGTACCGGGATGGTGAGGATCGACTCCGGCAGGTCGGAGACGTCGACGTCGTACTCGACGTAGAAGGGGGACTCGTCGAAGAACGGTCGCAGGTCGCCCGTGTAGTCGACCGTCGATTCGATGCGCCCGCCGCTGGCGGTGACTGACTCCACGGAGACCGTCGACGGGGTCGACTCGTCGGTGTCCGCGCCCTGACGGGTCGCCACAGACAGCACTGAATCCACAGCTCGGTTCACACGCGGGGCGACTCCGGGGACGATATAAAGTATGCGTCGGCTACGGGCCGTATCCGGCCCGATAGACCGCCTGGCCGCGGATCGCAGTCCGCGATCAGGCCGAGACCGGGGCCGCTCGCCGGGTCTCGACGGTGTTGTCGAACAGCACGCGCTCGTGGCGCGCGACGATGCGGTCCCAGTCGTACTCCTCGGCGGTCGCCCGGGCGCCGCGTTCGAGCGCCCGCGCGTCGACCTCGCCCTCGATGCAGGCGTCGAGGGTCTCGACCAGCTGCTCGACGCTCTGGTCGTAGATCAGCCCGTTCTCCCCGTGGGTCAGGAGCTGCTCGTGGGCGGGCAGGTCTGTCGCGACGACGACCGTCTCGGCGGCCATGTACTCCAGGAGCTTCCCCGGGAAGCTGATCCGGAACGATTCGATGTCGTGCAGCGGGGAGATGGCGACGTCCGTCTCGCCGAGCATCCGGGGTACTTCGTCGTGGGGGACGAGCCCGACCCACTCGACGCGGTCGGTGACGCCGAGATCTCGGGCCTTGCGCTTGAGCTCGGCGATCGTGTCGTCGTATCCGCTGCCGACGATACGGAACTCGATGTGGTGGTCGCTCCGATGGACGGCTTCGATGACGTCGCCGATCCCGCGACTCAGCCCGATCGAGCCGATGTAGGTGACCACCAGATCCGGGTCCTCCTCGGCTTCGGTCCGGGCCGCTCTGCCCCGACGGGCGCCCTCGGCGAACTCCTCGAAGTCGACGCCCATGCCGATGACGAACGCGTCGGAGAGGTCGACGCCGTACTCCTCCTCGGTGATCTGTCGGATCCCGTCGGTCAGGCAGACGACCGCGCTGGCCCGGGAGAGGAGGGCGCCGAACACCTCGGCGTAGAGCGACTTCACCGTGACCGTGACGCGGTTGCGGAGGGTTCGCTTCCCGCTCGACTCCACGAAGTCCCGCTTCTGGCGCACGGGGACGGACACGAGGCCGACGACGAACCGCGACTCGCCCGCGACGGCGGCCGCCCAGCCCTGCAAGACGGTCTTCTGGAAGGTGTAGACGGCGTCGTAGCGGTAGCGGAGGCCGAGCGCGACGGCGTAGAACAGGGAGATCAGGTGAAACAGGATCCCTGAGACGACCGGGACCGCTCCCGTGTCGACGGTGTGATACACGATGTCCTCGGGCGGCTGCTCCTCGTCCTCGACGTCCCGGCGGCCGTTGCAGAGCACGTGGACGGTCGCCGAGTCGGCCATCTTCGTCGAGACGTAGTGTTCGGCGGTCGAACTGTACGAGGTCGAAATGTCCCGGTGGTGGACGAACAGCACCGAGTTCCGGTCGCCGCTCATGGTTCGCGTATCGGCGTCCTCGGGTCGTTCGTAGTGGCGTACACGAACGAGTGGACCGCACAGAGACCAATAAGTACGCGCCGGTTAACCCGACAGACCGGCGGATACGGGCGAATCCGAGTTCTATCGGTTCGAGCCGTCGGGTCAGTCGGTCGGTTCGAGCCGTCGGGAGTCGGCCCGGTCGCGGTCGGCGTCGCGGTAGGAGTTGGACGTGTGCCCCTCGTACACGTCGAGCAGTTTCTCCCGCTGGTTCTCCCAGTTGAACCGATCGAGGGCGGCGCGGTGGCCGTGCCGGCCGAGTTCGGCGCGGCGGTCGGGATCGTCGATGAGCGAGACGAGCGCGTCGGCGAGCGCGTCGGCGGACTCCGGTTCGACGGCGACGCCACAGTCGACGTCCTCGACGAGTTCGCCCCAGTTCCCGATGTCGGAGACGACCACGGGCAGGCCCGCGGACATGTACTGGAAGAGCTTGTTCGAGCGGTGGACCGCGTTGGTCTTGTTCGGCGCGGGGTGAAAGCACATCGTCCCGATATCGGCCTCGCGGAAGTGGTCGATCATCCCCTCCAGCGAGGGGAACCACTCGACGAACTCCACTCGGTCGGAGGCCTCGATGCGGCGCTCGATCCCCGCCCGCTCGTCCGCGGAGTCGTACTTGCCGCCGATCGATAGCTCGACGTCGTAGCTGTCGGGGATCCGCTCGACGGCCTCGATCAGCGTGTGGATCCCCCGGTCCTCCGAGAGGAGCCCGCGGTAGACCAGCCGGGTCGGCCCCTCCGCGTCGGGTTCGATGTCGTCGCTCGGGTCGGTGCCTTCGGCCCACCGGCGCTGAGGGTAGTTCGTGACGACCGTCGGGTCCCGGCCGGCGAAGCGCTCGGCGATGTCCGGCGAGGCGGTGACGATCTCGTCGACGACGCGCGAGAGCCCGAGTTCGACCAGTCCGGCCGCCTTCGCGGCGGCGGGCCGGATCGGCTCGGGGAAGATCGGCTTGTGGGCCAGCGTGTCCTCGACGTTCTCGTGGACGTCGTAGACGACCGTCCCGTCGGTCGCGAGCGAGAGGACGGCACCGACGGGGAGACACTCCACGTCGTGGAAGTGATACACGTCGTAGTCGGTGTCGAGGAGCACGCGAGCGACATTAGCGGCCGCGCGCAACCGCGTTCCCATGGATATCATCGACCCCTCGTCGGCGTCGCCGTAGGTGACCGTCTCGACCGGCGAGTCGCCCTCGAAGGGCGTGTAGTACGTGACGTCGTGGCCGGCCTCCTCGAGCGAGACCGCCTCGCGGCCGACGACCCGGGAGTCCGTGGCGTCGTGCGCGCTCGTGAAGACGCAGACGCGCAGGCCCTCGGACGACCCCTCGATCCGTCGATCCGCCGGCTCACCAGTTCGCTGAACCATCAGGTACCGGGAGGGGCCTCGCCGACGTTAGTAACAGTGCGCTAAAACGGGTCGAGACCGGTTAGGGGACCGTTTCGGCCGAGCCGTTCGTCGCCTGCGCCGGGAGTCGGCTTCGGCAGACGCGGCTACCAGCTGACGGAGTGGTACTCGGGGACCTCCTCGGCGATCTCGGGGACGGTGCCGACGGGGTCACAGACCGGCGTCTCCTCCAGTCGCGTCGTCAGTTCGGGGCGCTCGCAGTTGTTGGCGAACACGACGACGTCGGCCCGGTCGAGGAACGAGTCCGGGTCCGAGACGAGCCGGTCGGTCAGGTCGGGCATCGTCTTGTCGAGGTAGTCGCGGTTCGACCCGACCGCCTCGGAGGGGTCGATGCCGTCCGCGTAGAACAGCACCTCGTCGTCGAGCTGCTTGGCGAGGCGCAGGCCGGGGCTGTTGCGCATGTCGGTCGTGTCGGACTTGAACGCCATGCCGACGATACCGACGGTCGAGCCCTCCAGAGACTCGACGCGGTCGCGGACGCGCTGGATGTGCGTGTCGTTGCTCTCGGGGATGCTGTCGAGCAGGGGGGCATCGACGCCGTTGTCCTCCGCGATGGTCGCGATGGCCCGGGAGTCTTTCGGCAGGCACGAGCCGCCGAAGGCGAAGCCGGGGTCGAGGTACTGCTCGGAGACGTTGAGCTTCCGGTCGCTCTGGACCAGATCCATCAGCTCGCGGCCGTCGACGCCGGCGGCCGACGCGAGCGAGCCCACCTCGTTGGCGAAGCAGATCTTCAGCGCGTGGAAGGCGTTGTTGACCATCTTGAGCGACTCGGCCTCCTCGGGCGCGACCGTGCGGACGTCGCCGTCGAGGCCCAGCGTCCGATAGAGGTTCACCAAGTCCTCGGCGGCGTCGCTCTCGAAGGTGCCGACGACGACGTACGGCGGCTCGAAGAAGTCGTCCATCGCCGCGCCCTCGCGCAGGAACTCGGGGTTGACGGCGAAGTCGACTTCGGTCCCGTCGTCGGTCTTCTCGTCCATGTACTCGCGCAGGCTGCGCGTCGTCGATGGCGGGACGGTGCTGCGGACAACGACCCGGTGTTCGCCCTTCTCGTCGACCGCCTCGACCATCGAGTCGACCACGTTGTAGAGGTTGGTCGTGCTGAGCTGGCCCGTGTCGTCGAGCGGCGTGCCGACCGTCAGGAACGAGATGGACGAATCGAGCACGGCTTCCGACGCGTCGGTGGTCGCGTCGACTCGGCCTTCCGCGACGCCGTCGGCGATGGCCTCGTCGACGCCCGGCTCTTCGATCGGCGACTCCCCGGCAGAGACGGTCTCGACCTTCTCTGGGTTCACGTCGACGCCGACGACGTCGTGGCCCTCGCTGGCGAGACAGGCGGTCATCACGCAGCCGACGTATCCGAGACCGAACACTGATACCTTCATCGAGCGACTGCTCGCCCGATTCCCGCTTTGTTATCCCTGACTTATCGGGGTTAGCGGGTCTATGACGGCCGAGAAGTGGGATCTCGGTTCCGCGGTCCGCGGCCGTCGAACGCATCCGCTGGACGGGACGCTGTTGGGCGCCCTCGGCGCAGTCTGCCCGGAACTGTGCGTCGTAGGGGGCGTTTGCGAGGGGTATCGTCGTCATAACAATGACCGGGAGGACGGAAGTAGCAACGAATGCCTGCTGAAGAGCGGACGAGACGCGGCTTCTTGCGCTCCGGTATCGCAGCAGCAGCAGCAGCAGTGGCCGCGGGACTCGCCGGTTGCCGCTCGGACGGCGACGAGACGCCGACGCCGCCCGAGACGCCGACGCCGCCCGAGACGGGAACCCCCGCCCCCACCGAAACCGAGTCCCCCACTCAGACGCCCTCGCCCTCCCCGACGCCAGTCCCCGAGATCGTCGAGCGGTACGGCGAGCGGTACGAATCGATCGTCAACGTCGCCCAGGCCGCCAGCGGCGACGACACCTCGGTCGACGACGTCGTCCAGTCGGCCGTCAACACGGACGATACCCTCCTCTACTTTCCGACGGGCGAGTACGAGCTCTCGGAGGTCCGGGTCCGCGACGCCCGCAACGTCGGCCTCGCCTCCCTCCCGAGAGACGACTCCGTGATCAGGCCCTCCGTCCCGCGGGACGACCTGCGGGAGGCGTTCATCGACTTCCGACGGGTCGCCGACGTGCTTCTCGAGGGGATCACCTTCGATTACTCCGAGTCCGGCTACGGCGGGTCCGTTCGGCTCGTCACCCACGGGAACTTCATCGCCAGAGACCTCCGGACAGAGGGGAAACTCCCCGACAGGGACAAGAGCCGGAAGAACGTCGCCTACCGGTTCGACGTCCAGGACGAGGAAGGGATCGGCCTCGTCGAGCGGGTCACCGCGCGCGAGGGCGGTCACGACGGCGGGAACGGCGTCGGCATCTACGTCGGGAAGGACCACGCCGGGACGCTGACCTTCCGCGACTGCGAGGTCGCCAACTTCCCGAACAACGGACTGTACGCCTCGACGCCGGGCCGCAACTCCGACGGTTACCGCGGCGCCAACGGGGCCGTCCACGTCCGGGGCGGTCGCTACGAGAACAACAACATCGCCAACGTTCGCATCGGATCGACGGGATCGACGGTCAGGCACGCGACCGTCGTCGTCGACACGGTCCCGCCGACCATCTCCCAGAGCGATCTCAACGTTCGCGGCATTCGCCTCCGTGCGCGCAGCGGCCAGGTGGTCGAGGACTGCGATATTCGGATCGGCGAAGACGCCGGTGAAGGGTTCGGTGCCATCTCCTTCCACCCTGACCACGGAAGTTCGACGATCAGGGACACGCAGATCACGGTCGACCGCGACGGCTTCAACGCGATCGATGCGACCCACGCGAACAGCGGGGGGACCAAGGACCCGCTCGAATTCGAGAACGTCACGATCACCGGTTCCGGTGGGAACGGGGAGACCGTCACCATCGCCGACCGACCCGGAACTACGTTCCGCAACTGCACGATCGAACAGTCCGGCGCCGACCGCGACGGGATCGTCTTCAACAACTCCGACAACTGTCTGGTCGCCGACTCGACGATCAAGGTGACCGACGATCCGATCGAACTCAACAACTCCACCATCGAGCGAAAGAACCTCTCGCTCGGGACGCCGGAGATAGACGACCCCGAGGCGAGCGACCTCCGCGGGGGCCGCGAGCGACGGAACCCGTAGCCGTCCCGCCCGCGCAGTTTCCGGCACTCCGGCACGGGCGATTTCTTCAGTTTCTGTCCCGGTCGTCAATTCCCGTCCTCGGCTGCTCCGCTCCTGTCTGTCACTGTTCCATCCGCCGCTGTGCCGGGGGTGGTCCCAGCCGTTTTCGCTCGCCGTACTGATCTCGCGTCAGGCCCTGAAACCGCTGTTAACGTGCGCTTACCGCCTATGTAGCGGATGGTTACTCCGGTAGCACCGTCTCTTCGCGGGCACGTCCGAACCGCGCATTCAGTTGGCCGCGGCCCCGACGTATCGCGCACTCAGAGGGCCGTAATCGAGACCGTCCCTCCACAATCCCGCAACTATCCTGCGAGTATCCGAACGTAACCTCTTCCAACTCGCTCGCATCGGAAACCAGACGCGCAACTACCCTTATAACAGTAGATATGGCTTAACCGGAACATGGTCAACGGCAACCAGAACGAATCGGACAAGAAGAACGAGCCTACCCGGGCTAACGATGGGCTACCGATCGTCGGTCGCGGATACGGCCGTCGATCGTTCCTGAAGGCAGCGGGCGGCGCGGCGGCGCTCCCGGTACTCGCCCGGGCGGCGAGTAGCGCGCCGACCTCCCACACCCTCGAGATCGTCTCGACGGAGTCGGCGACGGAAACGGGCGGCCTCGACGTCACCTACGAGTTCACGGCGACCGGAGAGATCACTCCGGACGCCGACAGCGGTCGCAATTCGAGCGAGGAGAACGACTCGGTCACGCAGAACAGCGACGGCACGTGGACGGCCACGGGCAAGACCGGCAACGGCTTCGGCGACGCGTTTACCTTCCAGGGGTCGGTCACCGACTTCTCCGCGCAGGGTTCCTACGAGTTGATCCTCGACGGCCAGACCGTCACCGCCGACGAACTGGTCAGCGATCCGCGCCACCACATCGAGGTCGTGACTACCGAGAGCCCCTCGGAGCTGGACTACACGTTCACGACGACCGGGAAGATCACCAAAGACACGGACAACGGCGACATCTCCGCGTCGGGCAACGACTCCGTCACACAGAACGACGACGGCACGTGGACCGCGGATGGGTACACGGGCAACGGCTACGGGGACGCCTACTACTTCGAGGGCGACCTCGTCGAGTTCGGTCCGGTCGAGGACTTCGTCGAGGTCCGGATCGACGGCTCGACCATCGACCTCTCGCAGTTCGAGTCCAGCCGCCATCACATCGAGGTCGTGACCACCGAGGACCCCTCGGACCTGGACTACGCGTTCACGACGACCGGGGAGATCACCAAAGACACCGACAACGGTGACATCTCCGCGGCCGGCAACGACTCCGTCACGCAGAACAGCGACGGCACGTGGACGGCCACGGGACACACCGGCAACGGCTACGGGGACGCCTACTACTTCGAGGGCGACCTCGTCGAGTTCGGTCCGGTCGAGGACTTCGTCGAGGTCCGGATCGACGGCTCGACCATCGACCTCTCGCAGTTCGAGCCCGAACGGCACCACATCGAGGTCCTGACTACCGAGGATCCCTCCGAGCTGGACTACACGTTCACGACGACCGGGGAGATCACCAAAGACACCGACAACGGCGACAACTCCGCGTCGGGCAACGACTCGGTCAGCCAGAACAGCGACGGCACGTGGACGGCTGACGGCTACACGGGCAACGGCTACGGCGACGCCTACTACTTCGAGGGCGAACTAACCGCGTTCGGTCCGGTCACTGACTTCGTGGAGGTTCGCGTCGACGGCTCGCTGATCGACCTCAGCCAGTACGAGGGGACGGTCGAGGAGACGACGACCAGCGGTTCGAACGAGCACAACCTCGGCGGTGGCGAAGGGTACCCGAACACCATCCCCGAATCGGAGGCCGATTACGTGGTCTCCACCCTCAGCGACCTGATGGACGCCCTCGACGCCGCATCGAGCGGCGAGATCGTCTACGTCGCGGGCGACGCGACCATCGACGCCTCGTCGGTCACCGGGACGAGCAAACTCGTGGTCCCCTCGGGCGTGACGCTCGCGTCCGACCGGGGCATCGACGGCGCCCCCGGCGGTCGCATCAAGACCGACGTCATCGACTACTCGCACATGATGTCCGCGAACCGCAACGCGCGCGTGACTGGCCTGCGGATCACGGGTCCGATCTGGGAGTACGTCGAGTACAGCAAGCCCGTCTCCAGCGGTCTCACGGTCAACGGGAGCGGCGTCGAGATCGACAACGTGGAGGTCTACGGCTTCAACCACGCGGGCATCAAGCTCAACGCCTCGGCACACATCCACCACAGCCACATCCACCACCACTCGATGGACGGTCTCGGCTACGGGATCATGTGCTACGGCGGTCAGGACACGCTGATCGAGCACAACCGGTTCAACTACAATCGTCACTGCGTCGCGAACGAGGGCACGGCCGGGTACGAGGTCCGATACAACCGATTCGAGAACCAGACCATCGAGTACCAGGTCGGGACCCACCGTCCCGGTGCGACCACTCTCAAAATCCACCACAACACGTTCGTCCCGACAAAGCACCTCAGTGACGGCCAGGACCCGGGCTGCCACGTGATGATCCGCGGCGTCCCCGACGACGTCGCCGACGTCCACAACAACTGGTTCTACAACCCGATGGAACCGCGCAGCACCCCGAACATGTGGACCGACGAGTCGATCGTCCAGGTCCACGTCGACGAGTGGACGAACGTCGAGTACAGTAACAACCACTACGGCTCCGACGAGCCGTCCGCGGACATCGGTTGCCCGCGGTAAGCGCACCCGACCCGTTCCCTGTGAGACACCGCCGTCCCAGGTAATCGGACGGCGGCCCACCCCGGTGCTGTGAACCGTTTCGATTCGGCGGTTGCGGCTCACGTTTCTGTCTCTTCTTCGCCGACGGAACTCCAGCGGATCCCGTTCGCCGACGGAGCGCCAGCGGGTCCCGTCGTTCCCCCCTGCGCGGACCATCGCTTCTTCGCCGCGTCCCGGATGGAAGTCGGTGTTGCGAAACCGGTCACGGCTGCGGTAATCGCTCCTTACCGGCCGGGAGACCGGCGTTTTCAGCTGCCCGAGATCGGAGGGATCCCAGCGGCGCTGTGCCGGCCCGTCCTACGGAAGCGCAGGCCAACCCGCAACTAAAGCTGACGTTCCCGACGGCAAGTCTCCGGAAGCCGCCCGTTTTCGGTACCACCGTCGCAGATACCCTTATTTTAGAAGCTGAATCTTACCGCGATATGGCACTCAGTAATGAGGGCAAACCGAAGGGCGACGAATCACAGACCGACCGTACCCGAACGCAGGCAGATCGTAACGACCGCCTACGTGGCCTGACCGGTGGGCTCGGTCGTCGATCGTTCCTCAAAGCCGCCGGCGGCGCGGCGGCGCTTCCGGTACTCGCCCGGGGCGCGCAGGCGGCGTCGACTGCCGAGACGCGACACATCGAGATCGTCAGCACCGGGCGAAAGCGCGTGACCTACGCGTTCACGGCCACGGGAGCTATCGAACCGGCCGAGGGAACGATCGAGTCGAACGACTCCATCTCGGAGAACCCCGACGGGACGTGGACGGCGACGGGCCACGTCGCCGGCGAGGGGTACGATACCTACAACGTCGAGGGGGAGATCACCGACTTCTCTCCGGAAGAAGGACCGTTCGAGCTGTGGGTCGACGGGAGTACGGTCGAGCCCTCGGACGTCACCGGCGAGGAGACGACCGCGACGGACCTCGCTTCCCCGGCCCTCCTCGGCGGCGGCGAGGGCTACCCGAACACGGTCTCCGAGTCGGAGGCGGACGTCGTCGTCTCCACCCTCGACGAACTCGAACAGGGACTGAACGACGCCAGTAGCGGCGACGTGGTCTACGTCGCGGGCGACGCGACCATCGACGCGACGGAAGCGACCGGGACGGAGCGACTGACCATCCCCTCGGGCGTGACGCTCGCGTCCGACCGCGGCATCGGCGGCTCGCCCGGCGGTCAGATCAAGACCGACGTCATCGACTGGGAGTCCATGCTCTGGGCAGGCGGCGACGCCCGCGTGACGGGCGTGCGAATCACGGGCCCGCTCTCGGAGTACGTCGAGTACAGCAAGCCCGTCTCCAGCGGCCTGACAGTCACGGGAGAGGGCGTCGAGATCGACAACGTCGAGATCTGGGGCTTCAGCCACGCCGCGCTCAAACTCAAAGCGTCCGCGCACGTCCACCACAGCCACGTCCACCACAACTCGATGGACGGCCTCGGGTACGGCGTCATGTGCTACGGCGGCCAGGACACGCTCGTCGAGTACAATCGGTTCAACTTCAACCGCCACTCCGTCGCCAACGAGGGCACGGCCGGCTACGAGGTCCGGTACAACCGTTTCGAGGGCAAGGCTATCGACTACCAGGTCGGGACTCACCGCCCCGGTGCGACCACCCTCAAAATCCACCACAACACGTTCATCCCCACCAAGCACCTCAACGACGGCAAGGATCCGAGTTGCCACGTGATGATCCGCGGCGTCCCGGACGACGTCGCCGACGTCCACAAAAACTGGTTCCACAACCCGAAGAAGCCGCGCGACTCGCCGGACATGTGGACCAACGAGTCCATCGTTCAGGTCCACGTCGACGAGTGGACCAACGTGGAATACGACAGCAACCACTACGGTCCTGACGAGCCGTCCGCGGACATCGGTTGCCCGCGGTAAGTCGTCCTTACTGCCGCTCTACTGGCGGACTGGTGGTTTGCTGCGTCGCTCCCCCTCGGGTTTTCTGCCCCGGCCGGTTTTCCACTTTGCTCCGGCTCGGTTTTCCACTTTGCTCCAGCTCTGGGTTTTCCGCTTCGTCCTCCCTCGCTCCTGTCCCCGTTCGCTCGACCAGTGACCACTCGGCGTCTCCGGGGTACGTTTTCGCGTGACCCAGCCGACGCCCGGGCGGCCGAACCGAGGCCGCGATACAGGGATCCCCGTACTCCCGGGTAACAGGTGTTTAACAACAGGGTGGGGTCGGGAACCAACAGGCGATGACTCACACATTCGGATCTCGACTACCCTCTGCAAAGCGGTCCTCGGGCTGGCGCCGCTCCCCGCAGGCGCCCCGCGGAAACAGGGTGTTCCGGCCGGACCTCGTGGTCCCGCTCCGTGCCCGTCGCGTCTCGTGGAACCGCCATTCGACCGAACTGATCGGCGGGCTCGACTGACAGCGAATGGACCTCAGGGATTCCGTCCTGAAGTTGTTCTCGGGACGCGTGGTCATCGCGGTGGTCGAGTTCGTCGCGATCGCTGGATTCACGCAGGCGCTCGGGACCGGCCCGATGGGGTCGTTTTTCGTCTTCCAGGCGGTCATCGGGATGCTCGGCGTCCCGATCGACCTGGGCGTCTCCAAGGCACTCGAGAAACAGCTCTCCGCGGACGAGCCGCTGGGGGAGGTGCTAACCACGTCGGTCGCCGTCAAGGTGCTGTTGGCGGCCCCGTGGCTCGCGGGACTCGTGATCGCGACCCCGCACGTCGAGCGGTACGTCGGCATCCAGGGCATCGTCCCCTTCATCGTCGTCGGGCTCGCGGTGTCGCAGTTCCGAATGGTCGCGTTGCGGCTCCTCGCGGGACAGCTCCGCGTCGACCAGAACGCGTTCCTGAAAGTGCTCGGGAAGCTCGTCTGGGTGACCAGCGGGGCCGCGCTCGTCTACCTCGGGTGGGAGGCCCGGGCGATGATCACGGCGTACATCCTGGGTCGGGCGGCCACGCTCGTCGCGGCGCTCGTCAAGGCGGACCTGGCGGTGAGTACCCCGCGCGTCTCCCGCGCGCGCAGTCTGGTCGACTTCGGCCGGTACGTGTTCGTCGGCAGCGTCAGCGGGATGATCTACCAGTGGATGGACGTCGCCGTCCTGCGGCTGTTCGTCCCGGTGTCTATGGTCGGCGCCTACGAGATCGCCTGGCGGGTCGCGTCGGTCGCGATGATGCTCACCGAGGCGATCCGGACGTCGCTGTTCCCGCAGATCTCCCAGTGGTACGCGGAAGACCGGCTGGACGAGATCGAATCGGCGTTCAGGCAGTGGCTGCAGATCCCGCTGTACATGACGATCCCGGCGTTCGCGGGCGCCGTCGTGCTCGGCAGAGAGGTCCTCGGAACGCTGTTCGGCGCCGACGTCGTGCTGGCGTATCCGGTCCTCATCATCTTCATGGCCGAGAAGATCCTGCGGTCGGTCCAGCTGGTACTCGGGCCGTCGCTGTACGCGATGAACAAGCCGGTCCTCGGGTATCGCGGGAGCGTCGCCGCTATCGTCTCGAACCTCGTGTTGAACTTCGCGCTCGTCCCGCATTTCGACATCATCGGGGCAGCCGTCGCCACCACGTTGAGCGCCGCGATCGCCGCGGTCGTCGGGATCACCTACGTCTCGCGGTTCGTCGACATCGTCGTGCCCTGGCGGCGGGTCGCCTGGAGCGTCGTCTCGGCGATCCTCATGGCCGCTACCGTCCTCGGAGTGAAGCCGTACTTCCCCGACGGCATCCCGCGGGTCGCGCTGGGAGTGGCCACGGGCGTCGCCGTCTACTTCGCGCTGCTGTTCGCGAACGAGGGCATCCGCCTCGAACTGCGCGGCGTCATCGAGGACGTCACCGGCTCGTCGTCCTGACGAGACGGACGACGCCGGCCGTCGAGCCGACGAAACCGGCCGTTCCACGGCATTCACGCCCTCGTGCGGTCGCCCATCGTGGGCGTTTTCCGGTCGCTCACCTCGTGTGGTCTCCGCTCCTCGGTTCCCGCGTTCGTCGTCGCTCCGCCGAACAGGGATGCGGGCTACGAACCCAGCGCGGACGCCGGTCGACCACTGACGGTTACCCGCCTGCGGTCCGAGCGACCGGCGGATCGGCCCTCACCTCGCTAGCCAGCTGTCGTGTTAGGCGATTTATTCCGGGAGATCGGGCCGGAAGACGGCGGTTCAGTCGGCGCCGCGAGCGGTTAGTCCGGGTGATCGGGCGCCGTAGTCGCATCATTACAATAGGAAACTGTGGGGTGGATAGGGGTGTGAACGGGTTCGATATCAGACCGCGATCGAGGGGTTCGAATCGTCCTGTCGAGCGGGAGGCCGCTCGCTCGCGCACACCCATACGCGAAACGCGACCGACGGCGTCGCCGGTGGTGCGCTGATGGTTCGAACGCTCCAGCTGGTCACGTCCCGCAGGCCGTTCTTCGAACAGCAAGTGGAGGTGCTCGAACGAAACGGCGTCTCCTGCACGGTCGTTCCGGTGCCCGGCAGCACTCGCGAGCGGTCGTTCGCGGACTACGTCCGCTTCTACGGGCGCGTCCTCGAAGCGACCTCCGGCCCGGACTTCGATCTGGTCCACGCCAACTACGGGCTGACCGCCCCCGCGGCGCTGGCCCAGCCCATCCGACCGGTCGTCCTCTCGCTGTGGGGCTCGGACCTGCTCGGTCGCTACGGCACCGTCAGCGAACAGTGCGCCCGCCTCGCCGACGAGGTCGTCGTCATGTCCGACGAGATGGCGGCCGACCTCGACGGCGACTACACCGTCGTCCCCCACGGGATCGACACCGACCGCTTCTCGCCCGAACCGCAGGACGAGGCGCGTGAGGAGGTCGGCTGGGAGCGCGGGGCGAACCACGTCCTCTTCCCCTACGACCCCTCGCGGGAGGAGAAGAACTACCCGCGGGCCGAGCGCGTCGTCGACCGGGCGCGCGAGGCGGTCGACGGCCCGGTCGAGCTCCACGCGGTGTCGGGCGTTCCCCACGAGCAGGTCCCGACGTACATGAACGCCGCGGACGTGATGATCCTCCCCTCCGAGCGGGAGGGATCGCCGAACGCGGTCAAGGAAGCGCTCTCGTGTAACCTGCCGGTCGTCGGGACGCCTGTCGGCGACGTACCGACGCTGCTCGACGGCGCCGAGTGCTCGCACGTCAGCGACACCGACGAGGGGCTCGCCGACGCGCTCGCCGCCGTACTCGGCTCGACTGACCGGCCGACCGGACGGGAGCGCGCCCGCGAGTTCGGTCTCGACCGGATGGGCGAGGACCTCCTCGGCGTCTACGAGCGGGCCCTCGACAGGGGGGTAGCGGCATGAACACGCACCCGACGACGTGGTTCCGGACGGGGCGGCTCGACGCGGTGATCGCCACCCTCGGCCTCGTCGTCGCGCTCGGCTTACTCCCGCTGGTCTTCCTCTCCTCGGAGGCGTACGTCCGGACGGTCCCCATCGTGCTGGGACTGGGCTGTCTGGTCTACTTGCTGTCCATCCGCGGGGACGTCTCCGCCCATCGGTATCGCTGGACGATCGGCGGGAGCGGCGTCGCCGCGGCCGAGTTGACCGGGATCGGACTGGTCGCCGTCGCGGTCGCCGCGGCTTTCGCCGGGACGCGGACCCTCCGGGTCATCCTGCTGGCCGGCGCCGTCGGCGCGTTCATCCTCCTGCAGATCGCCTTCCTCTCGGAGGACGCCCTCGACGAGCGGCTCGTGCTCGTCCAGATCCTCGCCCACGCGTTCGTGGTCCGGTTCACCGGGCTGTTCACGACCGCCGGGTTCGTCGGCGTCGACAGCTGGGAGCACGTCACCCAGTTCGCGGCGTCGGTTCAGGAGGCGGGATCGCTCGCGCCGCTCGCGGGCGGGAAGTACTACTTCGCCCCGTTTCACCACCTGGTGAACGTCGTCGGTTCCGACCTGCTCGGCGTGTCGCTTCGCCTGAGCCTGTACCTCGTCCTCGGGAGCGTCCTCGTGTTCTCGGTACTGCTGGTGTACGGGACGGCGCGGTACTTCGTGGACGTCCGCTGGGCGCTGTTCGCGACCGGCGCGTTCGCGATGACCGACCAGGCCATCCGCTGGGGGATGCACATCATCCCGACGAGCCTCGGGCTGGTCCTCTTCCTCGGGATCGTCTTCGTCGTGACGCGGCTGCTCCACGCCGAGACGACCCGCGCCGACTGGGCGCTGCTCTACGGGCTCATCGTCGCGATCACGCTCACCCACCAGGTGTCGGCGTTCGTCTCGATGGTCTTCCTGGGTTCGGCCGTCCTCGCGCAACTCCTCGTCAACCACGTCGACTGGGTCACGCCGACCGGCAACTACAGCGGCGGTCTCGGGTCGACCGCGACGGAGGGCGGGGAGTCGGCCGACGCCATCACCGACGGCGCCTCGCGCTCGCTCGCGGACACCGTTCCGCTCCACGGCGCGTTCGCCTTCCACATCCTGTTCACCGGCGCGATCTGGGCGGTCACTCCGTGGAGTACCGGTGAGCGCTTCCTGCCGCGGATGATCGGGCTGGTCTGGTACACGATCCAGACGTCGGCCGGGTTCCTGAACCTCGTCCCGTCGGAGTCCGGAACGGCCGGTGGAGGTGACGGCGGTGCCGCGATGATGGCGCAGGTGGCCAGCTACGTCGACGCGCTCGGCTTCCTCGTGCTCCTGTTCATCGCGATCCTCGGCTGTCTCGCGCTGGTCCGGCGCCACCGCTCGCCGCAGGCGTCGCACACGATCATCATCGCGATCGGCGTGATGCTGTTCTTCTCGCTCGGGCTCCCCCTGTTCGGGATCCGGACGTTCCTGCCCGGGCGCTGGTACGCCTTCGCCTACGCGCTGATGGCGGTCGTCGGCGCCGCGGGGCTCCGTTACATGGGGACGCAGTTCTCGACGCGCGCGGTCGCCGCACTGCTGGTCGTCCTCATGCTCTCGTTCCCGTTCGCGATGGTCGCCGGCAAGAAGGCCACGCTGGACGACCCGACCTTTGACCAGCAGTGGCCCAAGTACTCCTACACGGAGTCGGAGATCGCAGCGATGGGGACCATCGGCGAGACCACGCCCGGGAGCGAGGGCGCGATCCACACGGACCACCCCTATCAGACCGCGTTCAAGAGTAGCGGTGCCTTCTACGCGTTGGCGATAAACCTCACGAGCATCAACGAGGCCGGGCCGCCCCACGACAGGACAGTCTATCGGGACTACCAGTCCACGGGGGCGCCCCAGTTCCTCACTGAACGCGGGGTCGTCCTGACCCAGCACGTGAGCCACGACCAGATCTGCCCGGAGACGAGCACTCGCGCGTACGACAACCAGGAGGCGGAGCTGTGCACCCGACCGGGGGCCTGAACCAATGAGTTACCAGACATCCAACGGACGGTCCGGCGTCGTCGACCTCGTCGCTGTCGTCGCGCTGGTCGTCGTCTTCGACGCCGTCGTCGCACTGTCGATCGACCTGACGCCGCTCCGAGTTGCCCTCGGCCTGCCGGTGGTGCTACTGGCGCCCGGGTGGGCCGTCATCGCGGCGCTGTACCCGCGGGGCGGCGATGGTTCGGACCCGAACCGGACGCGCGCGTCGTCGGCGCCGAGTCGCGGCGCCTCGACCGACCCGATCAGTTCGGTCGTGCGCTTCGCGCTGTCGATCGTCGCGAGCGTCGTCGTCGTCGCCGCGGTCGCGCTGGCCGTCAACGCCAGCCCGTGGGGCATCCGCGCGCTCCCGATGGTGGTCGGCATTACTGTTGCGACGGTCATCGCCGCCGCTGTCGCCAGCTACCGCCGCCGCTCGCTGCCCACGGGGGCGCGGTACAGTCCCGCCGTCCCGTGGCAGCCGGTCGCCAGGGCCGCTCGGCCCCGCCTCTCGGCGACGTTCTTCCTCGGGATCGTCCTCGTCGCCAGCGTTGTCGGCGCGACGGCCGTCCTCGCGACGAGCGACACGGTCAAGGCCGGTACCGACGACCAGTTCACCGAGTTCGCGGCCCTGACTGCCAACGGCTCCGGCGAGTACGTCACTGCCAACTACACGGACACCGTCGACGCCGGCGGCTCGCTGTACTTCGACCTCAGCAACGACGAGGGCGACCGGACCGACTACTCGGTCGTGTTCGTCCGGGAGACCGTCTCCGTAGTGGACAACGAGACGACCGTCCAGTCCGCGACTGAGCGCGACCGCCGCACGATATCGGTCGACGACGGCGCGACCCAGCGCGTCGAGTTCGAACCCGAACCGTCCGCTGAGAACCGAACCGTTCGCCTGCGGGCCTACCTCTACCGCGGTGACGCGCCCGAGGAACCCTCGCCGTCCTCGGCCTACCGGTCCGTGCGGATCTGGTACGACGAGATCCCGATCGAGGCGGGCGACGACGAGACCACGGGCTGACCGGTCGCGGTTCGCTTCTCTTCCGGAACCCGTTCCGTTTTCCGCTCGCGCCGACAGTTCAATCGCCCGTCGCGCCTGCTTCTGCGGGATCGACTACGTCGTCGCTCTCTGGATACACGCCCACGCGGTCACAGCGGTCGTAGAGCGGACAGGCCTCGGGGTCGTCGAGACAGGCGGGCTTGCGCGCCGTGCAGTACTCGCGGCCGAACTGGATCATCGCCGTGTGGCCGAAACCGCACTTCTCGGCGGGGACCTCCCGTTCGAGCGCCTCGCGGACGCCCTCGTGGTCGGCGTCGGGCGGGGCGAGCCCCATCCGGCGGGCGATGCGGTGGACGTGCGTGTCGACTGGAAAGACGCCGCCGCGGCCGCCGGAGAAGAGCAACACGCAGTCGGCGGTCTTCGGGCCGACGCCGTTCATGTCGAGCAGCGTCGACCGGACCTCGTCGGGGTCGCCGGTCTTGACGAACTCGTCGAACCCCTCGGCGCCGCCGTACTCCTCGCAGATCCGCTCGGCGAGCGCGACGATCCGCTCGGATTTCTGGTTGTACAGGCCCGCCGAGGCGATGGTCTCGGCCAGGCGCTGCTGGTCGGCGTCGGCGAGCGACTCGGCCAGATCGGGACCGCCGACTTCCCCGCCGGGGCCGTAGCGCTCCATCAGGGAATCGTGGGCCGGCTGGCTCGCCACGTCGGAGGTGTTCTGGCTGAGGATCGTCCGGACGAGACACTCGAAGCCGTCACGGCCGCCGTAGGCCTTCTGCCAGTACATGTCGCCGAGGCGGTCGACGACGGCCTCGGCGCGGCTGTCGGCCTCGGACGGTTCGAAGGCGGTAGCCTCGCCGCCGCCCGCGGCGCCGCCGCTGATGTTCTCCTCGGGTTCCGGGTCCGCCGTCGCGTCCGCGCCCCCTGCGTCGTCGCTCATACGTGCGCGTCGGGGCCGCGCCACCATAATCGTCCCGCGTCACGCGTTCGCCGGTGTCTCCGATCGACCCGGTCAGGCGGGGTCGACCCGCAGGGTCAGCGTCGCGTCGGCGCCGTCGGCGAGCGCCGCGACGAGGTCGCGGTCGACGTCGGCGGCCGCGCCGTCCGCACCGACCATCACCGTCCGGTCGTCGACGTAGTCGCTCGTCCGGATCACGTGGCTGCGCTCGTTCTCGAAGGAAAAATCGGGGTGGCCGCGACCCGTCACCTCGTGGGTGTGGCCGTCGGCCTCGATGGTCGCCGTGACGGTCGCACCGTGAGCCTGACAGGCTTCGAGGAATGCATCGTCGAAGTCGGCGGGGACGCGGTCGGCTTCGATCGCGAGGATGCAATCGCCGGCGGGCGTGAGGAAGTCGTCGCTCGTGAACTCCAGCGTGCTGACGTGCTCGGCGGTGACGTTCTCGTGGCCGCGTGCGCGGACGACCTCGACGAGTTCGTCACCCGTCTCGTCGCTGTCGGTCGGCCCGTCGACGTCGGCCGCCTGTGTTCCGTCGCTGGCGTAGTCGCTCATGCACGACGGTTCGAGCGCGCGCACTTCAGGGAGTCGGACTCGTCCGCGCGGCCGACCGACTGCGCTCACGCCGAACCCCACCCACTGATCGCGTCACCGACCGCACCCGTCAGTTGTCGGGTGCGGCGACGGTGACCGTGACGTGGCCACAGTCGCACTCGTAGGCGCGGCGCTCGCCGCCGTCGGTGCGGAACACGAGCATACAGGACCCGTCGGTCAGTTCCCGCGAGCAGTTCGCCGCCTCGCATCGGCAGGCTATCTCGCTCAACATACTCGTACTTCGGCCGGGAGACATATGAACCCGAGCCGTACCCTGAGTGAAAGTATAACCGCACGACTGCGGCGGGGTGGTACGCCCCGTCCGGCGGTTCTCTCAGCGGAAGTAGTCCCCGCCGTGACGACGGGGTGACCCTCCGGTCACTGCGGGCCGGGTGGGTCCTCGCCCGTCCGACGTAACTGATATACCACCGGAGAACGCGCACGTTGGTATGCCGAGTGAGTGGAGCGGCGCGGCGGTCGACCCCGGCGGAGGCAAGCCCGAACCCAGGGACTGGGAAGACGTCGACGTCCCGGGGCGGCCGGCCGCGTTCGCCGGTGAGGACCGGGTCGCCTACCGGACCGTCTTCGACGACCCGCGCGACCCCGAGGACGCGTTGGCCCTGCTCGAGCTCCGCGGCCTGTACGCCAACGCCGAGGTCTGGCTGAACGACGAACTCGTCGCCGAGTCCGACGCCGTCTTCGACCCCGTGCAGGTCCCCTTCGAGCCGGAAGAAGAGAACGAACTGGTCGTCGAGTGCTGGGCGCCGGAGGATCGCTTCGGGGGCGTCCACGACACTGACCTGATCCCGCCCGAAGAGTCCGTTCCGGGGATCTGGTGGGACGTCGAGATTACCGGGCAGCCGGACCCGTTCGTCGTGTCCGTGGACCTGACACCGCGCCGGACCGAAGACGGCGCGGCCATCGACGCGGCCGCGGAGGTGTACGCCTCCGAATCGGTCGACGACCGCCTCACGCTGACGACGAAACCCGCGGGCGATCGACGCGGTCGCGGGATGATGGATCGCGCGAACGTGACAGCAGCGGCGGGCGAGCGGGCCGTCGCCGACCACGCGATCGAGGTGCGCGATCCGTCGCTGTGGTGGCCCCGCGGGATGGGTCCCCAGCACCGCTACGAGGTGCGGGCGAAACTCGGCGACGCCGTCCGGACGGCGACGACCGGGATCGCATCTATCGAGGAGACCGACGAGGGCGGTCTGCGCGTCAACGGCGAGGACGTGCCCGTCCGCGGCGTCGCGCTGCGGGACGCCGCGGTCGAGGACGCCGAGCTGGCCGTCGAGGCGAACGCGAATCTCGTCCGTGCGCACGCTCACGCCCTCCCGGAGGCGGTCTACGAGGCCTGTGACGAGGCGGGGCTGCTCGTCTGGCAGGACCTGCCGCTGACCGGCCCCGGCGTGTTCGACATCGCGCGCGGGCAGGACCTGGCCGAACGGTTGGCGCGAACCTACGCGCACCACCCGAGCCTCGCGGCGTTCTCGGTCCACGACGAACCGACCGCGACGTTCGGCGACCGCGTCGGGTCGGGCCTGGTCGACCGACTGCGCTTCCGCTATCGGGTCTGGCGGAGCGATTACGACCGCGGCGCCGCCGAGGAAGTCGCCGAGGCGGTCCCCGACGGGATCGCCGTGTACCCGGTGGTCGGCGAACCGGGTACCGACCCCGACGCCGCAGCGCTGTATCCCGGCTGGGACTACGGAGGCGTCGACGATCTGGAATGGGTCCGCGAACGCTACGACCTTGGCGAGGTCGTCGGCGAGTTCGGAGCGGGCTCGCTTCCCGACGGCGTCGACCCGGCTGACGACGACTTCCAGGCCGCCGGGTTCGACGCGTCGAAGCATCGGGCTGTCGTGGGGAACGACGACGCCGCGGCCTCGCAGGCCTATCAGGCGGAGCTGGTCCGCGGGATCGCCGAGCGGTTGCGGACCGACGGTTCGCCGGTTGTCGTCGCGAACGCGCTCCGGGACGCCGGCGACGCGGGCATGGGCGTCTACGCGCGCGACGGGACGCGGAAAGAGGCCGCGGACAGCCTCGCGGCGGCGTTCGAGCCAGTGCAGGCGTTCCTCGTCGGCGCGTCTGCCGGGGAGTGCGACGTCGTCGTCGCCAACGACGCGCCCGAATCGATCTCGGGCACGGTCGCGTGGACTGCCGGCGACGAGAGCGGGGAAGTCGACGTGACCGTCGACGCCGCCGACCGAACGGTCGCGGAGACGATCTCCGTGCCGTCCGACGCGTCCTCGGTCGACCTGACGCTGACCGTCGGCGACGCGGCCGTCGACAACACGTACCGTTTATAAGCCACTCGCGAACTGTGGTATGGGTTCTCGTGGCGTTCTCGTCGCGTATTCGGGGCCGTGGGGGTGTGTCGGGCGACGCGATTCACCGGAATATTTAAATCAGGGGAAGCGCAACGATGAGATACCAGAACGTCTCCGGCGTTCAGGCTGTATCGCACTTCGACCAGCATGACAGGACACCCTTGTTGTCGGCGTCAGCCACTCCGTAGCGGTGGGCCTGTCTCTCGCCGGAGCGGGTATGGCATAGAGGCACAATTATGGCAGACTCGATAGACGAATCCAAGAACGTATCGGTCACAGACGACGATCTCGAGAACAAGTCCAAGGGCGAGCTCATCAAGCTCGCGGGACAGCTCCGGGATCGACGAAACGAACTCAACCAGATGGCTTCCGAGCGGGCCTCCGAGCGCGACGACCTGAACGCGAAGACTCGCGAGAAGGTCGACGAGGCTCAGGAGCACCGCGAGAAGCGCGACGAGCTCAACCAGCAGGTCCAGGAGCACAAGGAGAAGCGCAACGAGCTCAACGCCGAGGCCAACGAGCTCTTCGACGAGGTCGAGGACCAGCGCGACGAGCTCGAGCTCGACGAGGGCAAGGACATCGAGCAGCTCGAGGACGAGATCGAGGATCTCGAGTTCAAGCAGCAGACGGAGGTCCTCTCGGCCGAGGACGAGCGCGAACTCATCGAGAAGATCGAGGAGAAGCGCGAGAAGCTCGCCGAGAAGAAGGAGAAGCTCAACCAGGGCGGCGACCTCGAGGAGATCAAGGAGGAAGCCGAGGAGATTCGCTCTGAAGCCTCCAAGCACCACCAGAAGGTGACGGAGCTGGCCGACGAGGCTCAGGAGCACCACAACCAGATGATCGAGGCCTACCGCGAGGCGGACGACATCCGCGACGAGGCCGACGAGATGCACGAGAAGTTCGTGGAGGCCCAGGAAGCGGCCGACCAGCACCACGAGGACTTCGTGCGCGTCCAGAAGCGCCTGCGCGAACTGGACAAGAAGGAAGAAGAGGAAGAGCGCGAGGCCCGTCAGGAGAAAGAAGAGGCCGCCCGCGAGGAAGCCGAGGAGATCTACCAGAAGTTCAAGGAAGGCGAGACCCTCGACACCGAGGACCTGATGAAGCTCCAGAAGACCGGCCTGCTGTAATCTGCGACGCTTTCTCTCCGTTTTCCGCGAGCGCGTAGCTGCCGCTGTCGCGTTTCTGGGCCCGGAAATTTTCCGCCCGGCCACCGATCCGCCCCGATTCAGGCCGTCTCGGGGATGGGATCGGCGATGACGACCGCCTCGCCGTCGACGACCGTCTCGTCGTCGCTGTCGGCGACGGTCGTGGTGAGTCGGTAGCGCTCGTCGCCCATCTCCTCGACGACTTCACACTCAGCCGTGACGCGCTCGCCGATGTCGACGGGGCCGAGGTAGCTGACCTCCTGTGAGAGGTAGACGATCAGGCCGGGTAGTCGGGCGAGCGCGGCGCTGAGGACGCCGGCGACGAGCGTCCCGTGGACGATGCGGCGGCCGAAACGGGTGCCCTTCGCGTACTCGTCGTCGAGGTGGAGGCGGTTCGTGTCGCCGCTGGCGTCGGCGAACGCGTCGACCTCGGCCTCGGCCAGGGGCTTCGAGAAGCGTACCACGTCGCCGACGTCAATGTGGTCCTGGTGGCCGACGTACTCGAACTCCCAGCCGGACTTCTCGTAGGCGGTGTCGGCGCGGTCGGTCCGGCGGACGAGATCCTCGTCCGCGGCGGCATCGGGGGCCGGTCGGCGTACGTGCGGGATGTACTGCGAGAGCAGGGCGGCCGTGACGACGCCGACGAGGCGGCCGTCTTCGAGGACGGGCAGGGAACCGATACCGTGGGTTCGCAGCCGCTCGGCGGCCGCGACGATCGACTCGTCCGCGTCGACGGTGTGGACCGGGCTGGACATCACGTCGGCGGCCGTGAGCGTTTCGGGATCCTCGTCGTCGACGAGCAGCGCCACGGCATCGGACTGTGCCACGACGCCGACGACGTCGCCGTCTTCGACGACGACGACCGACTCGACGGCTGGATCGTCGAGCCTGCGCGCGACGGCGAGCGCGCTGGTCTCCGGGTCGACCGTTTCGGCCGTCTCCATGAGTTCCGTGACTGCGGGCGGGCGGAGCATCGTGTCGACTGTTCGAACGGAACTGTCTTGAGCGTAGGGCCGGTCCCGGGTCCACCGCTCTGTCGATCCGACCCGACCAGTCAAGCCCGTCCAGCGCTAACGGCGGGTAATGGGCCGACTGCCCCGGATCGAACCGCCGCCGCGGGTCGTCGACGCCTCACTGCTCGCGGCGGTGGTCGTCCTGCTCGCGACGGGCGCGGTGAGTCTCGTCTCCGGTCGACCCGCCGAGGCATGGATTTTCGACGTTCACGCCGTCGCGGGACTGGCGACCGTGGTTCTGCTGGTGTGGAAACTCCGCCGCGTGCGCCACCGGTTGTCGGCGGACGCGCTGGACGCGACGCGGCTGCTGTCCGCGCTGCTGGGGGTCGTCTCGACGGCCGCGCTGGCGACGGGCATCTGGTGGGTGTTCGGCGGCCGGCTCGGCCTGGGGCCGTGGGGGCTGCTGAACCTCCACATCGGACTGGGGCTGACCGTGCCACTCATGCTGCTGTTTCACCTCCGCCAGCGGTTCGCACTCCCCTCTCGCCAGTCCGTCGCGGACCGGCGGAACGCGCTCCGGTACGCCGCGCTCGTCGGGTCGGGCGCCGTCGTCTGGCGGGCGCAGGAAGCGACGAACGAGATCCTCGAGACCGCGGGCGCCGAGCGACGATTCACCGGCTCTCTCGAGGAGGGGAGCGACGACGGTAACCGCTTCCCCGTCACCTCGTGGGTCGCCGACGACCCGGACCCGGTCGACCGGCGGTCGTGGTCGCTCACGGTGGGCGGACGCGTGGAAGAGTCGCTGGAGCTGTCCGCCGAAGACATGTTCCCCGACGAGACCGACGCCGGAGCAGGGTCCGACCGGACGGAGACGCGTGCGATTCTGGACTGCACCAGCGGCTGGTACTCCGAGCACGACTGGCAGGGCGTCCGGGTCGGTGACCTGCTCGACGCTGCATCCCCCGAATCTGGCGCGGCCTGGGTGCAGTTCCGCTCGGTGACCGGCTACCGCTGGAGCCTACCACTCGACGAGGCGGGGGACGCGCTGCTGGCGACGCACGTCGACGGCCAGCCCCTCGCGCACGGCCACGGCGCCCCGATGCGGCTGGTCGCACCCGGCCGCCGCGGCTTCCAGTGGGTCAAGTGGGTCGAATCGGTTCGCGTGACCCGCCGTCGGGAAGTGGGCGAGTGGGTCGCCGTCTTCGTCAGCGGGATCGACGGCTGAACGACGTCGGGGGAGTACCAGACCCGCTCAGAGCAGCGTCGCGAACGTCCGGAAGTCCGGCGCACGCAGATCCGCGACGCCCGTATCGACGTGGACCGTCTCGAAGCCGTGCTCTCGTGCGCCGTCGATGTCGGGTTCGCGGTCGTCACCGACCATCACGTACGTCTCGGCGTCGACGCGGTCTTTCGCCGCCTCGAAGATGTCCCGGTCGGGTTTCGTCGCCTCGATTTCCGGGTCGTGCGAGGCGACGCGGACATCGAAGTAGTCGAGCAGCCCGACCTCCTCGACCTTGCCGAACTGGACGCGCGGGACCCCGTTGGTCAGGATACCGAGCGTGTGGTCTTCCGCGAGTTGCTCGACGGCCGCCTCGACACCCGGGACCGGTTCGACGGCGTCGAACTCCGCGGCGACGAGCGCGTCCGCGAGCGCTCGGGGATCCGAATCGTCGTCGAAGCGCTCGCAGACGTCGGTGAACGCGCGGTAGTACGGGTCGTCGGCGAACGCGCCGAAGTGGTGGAAGAAGCGCTCGTTGTAGTGGTCCAGCCGGTCGTCGGTGGCCGTCGCGTCCGCCCGGTCGAAGGCGTCTGCGACGATACCAGCGTAGTCGCCCGCCCACCGGACTAGCGTGCCGTCCACGTCGAAGAATATCGCTGCCATACCTGGGTGTCAGCGGAACGGGCCAAAAAGGTGGCCCGGCTGTGGGAAACCGTCGCGCAGCGGGATTACTCGTCGGGGTCGATGGGCTTGCCCTCTTTCGTGGGCGGTGCGACGTGGTCGATGTAGGATTCGGCGTCGGGATCGTTCACGCGCACGCGGACGTGAATCTCCCCGAGTTCGTCCGGCTCGCCGACGGCGAAGTTGACGACCCCCTGAAAGGCGGCCTGTTTCTTCAGGTCGAACGAGAAGGTGTCGCCCTGCAGGTCCTCGAAGAAGGCGCCGCGGGCGGTGTCGAGGATCTCCTGGCGGTGGAGCCGCTCGGAGAACTCCTCCATGTCGTGGGCGGTGGCGACGAGTTCGCCGTGCTGGTGGTCGACGTCGGCGCCGGGGAAGAGGTTCGTCACGGCGTCGGCGACCCTGTCGGTGACCTCGGTGTCGTTGACCGGTGCGGTGATCTGGATATCGACGGAGTAGACTGTGCTCATGGCTGGCTCCTCGGGTTCGGGATCATTGCTCGTCCTCGATGGCTTCGGGGCCGTCGGCGAGCAGGCGCTCGACGGTGGACTGGAACGCCTCAAGGCTGGCGTCGTTCTCGATGGTGAGGTCGGCCATGGCCATCGCCTCGCCCATGCCGAAGCCGAGTTCGCGCTCGTCCCGTTCCTCCATCGACTCGCCGCCCTCCTCGGCAGACGCGTCACGGCCGCGCAGGTCGAGACGCTCGGCGCGGACCTCCTTCGGAGCGTGGACCTCGACGAGCGTGAACTCGTCGCCGAAGGCCTCGACGAAGCGCTCGACTTCGACGTCCGAGCGGATACCGTCGACGACGACGGTGTCGGCGTCCTCGAGGCGGTCCTCGATGAGGGGAAGCGACGCCTGGGCGATGGCGTCGGGGCCGTTCTCCTCGCGGAGCGTCCGCGCCATCTCGCCGTGGTGGGTCGCGGGGTCGAGCCCGCGGTCGCGGCAGGCCTGGCGGATCACGTCGCCCATCGTCACGACGGGGACGCCCGCCTCGCGCGCGACGGCTGCGGCCTCGCTCTTCCCGCTGCCGGGCAGTCCGACGATCCCGATGACTGTCATCGACGGTCCTACTGCCACGCCGCGCATAAGGACTGCGTTGTCGCTTCTCGCGGGACTACTTAAAGCAGCGGGCGTACTCGGCCCAACAGCATTGGCGGTCGGGTGCGTAGACACAGGTGATGGCAACGCACGACGCGCGAACGGAGGGGTCGGAGACGTCGGACGGACCGCTGCGCCGGTCGACGCCCGGCGACCGCCCACCGGGTCCCGACGGAATTCCGCTGGCGGGGAACACCGTCGAGTTCCTCCGGGATCCGCTGGCGTTCTACGATCGTTGCCGCGCGATCGACGACGACGTGGTCAGCTACCGGGTCGCCTGGAGCGACGGCTACATGCTCAAGAACCCGGCAGACGTCGAGCGCGTGCTCGTCACCGACGACGCCGACTTCCGCCGCGCCTCGGTCATCCGGAACGCACTCGGACAGATCGCCGACGGCGGCCTCTTCCTCATGGAGGGCGAGGAGTGGCAGGCCCACCGAGCGGCACTCCAGCCCTCCTTCTACCGCGAGCGCATCGAGACCTACGCCGACATGATGAGTCGCTTCGCGGAGGAGCGCGCCGACGAGTGGGAGGGCCGCGACTCGGTCGTCGTGAACGAGGAGATGCAGACGCTCACTCTCGAAATCCTCGCGAAGACGCTGCTGGACGTGGACATCCGGGGTCGCGAGTCGGCGATTCGCGACGCCGCGGGAGCCATCTCCGACCGGTTCGACGTCGGGTCCGTCTCGTCGCTGCTCCCGCTGTGGGTACCGACGCCGGCCAACCGCCGCTGCCGGCGCGCGGTCGCGGAGTTCGACGACGCCATCGCCGCCATCGTCGACGACCGCCGGGCCAGCGACGGCGAGTTCGACGACCTGCTGTCGATCCTGCTCGACCTCGACGTAGAGGGGGGCGGACTCTCCGAGCAGCAGATCCGCGACCACCTCTTCACCTTCCTGTTCGCCGGCCACGAGACGACCGCGCTGACGCTCGCCTACGCGGTCTATCTGCTCGCCAACAACCCCGAGAAGCAGGCGCGGCTGCACGAGGAACTCGATTCGGTGCTGGGCGACGGGTCCGAAGGGAGCGCTGCCGACGGCCCACGTCCGACCGCCGCGGACCTGTTCGAACTCGAGTACCTCGACCGGGTCGTCGACGAGGCGCTGCGGCTCTACCCGCCGGCCTACACCGTCTTCCGCGAGCCCACGCGCGACGTGGAGATTGGTGGGTACGAGATCCCTGAAGGGTCGACCATTTCGATGCCTCAGTGGGTCGTCCAGCGCGACGAGCGGTGGTACGACGACCCCGACACCTTCCGGCCGGAGCGGTGGACCGACGACTTCCGCGAAGGGTTGCCGGAGTACGCGTACTTCCCGTTCGGCGGCGGGCCGCGTCACTGCATCGGGATGCGGTTCGCGCTCGTCGAGGCGAAGCTCGTGCTAGCGACGCTCGCCCGGCGGTTCGCCTTCGATCCCGTCACCGAACCGCCGCTCGACCTGTCGATGCAGATCACCCTCCAGCCCGAGAACCCGATCGGAGTCGGTGTTCGAGGCCGGTAGGTCCGAAAGAGCCCCCCGCGTCGATCCCTCGAAAAGTGTTTGAGTCGTCGGTGACAAGTCGAGGTATGCTCCGGTACGTGGGGTTGCTGTTGCTGATTCCGTTGTTGGACTCGCTGCTCTTGCTCGTTCTGGTAACCCAGACCCCGATCAATGCCCCCCTGATGGTGCTCATCGTCGTGTTGACCGCCCTCCTCGGAATGTTGCTCGTCCGTGCCGAGGGGCGCCACACTGTCCGAAGGATACAGCAAAAGCTCGCCACCGGCGAACTCCCGACGGACGAACTGCTCGACGGCGCGTTCCTGCTCGTGGCCGGTGCCCTGACGCTCACCCCCGGCCTCGTCACGGACGTGATCGGTATCCTGCTCGTTGTGCCGTTCACCCGTTCGCCCATCCGATGGGTCGTCCGCGAGAAGGTCATCGTCCCCTACATGGACAAGAAAAGCGGCGGGTTCGCCACTGGGAACGTCTACATCGGCGGGTTCCCGTTCGGCGACGCCGGTCCCGGCGCTGGTGGACCGAACGCTGGCGGCCCCGGTGCCGGCAGCCCAGGTCCCGGACAGCCCGGCGACGCTTACGACCTTGACGACGACGCCTACGACATCGACTTCGATGACGACGATAGCGACCGCCGCCCCGGCGTCGAATGACAGACGGGCAGACTCGAACTGTATCGTCCCTGTGGGACGGTACCATAGAACCGCCGGACGGCGTCGGAATCGAGGCCAAAGGGTAACTGTTAAAGTGCCCCGTCCAAAATGAACGGTTGTCGAGGGCCAATAGCTCAGTTAGGTTGAGCGCTCGGCTGATAACCGGGAGGTCCGCGGTTCAAATCCGCGTTGGCCCACTGTTCTATATTACATAACGCACTGGTAGTACTTGGTGTCGAAATCCGTATTTCTCCCCGAGAGGGGCTGTTGCGTTCGGTATTGGCGGACTGGAGTATGTGTTAGCCGTCGACACATATATGTAGTGTAAGGCGGTACCTGCCTGCATGGTTCGAACACGTCGTGCAGTGCTGGGGATGGGCGCCGCAAGCCTCGCGGCACTGGCAGGGTGCAACGGCGGGAGCGGCTCCGACGGCGGAGACGGCAACGGAGACGGAAACGGCGGTGGTGGCGGGAACTCGGGTCCGTTCCCCGACCACACCGACGTCACGGACATCTTCTACGAGAAAGACGAGACGATCGAGATCCCCGCAGGGTCGTTCACCAGCTATTCGATCGACTTCGAGAACGGGGGCGCGCTCAAGTACGACTTCACCGTCACGGACGGGCCGGCGATCGACGTACTGATGATCGGCGACGGGGAATTCGACTACTTCAAGGACGGCCACGAGGTGAACTACAACGCCGCCCACAGCGTTCAGGACGGCTCCGACGGTAGTTCTTCCTCCGGCATCAGCTCCGGGAGCTACCGCCTCATCTTCGACAACTCCGAGATGGGCAAGGCAAAGCCCCCGACGCCCGAGTCCACGCCCGAATCGACTGCCGAGGAGGGAACGGAAGAAACGGCGGACGGGGAGTCGTCCGAAGACTCGTCCGGGGGGTCCTCAGGGGCGGGTGCCGCGACCGTCGAGTTGACGATCACGGCCGGTCAGTAGCGACCGTCCGGCGGCCAGCCCAAATACTCAAAACACTTCACCCCTGAGTGTAAACCGACAACTCATGCCCACAGTCGAAGTCTCACTGCCGGAGGACGTCTTCACGAAACTCGAACGGATAACCGAAGAGGAGTTCGTCAGCCGCGAAGCCGCCGTCGAGGAACTGCTCTCGATGGGGCTGGACGCGTACACGCGCGACACAGAGGAAGAGGTGGCCGAGACCGACATGGCCGACGAGTTCGCCGACGACATGTGGGACACCGCCGAGGATCCCGGCATGCGGCAGGAAGACGACGACTTCTCGTTCTAAACTGCTCAGGCGAGTGGGGCGGTTTCTGTCGGTCTCCCCCTGTCGACCGCGAGAGTAGCAGATGCGCAGCCAGTGCTGAACGACCCCGCCGCCGTCCCGGAAATTCTCTCACTCGTCGCGTCACTTTCGGGCCGTCTTCGAAACCTTCAATTATCCCTGTCCTCAACTCGAAAGTGTAGCAGGCAAGCACGCGAGGGTTGGTGGTCTAGGTTGGTTATGACACCTCCTTGACATGGAGGAGGCCGGCGGTTCAAATCCGCCCCAACCCATCTTCTTTCGTCGCTACGGTACGAGCGGTAGTTATGGTGTTCGGTCGATCGTGACGGTATCAGCTGCGAGTATCCGGTAGCCGACGCGCCTATTCGATACCGGCGTCGGGATCTCGATTGTGAAGCATCGAGAGTATCACGTCCGTGAACCCTTCTGAATCGGCGGCCTCGACGACGTGCGTGTTCGCGTCGTCGCCGGTGACGCCTTCGACGTCGACGCTCGTGTAGCCGCGGGTGAGGCCCTCTCGTTCGTCGACGGCGACCGGGTAGGTTCCGACGAGATCGCGGAGTTCCGGGTACGCGAGCAGCGCGGTCGCCAGCCCGTCGGGCTGGGTGATGCCGTCGATTCCTCCGGGTTCGCCGCGGGTGCGGACGGTCTTGGTCACTTCGAGGAAGAACTCGGCGAGGTCGGTATCGAGTTCGGCGACGGCGTCCAGCGCGGCGGGCGCCAGCGGCGTTCGCAGGCAGAGCCCCCAGTCGACGAGCGTCACCTCGAAGGCGTCGACGACGCGCGCCGCGGCGTCGGGGTCTGCCCAGAAGTTGAACTCGGCGGCCGGCGTCACGTTCCCCTGGCAGTTGACGGCGCCGCCCATCACCCATACCTCGTCGACGAGGTCGGGCAGCGACTCCTCGCGGGCGTGTGCGAGCGCCAAGTTGGTGAGCGGGCCGATACAGAGCAGCGTGATCTCGCCCGGCGACTCGCGGCAGCGCCGGACGATCTCGTCGGGGCCGAACCCCTCGGCGGAGTCGATCCCGGTCTCGGGGTGGAGGTCGCCGCCGAGGCCGCCTTCGCCGTGGATCTCGGTGCTGTGTTCGTGGGACTTCAGGAGCGGGCGGTGGGCGCCCTCGTAGACGGGGATGTCTTCGGCGTCGACGAGCGAGAGCGTGTACTTGGCGTTCTCGACCTCCCGGTCGAACGGGACGTTGCCGGCGACGACCGTGACGGCCTCGACGGCGAGCCGCTCGGTGAGCGCGGCGAGCGCGAGCGCCTGCGTGTCGTCGCCCGCCGTGTCCGTATCGACGATGACGCGTCGCATAGTCGGCGTTCGGGTTCCGGCCATAAGCCCTTGTGGTGCGGGCCGAAGCCGAGAGATTTTCACCCGGGCCGTCGAACAGACGGCCGAGAACTGATGGCAGACGACAGCGACGATCCGACGGTGCCGGTGATCTGCGCGGAGTGCGAGACCGAGACCGAGATCGCCCTCGACGACGTCGCCGAGGCGGTCGAACGACACAACGACCGGCTCCACGACGGCGAACAGGTCGCACAGGTCGACCCCGCCCTCGCGGAGCAGTTGCAGGATCTGGTCGCCGAAGACCTCGGCCTGTTCGACGACTCCACGGAGTACTGAACGGGGAGCGAGACGACTGCGAGACAGCCGCTACAGTAATCCAGCGAAGCGGCGACCGCTCAGAGCACCGTTCCGTGTTTCTTCTCCGGGCGCTCCTTCTCGACGGTCTCGTAGAAGGCGAAGCGCGCGGCGAGTTCGTCGCGAAGCTCCGACGGCGGGACGATCTCGTCGATGACGACCTCGCTGGCCATCCGGTGGACGTCGATGTCCTCCCGGTACTCCTCGCGCAACTCCCGCTCGCGGCGCTCGCGCTCGTCGGGGTCGTCGATCGCGTCCAGCTTGTTCGCATAGACGGCGTTGATGGCCGCTTCGGGACCCATGATGGCGATCTCGCCGGATGGGAGCCCGAGGGTCGACTCGGGGTCGTAGGCGGGGCCGGACATGGCGTAGATGCCGGCGCCGTAGGCCTTCCGGACGATCACGCACTGCTTGGGGACGGTGGCCGCCGAGGTGGCGTAGATCATCTTCTTGCCCGCTTCGAGGATCCCCTCCTTCTCGACGTCCGAGCCGGCCATGAAACCGGGCGTGTCACAGAGATATAGCAGTGGGATCTCGAAGGCGTCGCACTTCCAGACGAACTCCGCGGCCTTGCGCGCGGCGTCGGGGAAGATGGCGCCTGCCCGGTTGGCGGGTTGGTTAGCGACCACGCCGACCGGACGCCCGTCGACGCGGGCGAACCCGGTGAGGATCTCCGCGCCGTATTCGGGCTGGAGCTCGAAGAAGGAGTCGGCGTCGACCACTCGCTCGATGACTCGCTTCATGTCGTAGCCTTTGTTCGGCTCCTGCGGGACGACGCCGTCGATACCTCCGGGAGATTTTGCTGGCGCGCGCCCGTCGGTCTGCGGCGGGCTCTCGTCGCTGTTGTCCGGGAGGTAGGAGATCAACTGCGCGACGAGATCGCGGGCGTGGTGTTCGTCCTCGGCGACCAGGTCCGCCGACCCCGAGTGGCGGGTATGGACGTCGGGGCCGCCGAGGTCGTCGAGGTCGATCCGCTCGCCGGTGACCATCTCGACCATCCGCGGGCTGGCGATGGCCATCGCGGACATGTCCTCGACCATCACCGTGAAGTCGGCGAAGACGGGAGTGTAGGCCGCGCCGGCGATACAGGGGCCGTAGAGGACGCAGATCTGCGGGACCCGCCCGGAGAGCATCGAGTGGTTGTAGTAGTACTTCCCGATCCCCTCGCGGTTGGCGAAGAAGCCGGTCTGCTGGTCGATGCGTCCGCCCGAGGAGTCCATCAGGTAGAGGACGGGGCGGCCGGTCTTCAGCGCGCGCTGTTGCATCCGGAGGAACTTCTCCACGCCGCGCTCGGCCATCGACCCCGCCTTCACGGTGAAGTCGTTGGCCATGAAGTGGAGATCACGGCCTTCGAATTCGGTGGCACCCGTGATCAGCCCGTCCGCGGGCAGTCGGTCGCCGCCGCCCTCGCCGTCTTCTGTACCGTCCGTCTCCGGTGAGTCGGCGTGCCAGGCGTCGAAGTTGGCGAACTTGCCGTCTTCGAAGTGCAGACCCGACGGGTCCTCGTCGTCGCGGGCGGCGCCTTCGTCGTCTCCGGCGGCCTCGTCGCGCTCGCGCTCGCCCGGGACGGGGTCGGTGTCGCCGAACCAGAGTTCGAGGCGGTCGCGGACGAACAGTTTGCCCTGTTCGGCGAGCCGGCGACGGTACTTCTCGGGGCCGCCCGCGCGGATGTCGGCGATCTCCTCGCGGAGCGCCCGCTCGCGAGCCGTCGGCCCGAGATTCTCGTCCGGCGCGGAGGACGACGCTGCACCGCTCTCGGCGTCGCCGTCCAGATCGTGGACGACGGCGGGCTCGTCGGCGTCGCCGACGAACACCTCGACGCGTCCGTCGCTCGGCACGTGGCGCTCCAGCGCGGAGGCGATCGCTTCGGCCTCCTCGACGGTCGCCTCCCCGGCGATTCGAACTCGCATGTCGCTACTGTCGTACGCTAGCGGTAAAATATGCCGCCCCGTCGCGCAGTCCGGCGTTCCGATCGGCGGGGCCGAACGTGGGGATTTCAAAGTTGATACCCTCGGGCGACCGGTTAAGTAGGTGAACGGGCAACATCGCGCCAATGCGTCTCCGGTCGCTCTCACTGGTTCTCGTCGCCGTCTGTGCCGTCGCCGTGCCGCTGGCCGCCGGATCGGCCGGCGCGGCGGCCGCGGAGAAACCGACGGTCGATCTCTCGGTCGGCGGAACCGCGATCAGCGAGGGCGAGACCTACGAGACGAGGACCGACGTCGGGATCAGGATCAACGCGTCGGTCGGTACCGACGCGGCCGCCGACACCGGGCTCTCGGAGATCGTCGTCCGGGTCGGCGGCGAGCGCGTCCGCTCGATCGCGGTCAACGGTAGTTCCGTGTCGGAGCAGGTGGCCCCGGACTTTTCGAACGGCGCCAACAGCGTCCGGGTGATCGTCACCGACGACGCGGGGAACGTCGAGTCGACCTCCTTCACCGTGAAAAAGGACGCCCAGGCGCCCCACGTCTACCTCACCAGCCCCTACGAGACGGCGCCGTGGAAGCCGATCGGCGACGGGACGGTGAACGGATCGCGAGCGACGATCGAGGGGAACATCATCGACGATTCCGCCGTCGAGAAAATTCACATCTCCCGGGAGTTCGCCGGGCAAAAGGACACGCGCGTCCTCCACCACGTCGGGGAGAACTTCTCCGTCGAGATGGATCTCGGGTTCACCGGCGAGGGCGGAAACGGCACCAACGACTTCCGGATCACCGCCGTCGACGAGTTCGGCAACGTCCGCATCTACACGTTTTCGATAGACACGACTGACGAGCGCCCGCCCGCCCTCTCGCTCGAACCGTTTCCCAACGAGACGACCCGCAACCAGGTTTTCCTCGGCGGCAGCGTCGACGACGACGTGGGCATCCAGAAGGGCACCATCGAGTTCTCCGGTCCGGACGGAAACGACACCGAGAGTCGCGAGATCAGCGCGCCGACCGAGTCGCTGCTGGATCGTGACCGACTCTCGACGACGTTCAACGAGTCGTTTTTCATGCTCTATCCGGGCACGTACGAGGCGACGATCACCGTAACCGACGTCACCGGAAAGGAGACGAGTCGGACGGTCACCATCGAGCGGCTGTCCCGTTCGGAGCGCGACGTCGCCCCGGAGATCGCCGTCGACCGCGATCGGACGGTCGTCGTCGCCAGCGACAGGCTCTTCCTCAGCGGCGTCGCGTTCGAGGGTGTCACCGAGCGCCTCGTCGTCGAGACGCGCCGCGCGGACACGGGCGAGACCCTCGACTATCAGGTCGTTCACTCGGGGTCGCGGAGCGACCGCGTCGAGTTCGACCGCGAGGTCGCGATCGGCGCCAATCGGACCGACGTGATCGTCCGCGCCACCGACGCGAAAGGCGTCGAACACACCAGCCGCTTCACCGTCGACGGGCGGACACGGGAGACGTTCGTCGACGAAAGCGGCGACGACGGCGACGCGGACTGGCCGCGAGTAACCGTCGAACCGCTCCGAGACGAACGCGAGGGGACGGCGACGTCGGCGGTGACGGTCCGCGGCGCCGCGGCGGGAACGACAGTCTCGATACCGGACGCGGACGGTCCGAACGCGGTCGTCGAGACGGCGAACGTCTCCGTCGAGACCCTCTCGATCGACCTCGCGACCGAGGCGAACGTCACCGCGAACGTCGTCGCCCGGGAGCGAGCGGGTACCCCCCTCGATGCGCCCGAGGGGTCGAGTTCCGCGGCGACCGTCACCGTCCAGCACTCCGTCGCCGACGCGGCTGTCGACGGTGTCACACTCGAACTCTCCGTCCGCCGCTCGTACCTCGAGGCCCAGGGGATCGACCCGGCGAACCTCACGGTCTACCGCCGCTCGGGCGGTAACTGGTCGGCGCTCGCCACGACCGCGTCGTCCAACGAAACTCACGTCGGCTACGAGGTCGATTCACCCGACCTCTCCGTGTTTTCGTTGGCGACGGATCCGGCACTCGCGTCGGCGGACGGGAGCGAGACGGCACCGAACGGGACCGAAACGGATGGCCCCGGTGACGGCGCGGCGGCGGACGGCGAGACAGCGCCGAACGGGACCGACGCCGAGGACCCCGAGGCGAACGTCGTGGTCCACAACGTCACGGTCAACCGGACAGCCGTCGCGGTCAACGAGTCGGTCGGCGTCAACGTCACCCTGCTGAACACGGGGGAGGGCGACGGCAGCTATACGCCCGGGCTCGAGACGGTCCACGGGATGAACGTCTCGTTCGTCGCGAAGAAGTCGGTCGCGGTCCCGGCGGGCGAACAGCGACAGGTCGCGTTCACGACGCGGTTCGCGACGGAGGGGAACCACACCGTGATGGTCAACGGGACCCAAGCCGGCCCGGTCGTCGTCGAGGGCGGCGGCGGGCTGCTCTCCATCCTCTCTATCTTCTCGTTCCTGTCCTTCCTGCCGCTTCGACTGATCGGGATGGCGATCGGCGGAATCGTCGGCCTCCTGCTGGTGCTCGTGCTCCTGCGGTTCGTGCTCGGGAAGGTCGGTGGCGGCGAGAGCACCGGCGGGTGAGCAACTCCGGCTGAGAAACGGCGGGTGAAAGCAGCGACCGCAAACCGATGATTCCGGGAGTCTTTACGACAGCTGCGACTCGACCCTGTCGACCAGTTCGGCGTTCCCGACGTAGACGGGACTGCGTTCGTGGAGTTCCTCGGGGTCGGCGTCGAGCAGGTCGCCGTACCCGTCGGAGACGCGGCCGCCGGCGGCGTCGACCACCAGTCCGACCGGCGCGCACTCGAAGCAGTAGCGGAGCTTTCCCTCCGGCGTGTCCTCGAGTTCGGGGTAGGCGAAGACGCCGCCGTGGGTGAGCACCTGTCCCACGTCGGCGATGAAGGCGCCGCCGTAGCGGAGTTTCAACCGCTCGTCCTCGAAGTCCTCGACGGCGGCCGTGACGCCGGCCGTCCAGTCGGGGCGGCGGCCGCCGAAAGCGTAGACCGTCGGATCGTCGGGGAGCGTGACGTCCTCGCGGAGCGGCGTGCGGTCGCCGTCCTCGATCAGGTACTCGTCGACGCGCTCGCCGTCGGTGACGACCATCGTGGTGTTGGGGCCGTAGAGGACGAACGCGGCGGCGACGAGGTCGCGGCCGCTCGCCGGGATCGGTTCGTCGTAGACGCCGACGATGGTCCCCATCGGGTTGTTCGACCGGAGGTTCGAGGAGCCGTCGAGCGGGTCGAGCGCGAGGTGGTACTCGCCGCCGTCCTCGGCGTAGCGCTGCTCTTCGCGCTCCTCGGAGGCGTAGGCGGCGACGGCGTCGAGTTCGAGCAGACGCTCGCAGAGGAGGTCGTCGGCGTACTCGTCG
The DNA here is from genome assembly GCF_054504345.1 of Halosimplex yunnanense. Lineage (NCBI taxonomy): Archaea > Methanobacteriati > Methanobacteriota > Halobacteria > Halobacteriales > Haloarculaceae > Halosimplex > Halosimplex yunnanense. The sequence continues at coordinate 378,756 of NZ_JBTJEL010000033.1, read as the reverse complement.
GCGGCGCGGACGCGCTCGCCGCTGGGGTTCTCGCGGTCGACGTACGCGCGGCGCTCGGGCAGCGCCTCGCGGATCTCCACGGCCGCTTCGCGGACGACGTCGAAGACGGCGTCGACCCCCGCGTCGCCGGTCCACTCGGCCGCCGACGGGGTCGACCGACTCATGCTTTCGGGGGTGCGGCCGAGAGCGCCTCGTCGACGGAGGCCTCCTCGTAGATGACCTTCTCCAGCGCGTCGAGGATGCGCCGCGGGTTCTCGCGCTGCCAGACGTTGCGGCCGACGGCGAGGCCGGCGCCGCCGGCGTCGATGACGTCCTTGACGTTCTCGAGGAACTCGCGGTCGTTTTTCTTCGACCCGCCGGACATGATCACCTTGGTCGGGCCCGACATCCGGTTGACCCGTTTCATGGCCTCCCGGCTGCCGGGGTACTTGACCTTCGCCACGTCGGCGCCGAGTTCGAGGCCGAGCCGGGCGGCGTAGGCGATGACGTCGTCTTTGGTGTCGTTCTTGACGCCCTGCCCGCGGGCGTAGGACCACATCACGACGGGGAGGTCGTACTCGCGGGCTTTCTCCTGGACCTCGCGGAACTCCTCGCACATCTCGACCTCGCAGTTCGTACCGGGGTAGACCGTGAAGCCGATGGACTCGGCGCCCAGTTCCTCGGCGGCGTACTCAACCGAGCAGTTGATGGCGCTGTCGGGTTCGCCCATCCAGAGGTTGGAGGTGCCGTTGAGCTTGGCGAGCAGCGACACGTCGTCCTCGTAGGAGGGGTAGTAGGCCTCGGCGACGCCCTTGCCGACTGCGAGCGACGTGACCGCGGGGTGTGTGGCGACCTCGAAGACGTGTTCCGGGTTCGCGCTCTCGGGCTGTGGGTCGAAATCGACCGGCCCGTGCTCGATACCGTGATCGTAGGCCAAAACGAGTACTTTCCCGTCCCGCGTGACCGGAGCGTCGTCGATGGGTCGCATTACGAACAGTCGTACTCGGACCGGCGTTATATATCTTCTTTCTGACACTATTTACTACCGCCCGAGTAAACGATTTCGCGTGACACGCGTTACCAATCGCTCTCGCTGCCGGATTCGTCTATCTGAACCGATCCAGAAACTTCGTGAAATCATCTGGCAACGAGCTGGCCAGTTCTCGAAAAGGTGACTGGTCTGGGTTTCCGGCGTGGTGACGGCGGCGCCGACCCGAGTCGCCAGCAGGCTTACGCCGGCGGCGGGCGGAGACAGGACCATGCGCGGACTCGATGCTATCGACACGGTCGGCGTTGTCGGCGCCGGCACCATGGGAAGCGGGATCGCTCAGGTCGCCACCCGGGAAGGGTACGAGGTCGTGCTCCGCGACGTGGAAGATCACCTCGTCGAGCGGGGGATCGAGACTCTCTCCAACGGTCTCGACCGGCTGGTCGACAAAGAGCAAGTCACTGCCGACGAGGCCCACGCGATGCGCGAGCGCGTCACCGGGACGACGGACCTGGCCGATCTGGCAGACGCTGACGTGGTGATCGAGGCGGTGGTCGAGAACGTGGACGTGAAGCGGGACGTGTTTGCGGACCTCGACGAGGTAACCGACGGGGACGTGGTGCTGGCGACGAACACGAGCACGCTGTCGATCACGACTATCGCCAGCGCCACCGAGCGGCCCGGGCAGGTCGTCGGCCTGCACTTCATGAACCCGGTGCCGGTCATGCGCGGCGTCGAGGTCGTCGTCGGCGAGAAGACTGCATCCGAGGTCACGGAGTTCGCCCACGCGTTCGCAGAGGCGCTCGGCAAGGAGACGTGGGAGGCCGACGACAAGCCGGGGTTCGTGACCAACCGGGTCCTCATGCCGTGGATCAACGAGGGCATCCGCGCCTACGACGAGGGCGTCGCCTCGAAGGAGGACGTCGACCGGGGGATGGAACTCGGGACGAACGTCCCGATGGGGCCGCTCGAACTGGCCGATCACATCGGCCTCGACGTCTGCCTGCACGCCACGGAGACGCTCCACGACGAACTGGGCGACCGCTACCAGCCGGCGTACCTCCTCAAGCGGAAGGTCGAGGCCGGCGACCTCGGGAAGAAGACGGGCGCGGGTTTCTACGAGTACGACTGAACCGGTGGGAGGAACCGAGAGGGTGAAATCCCCATCTGACCCACCGGAACGTCCTTTATACAAGGGTAAGAGAATCGAGTAATGACAGTTCGCCGCCCGGTCCTCTTCGGAGCAGTCGCGGTCCTGACCCTGATCGCGGTCGCCGCCGCCGGTCCCGTCGGGCCGGCGAGCGCAGCGCCGCCGCCCGAATCGCTCTGCGGCGTCTGTGGCGATGGGTTCGCCGAGGCCGCCGAGTACGCCGGCGTTCCGCTGACGGTCGAACACGGCGTGGCCACCATCGACGTCCACGAGAACGGAACCGGCCACTGGCACGCTCAAGTCCGCGTCTCCGACGGCGCAGCCGAGCGATTCGCCGCGAACGCGACCCTCCGCGAGTACGTCGTCCGGGAGGCGCTGGACCGGCGGAGCGTCGTCGGCGACCCGCGTGACCTGCGGACTTCCGTGAAGAACGGGACGCTCGTCGTCGACTTCGCCGCAGAGGGCGTGGCCCACCGGAGCGCTACGGGGGCCGTCCTCGTCGACCTGCTCGACGGGCGGACGCGGCGGAGCGGCCTTCAGATGGAGGCCGACGAACTCCGAATCCGCGGTCCCGAGGGGATGGCGGTCACTCGCACGCCGACTGGCGCGGCCATCGACGGGAACTCGGTCGTCTGGCGGGCCGAGGAGTCCGGCGTCCGACTCCAGTCCACGACCGGACTGGCGTTCGCGCCCACCGACGGGCCGCTCGGCCGGAGCGCGACGTCCGTTGCGGTCGTCGGCTTCGGCCTCACGCTCGTCGGCAGCAGCGTCCTCTTCCACGGGGTCCTCCCCGCGTTGTTCCTCGGCGGCGTGATCTTCGCAGTCCGGCGCTGGGGATCCGAACTACCCGCGGTCGACTCGATGCTGGTCGCTAAAGGCATCGTCGGCGTCGGTGCGACCGTCGTCGTCGCGGTCGGCGCTGCGTCGGTCGCTGGCTCCATCCTCGACGCCGCCGTCGCCGAGACGGTAGGCACCTTCGCGGGGGTGTATGCGCTCGTGGCTGCGGGCGTGCTGGCGCTCGACCGGCCGTCGGCCCGCGCCGCGTTCGGCTGGACGGTCCTCGCGGCCGCTATCGGCACGGCCGTTGCCAGCGTCGTCTCCGTCGTCGCCCTGCAGACGGCGTTGCTGTCGATCCCAGCAGCGCTTTGGTTCCCGCTCGGTCGCGCGGCTGGACGTAGCACGGCTGTCGCTCGGAGCGTGACCGGATTGCTGGTCGTCTCCCCGGTCTGTGCCGCCGTGCTGTTCCACCCGCCGTCGTCACCGCTGCTGGCGGTCCTCCTTTCGATTTTCACCACTATCCCCTGGGCCGGTGCGACGATCCTGTTCGGGGTTCCCCTGTACCTGCTCGGTCGCGGGATCGGCGAGAAGACGGGACCGGACGGCGAAGTGGACCCCCTGTCCGCCGCGAGCGCCGACTGAACCGCTATCGCCGCGCGCTCCCCGTCGCCGCACGCGGCGCGAAAATCGACACTAATCAACCCTTCGGTTTCGACTGGAAAATCGGGAGACGGAGCGGTCGCTTCTCGTCGTATCGCTCCTGTCGAAACGTACCTTCGACGCGTCCCCGTCGCAACCCTGTCGGCTGGAGACCACGGCTCACGCGTCCCGTATGAATATTTCGGTCCGGAACGGCCAGAACGTCCGAGCCGATACGGAATCGCTACCGAGTGGTCACCAGCGGTGGTGGACGTAGTCGGCGACATGCTCCTCGTAGATGTCGCGGACGGCGCCGTGAGTCTGGTGGGAGAGTGGGTCGAGGTCGGCGGCGTCGTCGTTCTCGCTGACGTGCTTCGGCGTGGTCGACCCGGGGATGACCGTCGAGACGGCGTCGTGGTCGAGGATCCAGCGGAGCGTGAACTGCGCCATCGTCGCCTCGTCGGGGACGAACGGGCGCAGGTCGTCGACGGCGCGCAGACCGTCCTCGAAGGGGACGCCGGCGAACGTCTCGCCGCCCTTGCGGCCGACGCCGGCCTCGACGCCGTCCTCGGCGGCGGTGCGTCGGTGGTCGCTCTCGCCGAAGTCCTCGACGCCCTCGAAGGCGTCGGCGAGCAGGCCCGACGCCAGCGGGACGCGCACGATGATCCCGACGTCCTCGTTGGCGGCGCGTTCGAAGAATCGCTCGGCCGGCCGCTGGCGGAGCGGGTTGAAGATGATCTGGACCGTCTCGACGACGTCGTACTCGATGGCTTTCGCCGCCTCCTCGACCTTCTCGACGCTGACGCCAGCGTGGTCGATCTTCCCCTCGTCGCGCAGATCCTCGAGCACCCGGAAGTTCTCGGGCTCGTAGAACGCCGACGTCTCCGGGCAGTGCAGCTGGACGAGATCCAGCGAGTCGACGCCGAGGCGGTCGAGCGACCCGTCGACGGACGACCGGAGGCCGTCCTCGGAGTGGCCGCCGTCCTCGTCGGGCGCGGCCTTCGTCACGACGTAGATGCGCCGGTCCGGGTCGCGCTCGTCGAGGACCTCACTGATGAGTCGCTCGGCGCGGCCGTCGCCGTACACCTCGGCGGTGTCGATGAAGTTGACGCCGTCGTCGAGCGCCGTGCGGATCGCCTCCTTGGCCTGTTCGTCGGTCACGTCGCCCCAGCTGGGACCGACGTTCCAGGTCCCCAGACCGATCTCCGTGACGTCGTACCCCGTCGAACCGAACTGTCGCGTGTCCATGACCGGATCCACGGGCGGTGGCGCGAAAAAGGTGGGTAATTCGGTCTGTACTTCCTCGTTTCGCGGTCGGCCGTTCCGGACCGATCGGCGGTCGAACACGTCGGACCGTCGGCGCGGCTCCCCAACATATTTCGACGTGACTCCGGAACTCCCAGACGTGCCAGACGACACCGACACGGCGCCCGCGGGGGCCGGCGCCGATCCGGAGGACGCCTTCGCGCTCATCGGCAACGAGACGCGGGCGGCCATCCTCCGCGCGCTCGGCGAGACGCCCCACGAGGGCGTCCCCTTCTCCGATCTCCGCGCGCGCGTCGACGCGACGATGGACAGCGGGCGGTTCAACTACCACCTCTCGGAGCTCGTGGGGCAGTTCGTCGACCGCGACGACGACGGGTACACGCTCAGGGCCGAGGGGCTCGCGCTCTACAGGCAGATCCGGGCCGGGACGTTCAACCGCCGAGCGACCGTCGGGCCGTTCGAGGTCGGTCTCGACTGTTACTTCTGCGGTGTCCCGGTCGAGGGCGAGTACGAGGACGGCACGTTCGAACTGCGCTGTCCGGGCTGTGACCACGTGTACTCGCACGCGCAACTACCGCCCAGTACAGTCGAGACCGGTGACACTGGCGACCTCCTCGAACGCGTCGACCAGTACAACCGCCACGAGATGCTCGCCTACGCCCGTGGCGTCTGTCCGACCTGCGTCAGCCCACTCGACACCGAGTTCGTCCGCGGCGAGGACGTCTGGTCCGAGGGGAGCGAGCGCTTCGACGTGTTCGTCGCCAGCGAGTGCGACCACTGCGGCGCCCGCCACTACATGTCCGTCGGCCTCACGGTGCTCTATCACCCCGCGGTCGTCGCGTTCTTCCACGACCACGGCATCGACGTGACCAGCCGCCCCCACTGGGAACTCGAGTGGGCGATGACCAACGAGTCCCTGACGGTCCGCGACACCGACCCCTGGAAGGTCGCGCTGGCAGTCGAGCGCGACGGCGAACGGCTCGAACTCGTCGTCGACGAGGACCTGTCGGTCGAGGCGTCGCGGTCCTGAGGCGGTCTGGCGTCACGCCTCGTCGGCCCGCTTCGCTCGCTCCCGGCTGACGGTCCAGACGCCGACGGCCATCAGGGCGCCGCCGGCGGCGAACCCCGCGCCGAGTCGCTCGCCGAGCAGCGCCGCGCCGAGGGCGGCACCGACGACCGGCTGGGCGAAGAAGAAGACGGCGACGGTGCCCGCGGAGACGTATTCGAGGCCCTTGTACCAGAGGTACCAGGCGGCGGCCGTCGACGCCAGCCCGAGGTAGCCGACCGCGAACGCGCTCGCGGCGTTCAGCGGGAGGTCACCCGGCCCGTACCCGAGCGCGGCGAGTTCGACGACCGACAGCACGCCGAGCATCGGCACGGCGGCAAGCGTCGCGTAGGTCGCGGCGGTCAGCGCCGAGTACCGACGGACCAGCGGCGCGCCCCAGACGGTAAAGCCCGCCCAGGCGACGCTCGCGACGAGGAGGAGCGCGACGCCGAGGGCGTTGCCGGCCGCGATCCCACCGAGGTCGTACTGCCCGGCGAGGACCACGACCGTGCCGATCCCCGCCAGCGCGACACCAGCGGCCTTCCGTCGGGTCACCCGCTCACCCAGCACCGCCGCGCCGAGCGCGACTGTAAAGACTGGGGTCAACACGGTCAACAGCGACCCCTGGCTCGCGTTCGTGAGGTCGGTGCCGAGGAACTGCGTCGCGATGGTGAGGGTGACCCAGCCCCCGAGAGCGAGGAAGCGCGGCCAGTCCGAGCGCGCGACCGACGTCCCGCCGTCGGTCGCGGTCGACGCCCCCCTCGATTCCCCGACCCGGAGCACCGCGAGGAGCGCGGCCCCGCCCAGTGCGACCCGGAGAAACCCGAGGGTGACGGGCGGAATCACCGAGAATCCCCACTTGCTGACGACGTACATCCCGCCCCACAATCCCGCGGCTGTCAGCGGCCCGAGGGCGAACGCGTATCGTCTGAGTCCAGTCACGAGTAGGAGCGAGCGCCGAGAGACGGTCGGGGAGTCAACCGCCGAGGTAGAGCTTCGACACCTGGTCGTCTTCGAGGAGTCCGTCCGCGGCCCCCTCGAACCTGACGGTCCCCTGGTCGAGGACGTACCCGCGGTCCGAGATGTCGAGTCCCTTCGTCGCGTTCTGTTCGACCATCAGGATCGCCGTGTCGAGTTCGTTGACGGCCTGGACGTGGCCGAACACGTCGTCGGCGGTGTTCGGCGCCAGCCCGGCGGAGGGTTCGTCTATCAGGAGCACGTCCGGTTCCATCACGAGCGCGCGGGCGAACGCGAGGACCTGCCGCTGGCCTCCCGAGAGGGTCCGCGCCTTCGCGGCCCGCTTCTCGTCGAGCAGCTCGAACCGGTCGTAGAGACGGCCGATCGCCTCGTCGAGCCCCTCCTCGCGTGCGACGCCGCCCATCCGGAGGTTCTCGTCGATGGTGAGCGAGCCGAACACGTTGTCGGTCTGGGGGACGAAGCCGATCCCCTCGCGGACGATGTCCTCGGGGGCCATCCCGCCGATGTCGCGGCCGTGGTACTGGATAGTGCCCTCCCACGGCGAGAGCAGGCCGAACACGGTCTTCAGCACCGTGGACTTGCCGGCGCCGTTCGGGCCGATGAGACAGACGATCTCCGTCTCGTCGAGGTGCATCGAGAGGTCGTCGAGGACCTGCACCTCTCCGTACCCGCTGTCGACGTTCGCGAGTTCGAGGACGTGGTCGCTCACGTGCCACCCCCGAGGTACGCCCCGATGACGCGATCGTCCGTCTGCACGCGCTGGGGCGGCCCTTCCATGAGGACGCTCCCCTGGTCCAGTACCACGACCGGGTCGGCGAGTGTCATCACGAAGTCCATGTCGTGTTCGATGAGCAGGCAGGTCGTCCCCTCCTCGTTGAGCCGCTGGATCTGGTCCGCGAGCTTGTTCCGGAGCGTCGGGTTGACGCCGGCCACCGGTTCGTCCAGCAGCAGGATCTCCGGTTCCGCCAGCATCGCCCGCGCGAGTTCGACCAGCTTCATCTGTCCGCCGGAGATGTCGGTCGCCGGCTGGGTCGCGAGGTGGTCGATCTCGAACTCCTCGAGGATCCGCTGGGCGTCCGCGAGGTTCCGCTGCTCCGCCTCGCCGACCGCGCCCGGCGACGTGAGGAGGTTCACGAACGACTCGCCGGGCTGGCGTCGCGGTCCGACGAGCATCGCTTCGCGGACGGTCATCCCCTCGAGCTTGCGCGGGGTCTGGAACGTCCGGATCAGCCCGTGGTCGGCGACCTCGTACGGTTCCTTCCCGGTCACGTCGACCCCGTTGACCTCGATGCGACCGCCGTCGGGCTCGTAGAAGCCCGAGACGAGGTTGAAGAGAGTCGACTTGCCGGCGCCGTTCGGACCGATGAGGCCGGTGATCGTCCCGCGTTCGACCTCGAAGGTGGCGTGGTCGGTCGCGACGAGGCCGCCGAAGGACTTCTGGAGGTCCTCGACGCGGAGGACGACGTTGTCCCCCGCGCGGTCGGCGTCGGTCTCGACCGCCCGGTCGACCGGTTCTTCGACGTCACTCATCGCCACCACCTGCCTTGACGTCGCGGACGCCGGAATCCGGCCTCGAGGGCGGCTCGTCGACGGCCGATGGCCAGATGAGTTCCCGCTGCGGCGGGAGGACGCCCTCCGGCCGGAACCGCATGATCACGACGATGAGGGCGCCGATCAGCAGCAGCCGCAGCGGCGCCACGTCGACGGGGATCCACCCGAACTCGTTGAGGAAGCGGGTCCCCTCGCGGATGGCGACGATGACGAACCCGCCGAACAGCGCGCCGCGGTTCGACCCGCTGCCGCCGAGGATCACAGCCACCCAGACGTAGAACGTCGTCACGGGGTCGAGTTCGCCCGGGCCGACGAAGAGGTTCAAGTGGGCGTAGAAGACGCCGGCCAGCGCCATGATCACGCTGCCGAGCACGAACGACTGCATCTTGAACGAGTAGGTGTGCTTGCCCAGCGCCCGCGCGAGATCCTCGTCCGAGCGGATCGTCCGCAGGACGCGCCCCCACGGCGAGCGGTGGACCCGGCGCAACAGGGCGTAGCTCGCGCCGACGAACGTCAGGACGAGGGCGACGTTCAACAGCGCCGACCAGAACGACGTGCCGAGCAGCAGCGTCGACGACGGGATCACGAACTCCAGCCCGAAGTCGACTAACGGGAGCCCGATCGTCGTCCGCCAACCGGGCGAGACGATTATCTCCAGCCCCGGCATCGCCTCGGGGAACGTCGACAGGATCGGCCACCCCTCGAAGAATCCCGGAATGCCGCGGACGCCCGCAGTCCCGTTCGTCCACTGGTCCTCGTTTTTGACGATGGTGCGGACGACCTCGGCCAGGCCCAGCGAGGCGATGGCGAGGTAGTCCGCGCGGAGTCGGAGCGTCGGGATCCCGATCAAGACGGCGACGACGGCCGCGAGGACGAGCGCGACGAGGAGGCCAACGATCGGGTTGAAGTCGACGGGGAGCGGTGAACTGTCCGCCGTCATGAGGGCGGTCCCGTACGCGCCGAGGCCGAAGAACGCGGCGACGCTGAAGTTGATCAGCCCGGTGAACCCCCACTGGGCGTTCAGGCCGAACGACAGCAGCGCGTACATGCCCGCGATGCCGACGAGGAACAGGAAGTACGTCGGCGCGAGCGCGCCGCTGAGAAGGCCGAAGAGGAGGAGCGCGGCGAAGCCGACGACGAAGCCGGTGACGCCTTGCTCGGCGCGCGTCAGGTCGGCCCAGTACGTCTGGGCCCGCGTGACTGCGCTCATCTCAGACCGCCTCCCCGGCGATCCCTTGCGGCCGGACGAGCAGGACGACCACCATGATGACGAACGCCACCGCGCTGGCGTACCGGTTCTCGATGGGGATGCCGAAGCTGTCGGAGACGAACGGCAGGACCGCGCCGATCTGGGTGAGCAGCGGGACGAGTTCGTGGATCATGCCAATGAGGAACCCCCCGAGCATCGCTCCGTAGACCGACCCGATCCCGCCGAGGATGACCGCCGCGAAGATCAGCAACAGGAGGTCGAAGCCCATCCGCGGCCGCAGGAGGTTGAACAGCCCGAGGAAGACGCCCCCGGAGCCGGCGAGGCCCGCGCCGATGATCCACGTCCAGAGCTTGATCCGGTCGGTGCGGATGCCGCTCACGCGGGCGAGGTCGGGATTGTCCGCCATCGCGCGCATCTTCCGACCGAGGTCGCTGTACTGCAACAGGACGTGCAGTCCGGTGACGAGCACGGCCGCCGAGATCACGATCGCCACGTCGTGTTCAGTCACGCGGATGTTGTACGGGAGCAGCCACTCGATGGGACGGAGCGTCTGGATGTCGTAGCGGACGGCGTCGGCGCCGAACTGCATCTGGATGACCGCGCGGTAGATGAACGCGATGCCGATCGAGGTGATCAGCATCCCGATCGAGTCGACATCTAGCCCCTCGTAGACGAGCTTCTCGGTGACGACGGCGACGACCGCGGCCGCGGCGATCCCCACGAGCAGCGCGATGAAGAAGCCGATGGGGAGCCCGAGGACCGCGACGCCGCCGATGCCGCCAACGAAGCCGAAGGCGACGAACGACGAGTAGGCGCCGATCGTCATCGTGTCTCCGTGGGCGAAGTTGGCGAAGTCGGCGATGCTGTAGATCAGGGAGAGGCCGATGCTCCCGAGGACGATGATGCTGCTGTAAATCAGCCCGCTCGCGATGTGATCGAGGAGGACCATCGGTCCTCAGGACTCGATGAAGCCGGTCCCGGCGTAGTCGTGGTCCTGCACGGTGAGGATCTGCAGGAACCCGACCGGGTCGCCGTTCTCGTCGAAGTCGATCGGCCCGCTCACGCCCTGGTAGTCGACCTCGTCGGCGCTACCGCCGTCGGCGAGGATGTCGTGTGCGGCCTCGTAGGTCGTGACCTTCTCGCCCTCGGGGCGGCTCACCTCGCGGACGGTCTCCTGGAGCGCTGCGCCGGTGAACTCGTCGGCCGCCTGTATCGCCAGCGCCGCGTTGACGACGCAGTCGTAGGCGTAGGCGGACCACGAGGTCGGCGACTCGCTGTACTCCTCCTCGAACCTGCTCGCGAACTCCTTGTAGTTGTCCTGTTCGACCGGCGCCGAGGGCACGACGATCTTCATGCCTTCCATGCTCCCCTCGGGCGTGTTACTGAGTACGTCGTCGCCGGAGACGGAGTCGGCGCCGTACAGCTGGGCCTCGTACCCGCTGGAGTAGATCTCGTTGACCATCGTGGCGAACTCCGCCTGGTACGTGATGAACAGCCACGCGTCCGCGGCGGAGCTGTTCATCTCCGAGAGGGCCCCGGAGTACGACTGCTGGTCCTGGTCGTGAGCCTGATTGTACGCGACCTCGCCGTCCCACGCCTCGACGAAGGCGTCGGCGAGGCTCTGCCCGTAGTTGTTGTTGACGTAGGTGACCGCCACCGTGTCGTAGCCGTCCTCGGCGATGATGTCCGCCAGCGCCGTCGACTGCGTGCGGCCGGTCGGCGACATCCGGAGCAGGCCGGGGAAGTCGGTCAGCCCGAGTCCGGTCGAGTTCTGGCTCAGCTGCACGACGTCGGTGTCCTGGACGACGCTCTCGTAGATCGCCAGCGAGACGCCCGAGCCCACGGACCCGATGAGGAACGGGACGCCGTCCTGGTTGACGAGTTTCTGGGCCGCCGAGATGCCGCCCTGGTTTTCGGAGCCGGAGTCTTCGACGGCGACTTCGAGGTCTCGACCCTTGATCCCCACGTCGTTGACCGTCGCCAGCGCGAGGTCCTTCCCGCGCTGGTTGCGCTCGCCGAACGCCGACAGCGACCCCGTCAGCGAGTCCACCATCCCGATCGTGTAGGGATCGTCGCTCCCGCCGTCGCTCGAGGACGTTTCGGTCTCCGTGTTGCCGCTTCCGCCGTCGCCCTCCCCGTCAGTTCCGCTCCCGCCGTCGCCGCCGTCGCCGCCGTCGCCGCCGTCACCGTCGGTCGTGTTCACACAGCCGGCCAGTCCGGCGAGACCCACCCCACCCGTCAACTTCAACAGCGTTCGTCGGTCGATGTCGTCCTTGGTATATCGTGGCATACGTTCTATAAACTAATGAGACGAGCGGGGTTAAGCCCAACCCTCCCATGGTCGGGGATCGCCGATTTCGTCCGTCTCGGCCGTCGTCAGACCCGTTACGGGCGGGGACTCTGTTTTCATCATGCAGGTAGGCGCTGAAACGATTGGTCGGGTTCCCTTATAGGGGCGTGCCGGACCGAGTCGGTGATATGATCCCGCCGATCGCCAGCGACTTCGTGGCCGGTGAGACGCCGGAGACGGCGCTCGCACACGTCGACGACCTGAACGAGGACGGTGTGGCCGCAATCGTGAACCTCCTGGGCGAGCACTACGAGGAACGCGCGGCCGCGGACGCGGACGCAGACGAGTACGTCGAACTGGCCGCGCTCATAGCCGAGCGGGGCGCCGACGCCTGCATCTCCGTCAAGCCGAGCCAGATCGGACTGGAAGTCGGCGCGACGGCGTTCGAGGAGAACCTCGCGCGCATCGTCGACGCCGCCGACTCGTTCGTCTGGGTCGACATGGAGGACCACGAGACGACGGACGTGACCCTGGACGCCGTCGAGCGCCACGCCGTCGAGACAGGGGGGCGAGTCGGGGTCTGTCTGCAGGCGAACCTGAAGCGGACGCCCGACGACCTCGAACGGTTCGCCGACCTCCCCGGCAAGGTGCGACTGGTCAAGGGCGCCTACGACGAGCCCGCCGAGATCGCGTACAGAGAGAAGGCGCGGGTCGACGAGGCCTACCGGGAGTGCCTGCGGTACATGTTCCGCGAGTTCGACGACGGGGTGGCCGTCGGGAGCCACGACCCGGCGATGATCGACCTCGCGCGCGACCTCCACGCGGAGTTCGGGACGCCCTACGAGGTGCAGATGCTGATGGGCGTCCGCGAGGACGAGCAGTACGCGCTCGCCGACGAGGTCGACGTCTACCAGTACATCCCGTACGGGAGCAAGTGGTTCTCGTACTTCTACCGGCGGATCAGGGAACGGAAGTCGAACGCCCTGTTCGCGCTCAGATCCGTCGTCGGCGTCTGAGCTCGGGAGCACCGACCGAATTCGAACCTGTGAGCGGCGACCGAACCGAGATATCGCCGTCGGCTGCGGCCGTGAAGACTGACGCCGTGTGGTCCGTTCTGCGAGACAGATGTTACGGGTCGAGGAGTTTCGACTCGGCCTTGCGCAGGTGTTCGAGCAGCGTGGTCTTCGAGACGTCGAGGTCGGCGGCCAGTTCGCGGGTGGAGGTCCCGCGCGGCCAGTCGTAGTATCCCACCTCGCGGGCGTGTTCGAAGACCTCGCGCTGGGTGGTCGTGAGCGTGTCCAGGCGCTGGTCGCGCTCGGTCCCGCTGGAGGGCTCGCCGGTCGTGATCGAGTCGACGGTCACCTCGGCGCCGGCCTGCTCGCGCACGCCGTCGAGCGCGTCCTCGATCGCCGAGCGGTCCTCGACGAAGCAGACTTCCCACTGTTCGCGGCCGTTCTCGATTCTGACCGGCGCGCTGTGGACGAACCCGTATTCCAGCAGCGTCGGACACACCATGTCGTCGGGGTCGTACTCGAGGAAGAACTCGCGGACGACGTTGCCCGGCGTGTTCCGCCCGCGCCCGAACCGCTCCTGGAGTTCCAGCACTTCGCCCGAGCGGTCCGACGCGCGGATGGCGTCGAGCAGGTCCTCGACGGCGGCCTCGTCGTCGCCGAAAGCGGTGAACAGCCCGTTGACCGAGGCCGGCCGTTCGCCGTCCGTCTGCGGCGAGTTGTAGATGGCGTGTGCGAGGACGCCGCCGCCCGTCTGTTCGGTCGCCTCGATCGCCCAGCAGTTCGGATGCCACAGGTCCAGCGTCAGTCGCGTCCCGGCTATCTGATCCGCGATACTCATGTGTATCGTATGCCTCGAGCGGGCATTTGCCTGCCGGTCACTCGTAGACAGACCCGACCATGGTCGGGCGAGGCCCCGAGAGCGCTGTTCGCGGCCCGTTCGGGCCCCGTACGGCGACCCGCCCATGGTCGGGTCGGACGTTTCGCCGTCTCCGCCCGTCCGCCGATCCATGGCAGAGCGACACCGACAGTACATCGACGGCGAGTGGGTCTCCGGCGAGGGATCCGAGACGTTCACGAGCGAGAGCCCCGCGACCGGCGAGACGCTCGGCGAGTTCCACCGCGGGACCCCGGCGGACGTCGAGCGCGCGGTCGACGCCGCGAGCGCGGCGTACGAGGAGTGGCGGGAACTCTCCCGGATCGACCGCGCAGAGTACCTCTGGGACGTGTACCACGCGCTGAAGGAGTCGGTCGACGACCTCGGCGAGACCGTCTCGCGGGAGTGCGGCAAGGAGATCAGCGAGGGCCGCGCGGACGTCGTCGAGGCCGCACACATGGTCGAGTGGGCCGCCGGCGACGCCCGTCACCCGAGCGGCGACATCGTCCCCTCCGAGATCCCCTCGAAGGACGCCTACATGCGCCGGAAGCCCCGTGGAGTCACCGGCTGTATCACGCCGTGGAACTTCCCGGTCGCCATCCCCTACTGGCACATGGCCGTCGCGCTCGTCGAGGGCAACACCGTCGTGTTCAAGCCCGCCGAGCAGACGCCGCTCTGTGCGAACGTCGTCGCGGAACTGTTCGACGAGGCCGGGCTGCCGGACGGCGTCTTCAACATGGTTCAGGGCTTCGGGGACGCCGGCGAAGCCATCGTGGACTCCGACGACGTGGACACGGTCCTCTTTACGGGGTCCGCGGAGGTCGGCCACAACATCGCCACGGCCGTCGCCGAGGACCCCGGCAAGCGCGCCGCCTGCGAGATGGGCGGCAAAAACGGGATCGTCGTCACGGAGAAGGCGGACCTCGACATCGCGGTCCACTCTGCCGTGATGTCCTCGTTCAAGACGACGGGCCAGCGCTGCGTCTCCAGCGAGCGCATCATCGTCCACGCGGACGTCTACGACGAGTTCAGAGAGCGCTTCGTCGCGGCCGCAGAGCAGGTGGCCGTCGGCGACCCGCTGGACGAAGACACCTTCATGGGCCCGCTGATCGAGGCCGACCACCGCGACAAGGTCGCGAAGTACAACGACCTCGCCAGCGAGGAAGGGGTCGACGTCCTCGTCGACCGGACCGACCTCGGTGACGACGAGACCCCAGAGGGCGGCGACGCTGGACACTGGATCGGTCCGTTCGTCTACGAGGCCGACCCCGACGCGGCCCTGCGCTGTACCCACGAGGAAGTGTTCGGCCCGCACGTCGCGCTCATGGAGTACGACGGCGACATCGAGCGCGCGGTCGAGATCCACAACGACACCGACTACGGGCTGGCCGGCGCGGTCATCTCCGAGGACTACCGCCAGATCAACTACTACCGCGACCACGCGGAGGTCGGCCTCGCCTACGCGAACCTCCCGTGTATCGGCGCAGAGGTCCAGCTACCGTTTGGGGGCGTGAAGAAGTCGGGCAACGGCTACCCCAGCGCCCGCGAGGTCATCGAGGCCGTCACCGACCGCACGGCGTGGACGCTCAACAACTCGAAAGACATCGAGATGGCCCAGGGCCTCTCGGCAGACCTGTCGACCGGCGACGACTGATCCCCGCGATCGGGACGCTTCGCTGCCGAACTATCAAGGGCCGAGCGGCGGTAGGTACGGTATGGACTTCGCCCTCACGCAGGAGCAGCGCCAGATCCGCGACATGGTCGCGGAGTTCGTCGACGACGAGGTCGTCCCCCGCGCGGCCGAGATCGACGAGACCGACGAGTTCCCCGCCGACCTGATCGACGAGATGGCCGAACTGGGCCTGATGGGCATGCCGATCCCCGAGGAGTACGGCGGCGCGGGCCTCGACTACCACGCCTACCCCGAGGCGCTGGTCGAGATATCGCGCGGGAGCGGCGGCCTCGGCACCATCGTCGCCGCCCACGTCTCGCTGGCCTGCAACATGGTCTACGAGTTCGGCGACGAGGACCAGCGCGAGCGGTACCTGACTCCCCTGGCCGAAGGGGACGAGATCGGCGCGTTCGCCCTCTCCGAACCCGGCGCCGGGAGCGACGTGCCGGCGATGGAGACGACCGCGGAGCCCGTCGGCGACGCCGACGACCCCGACAGCTACGTCGTCGACGGCGGCAAGCTCTGGATATCGAACGGGTCCGTCGCCGACACGGTGGTCGTCTTCGCCAAGACCGACCCCGACGCCGGCGGCAAGGGCATCTCCTCGTTCGTCGTCCGGCCCGACGAAGACGACGGCTTCCACGTCGAGGGCACCGAGCACAAACTCGGCGACAAGGGGTGTCCGACCGCCGAGTTACGCTTCGACGGGATGGAGATCCCTGCGGACCGGCGACTGGGTGAAGAAGGCGAGGGATTCGTCCAGGCGCTCAAGACGCTCAACGGCGGGCGGATAACCATCGCCGCCCGCTCGATCGGGCTTGCGCAGGCCGCGCTCGACGACGCGCTCGAATACGCCCAGGACCGCGAGCAGTTCGACCAGCCCATCAGCGAATTCCAGGCGATCCAGCACAAGCTCGCGGACATGGACACGAAGATCAACGCCGCTCGCTACCTGATGCACGCGGCCGCCGACAGGAAGATGCGCGGCGAGCGCTACGTCAAGGAGGCCGCGCAGGCGAAGCTGTACGCCTCCGAGATGGCCCGCGAAGTGACCAACGAGGCCATCCAGATCCACGGCGGCTACGGCTACACGAAGGACTTCGCGGTGGAACGGTACTACCGCGACGCGAAGCTAAACGAGATCTACGAGGGAACCAGCGAGGTCCTGCGGAACACGATCGCCGACCAATTGTTGGACTGAATCGGCTGCGTCGACGCGGGGAGCCGCCGCGACGATCGCGGAGAGACGACGGGCCGAGGATCTAGAGGGGGAGGGATAGGTTCCGTGGCGGTCGGGCTCGACTGTGGATCGGACTAATCCGTCCGCACTCCGTAGACACGGTCGGACAGCCATGAGACCCGAGGGGAGAGCCGGCCAGCGGGAGAATCGACAGTCGACCGGGGTTAACGGGGCCGAGCGGAGGGGTGACCGGCCCCGATGGTGAACCCCGTCCGCGCCGACGCGCTCGTCGACTTGGTCTACGGCGGCCTGATCGCCCTCTCCATCGTGCTGATCGCAACCGTGAATACGAACGTCGGGATCGCGTTCGGCGTCGGCGTCTTCGCGGCGTACGTCGTTCACGTCGTCTGGAAGATGGTCCGGTTCGATCCGGACTGGATGACTCGCGTCGTCAGGGAGACCGTCGAGGAGACGGTCGACGACTCCGTCGAGGAAGCCGTCGAAGAGACGATGGAAGAAACGGTCGAGGAGAGGATGGACGGGACCGTCGAGGCGGTCGAACGAACGATGGGCGAGCGACTCGACGAGGTCCAGACGCGGGTCGAGTCGCTCGATGAACGGTTCGAGCGACGCACCCGGCAGGACGAGGCCCGGGACGCAAGCGACGAGCGGGCGTGACCGACTGCGACGAACGCGACCGACCGCTGTGGACCGACTGCCACCGCGACTCAGCGGACGACGGTTACCGGGACCGGCGACCGCCGGAACACCTTCTCCGCGACGTTTCCGACGAACAGGCGCTCCGCGACGGTCCCGCCGTGGCTGCCGATGACGACCGCGTCGTACTCGTCGGCCCGGTTGATGATCGCGCGGAGCGGGTGTCCGAGCGCGACCTCGGTTTGCAGGTCGACGTCGTGGTCGGCGGCGTCGGCGATCTCGCGCGCCCGGTCTAAGATAGGCTTCGCGCGCTCTTCCGCTGCCGCTTCGACGTCGTCGGCGAGTGCGACGCCGGTGGCCTCGCCCCACATCGGCGACGGCTCGCCGACCACGTGCAAGACAGTCAGTTCAGCAGCCGGGTAGATATCGACGGCGTGTTCGAGCGCTCGTTCGCTCATCTCCGAGCCGTCCATGGGGACGAGGACGCGCGAGGCCATAGCCACTCTACGGTCACCATCCGTAAAACTGGAGGCGTCGATCAGGCGACCGGGACGAGCGTGAAGAACAGGTAGGCGAGCAGCGTCGACATCGTCGGCCCGACGATCCACATCGAGACGTACTTGACGATCGCGCGCGGGTTGAATAGTTCGCTCGCATCGAGTACTTCGTCCGGTTCTGCCTCGCCGATTTCGGTGAGCGGTGCGTCCGGTTCGACCGTCAGCGCGGCCGGTTCGATCTCGCGGTCGAACTCGCCCCGCAGGACGTCCCTCGCGGCGATAGGCCGTGTCGCCCGCCCCCAGCCGAGGCCGACGATCGTCATCACCGACGCCATGACGAGGCTGATCGGGATGCCGATGTACGACAGGGCTGTCGTGACCGTCGAAGCGGTTATCATGACGATGAGCGCCGCGAGCAGCGGGATGTCGGAGAGCTCTGACCCGACGGACTCCATCGTCCGGCGCGCGATGGTGAACCCGCCGGTGCCGATGGCGACCGTCGCGATCCCGATCGCGATGTCCGGGTCGAGCGCTCGACTGCTGACCAGCGGCGCGACTGCGTTCGGGACGTTGCTCGCGCCCGCGCTGAACGCCATGTAACAGCCGATCACGAGCACGACGACCGTCCCGGCGAGTTCGCCCGGGGTCGTGTTCGGTCCCAGACCTGGTCGCGGGACGGTGCCGCTACGGTCGACCGAGAGCGTCGGCCCCTCTGAGACTTCGATCTGCACGCGGCGGTTGAGTTCCGGGTAGACATACCGGCCGACGGTCGCACCGACCCAGAACCCGACAATCGGCGTGACGATCCACCACGAGACGATCCAGCCGAGCGTCGCGAAGTTGAGCGTCCCGTTGGCCAGACCGAATCCGGCGATCGATCCGACCGTCGTCATCGACGTCGGTACGGGCACCCCGAAGACGTTCGCGACAAGGATCCCGAGCCCGATGAAAAAGAGGACGGCCACCCCCGCGCCGAGCGTGATCTCTGTCGTGACGATGTCCCCGCTGAGCGTGTCCATGACGTTCCTGCCGACGGTCCACCCGCCGAGAAACACGAAGACCGTCATCAGCGCCGCCGCCGTCGCCTTCCGGAGGACCATCGCTCCCACGGCGGGACCCCAGGCGATCCCGGTCGACGACCCGCCGATGTTGAACCCAACGAACAGCGAGGCGACGACCCCGACGGCGAGTACGGTCTCGACCATCGGTACTCGCTAGACGCCTCGGCGGAAAATACGTTCGCGTCGATCGGACGGGGTCGGGTCGGTTCGACGGCCTACTCGTCGGCGGTGGGGATCGGGCCGGTGCCGATGACCTCGCGGACGGCGCCGTTGAACTCCCGGCGGCTCTCGAAGTAAGGGATGTCGACCTCGTCCATCACGTCGCCCAGCTGCTGCGGGCCGTCCGGCGTCCGGATGGTCACGTCGCCCTCTCGCTCGACGACTTCGCTGTGGGCCATTCCCCAGTTCAGTCGCGAGGCGACCCGTGCGAGCGGCGCGCCCTCGACCGGTTCGCCCTCGCCGAGCTCGACCGCGGGCTCCTCCTCTTCGGACTCGTCGTCAGCCATGAGTCGTGTTTCTCCTCCCCGTCGATTAGAGCTTTCGCTTCCGGGCTGGCGAGGAGGCCGAACGCGCGGGTTACCGAGCGGAGGGCGGAACCCGGCGACTCAGAAGAGGTCGTCGAGTTCCTCGTTGACGAACGCTTCCTTGGCGTCGGTCTCGTGTTGCTGTTCGGACTCGTGGGCCTCGCGGGCGCGGTCCATGAACTCCTGGATGCGGCTGGAGCGCTCGACGCCGCCGAGCAGTACCAGCGTCGCGATGCGCTCGGAGTCGAGCGGGAAGTCGCCGCCGCGGACCTGCATGCTGCCGGTTTCGTTCTCGATCCACGAGCGAGCGCGCTCGACGCCCTTCCGGGAGATGCGCTCGGGCTGGCCGGCGACGACGAGCAGTCCGGTCTCCGCCTCGACGACGTTGGGGACGCTCGTCCCGGTCAGCAGCGCGTTGCGGGCCGTCGACGTGATCGCGTTGACGTTCTCGCCGGCGTTCTCGCTGGAGGCGGCGCTCGCATAGCCGAGGACGGCCATCCCGCCGGGCCTGAGCGTGTTGATGATCTCCGAGGAGTCGACGACGCTCTCGGCGACGTCGGCGCCGGCGTCGATCTCGCCCGAGGCGAAGAGGAGGCCGAGTCGCTGGGCGATGTTGTCGTTTATCTCCTTGTACCCCTCTTCGACTGACTCGCCGGCGGTCCGCCAGGCGTCGTTGTCGATGAGGAGGAGGGAGTCGGCCTCGCGGGCGATCGTCTTCAGCGAGCGACCGGCGTTGGCCTGGTAGATGGCGCCCTCGTCGCGGCCGGGGAGGATGCCGAGGACGTAGATCGGGATGTCGTAGATCCGGTTGAGCTCGCGGGCGAGCGCCGGTGCGCCGCCGCTGCCGGTGCCGCCGCCGAGGCCCGCAACGATGACGACGGCCTCAGCATCCGTGGCGAGCTTGCTGTCGAGGCCGTCCATCACCTCCGTCGCCTCGTCTTGCATGATCTCGGCCCCGAGTTCGTTGTCTCCCCCGACCCCGTGACCCTTGACGCGATCGCGGCCGATAAGCATCGTATCGATGTCCAGACTCTGGAGATCCGCTTGGGCGGTGTTGACCGCCATAGCGCCCTGGACGGCGCCGAACCCCATGTCGTAATCGTACTCGGCCAGCCGCTGGGTGACCTTCCCCCCGGCCTGGCCGACACCAATCAGGACGACCTTCATACCAGTACCCTCGGTACAATGGTTATTGAACGTTGGGAACAGCCGAGGGTTCAAGTACGGTGACGGGACGAACCCGACCCATGTCCGAGCGAGACCTCGACGCGCGGCTCGACGCGGTCGAGCGCGCGCTGACCGACGACGAGACCGACCTGAGCGAGCTCCGGGCGTCCGCCGAGGAAGCCGGCGACGTGGCCGATTTCGAGTCGCGGCTGGCCGAACTGGAGTCGCGGGTCGACGAACTCGAAGCGGGACTGCAGGCCGTCCGCGGCTACGCCGGGAACGTCCGTGCCGTCAACCGCGAGGTCGAACGCCGGGCCAGCGCCGCGCTCGCGAAAGCCGAGACGCTCGAAGCCGCGGTCGATGACGACGGTCCAGGTGCCCGCCCCGCCCAGTCGACGGATCCAAGTGCGAATTCCCGCCCGGAATCGCGGACTCCCGGGAACGAACGGTCAGAGCGGCCAAGCGACGATCAACGGGCGGAGACCGGCGAACAGCAACCCGGCAGCGGGAAACGGATGCGGGCAGGAAACCGACAGCGACCGGGAACTGACGGGGGAGACGCGGCCGGCGACTCGGAAGCGGACGGGGAGAGCCAGACCGAGCAGTTCATCGAGCGGGTCAGGGACGCGCTGTGACCCGTGGTCAGAGTCGCGTTCACCGTCGCGCTCCTCGTCGCCGTGGCGGGCGTCGTCGTCCCCGCGGTCGAATACGCGGGCGTCCAGCGAAGCGATACCGCAGTCAGGGACGCGATCGATCGCCTCGTCGGTGAGGCACGCGCGCTCGATGCCGGGAACGACGCGCTGCCGGCCGACACAGCACCCGCCCGCCGCGCCGTCGAACTCGTCCTCCCGACCGAGGGGTTCGCCAGCGCCGGCGTCGAGCGATTTCGCATCGAAGGGCCGGCCGAACGATCAGGAGCGACTGGCTCAGGCGAAGCGAGTCGACGAGATCGGCCGAGTGCAGCCGTGACGCGATTCACGTGGCGCGTTTCGGGAGGGACCGATCACGCCGTCGTCGTCGACGGAGTACGGATTCGACCGCACGAGGACCAACCGCTCCGGCTGCGCGGCGGGCAGGCGCGGGCGGTGCTTCGGCTCGTGGACGAAGACGGGACCGCCGTCGTCCGCGTGCGGCGCGAAGGTTGAAGTAGAAACACGGGACCACCCGCGGCCATGCACGCACTGCTGTCTCGACTCCGAGGTGAGGAGGACCCCGGCGAGTGCCGGTGTCGCCCCGATTTCGAAGGCGACCGACTCGTCGTCGACGCGAACGACTGCCCCGACGCGGGCCGACTCGAATCGTCCGCCGAGTGTCGGGAGACGGTCGTCGGTGCGCTGGCTGAACGGGACGCGGCGGCGGTCACGACTCGTGCGAACGGAGTCGTTCGCGCCTACGAGGGCGACGCCGCGGCGTTCCTGGTCGCGGCCGGCCGGTTCGCCGACGCCGCGGGGTTCCACGACGAGCGGCTCGCTCGGCTGGCGACCCGGGACCCGCTCGCCGCCGCACGGGAGGCGACCGGGCGGGCCGGTCCGGTCAGCCGGATCGCCGCCGAGACTGGGCTTGCAGACGGCGCGGCACGAGCACGGGAGTACGAGGACGCGCTCCGTCCGTTCGTCGGGCCGACGGTGAGCCGCTCCCGCGTCGCCGCGCGACCGCCAGCGAATGCGGAACTCGTCGCGCGTCGGGAACTGGACACCGGTGGGGTCGCCCGGGTCTACGGCCGACCCGACGACGCCGTCAGGACCTACCACCTCGAACCGGTGGAGGCGCGCTTCGATCCCGAATCGACGGAGACGCTCGCGGCCGCGTACGAGCGGTTGGCGGGCGGTGCGGTGTCGGGCGCCGAGCGCGCGCCCGGCCGAGCGGTGCGGCGCGTCGCCGCGGAGGACGACCCGGTCGAGGAGATCGCGGCGGTGCTCCGGAAGCATACGCGGGGGTACGGCGTCGTCGCCGACCTCTTCGCCGACGAGCGAGTGTCCGACGTCTTCGCGACCGCGCCGGTCGCGTCGACGCCGTTGCGGGTTCGCGTCGACGGTGAGGCGATGCGGACGAACGTTCGACTCACACGCGACGGGGCCGAAGCGCTGGCCTCGCGCTTCCGCCGGGAGAGCGGGCGGGCGTTCTCGGGCGCGGATCCGACGCTCGACGCGGCGGTCGCGACGGGAGACCGGCGCGTCCGCGTCGCCGCAGTGACCGACCCCGTGAGCGACGGCATCGCCTTCGCGTTCCGCGCGGGCGACCGCGAGCCGTGGACGCTGCCCGCGCTCGTCGCGAACGGGACGACGACCGCCGACGCGGCCGCCCTCCTTTCGGTCGCGGTCGAACGCGGCGCGGCCGGCCTCGTCGCCGGCCCACGCGGCGCCGGCAAGACCACCTGCCTGAGCGCGCTCCTCTGGGAGGTGCCGCCCGAGACCCGGAGCATCGTCATCGAGGACACGCCCGAGCTCCCGATCGAGGCGCTCAAGTCTGGCGGACGGGACGTGCAGGCGCTCCGGAGTTCGCTCGACGGGACGGGGACGAGCCCGACGGAGGCGCTGCGGACGGCGCTCCGTCTCGGGAGCGGCGCGCTGGTAGTCGGCGAGATCCGCGGCGAGGAGGCCGGGACGCTCTACGAGGCGATGCGGGTCGGCGCGAACGACGGCGCGGTCCTCGGAACGATTCACGGTGACGGCGGCGCGGACGTCCGCGAGCGCGTCGTCTCGGATCTCGGCGTCCCGCCCGCGTCGTTCGCCGCGACGGATTTCCTGGTCACGCTCGAAGCGACCGAGACGGACGAGGGAACCCAGCGCCGCGTCAGTTCGATCGAGGAAGTCCGGCGGACCGGAGGTGGGTCACGGGGGGACCCCGGTTGTGCTTCCGGGAACGGAGACGGTAGCGATGCGGTCGGCTTCGCGACGCTTTACGAGCGCGACGGTGACGCGCTTCGCTCGACCGACCGGATCGAGCGCGGCAACAGCCGGCTCGTCGAGTCGCTGGCCGAGCCGGGAGAGACCTACGCCGATCTCCGCACGGAACTCACCGCCCGGACGTCGTGGCTGGCAAATCTCGCGGAGACGGGTCGAACGGGCCCGGAGACGGTCGAACCGGCGCGGGTCGACCGGGTGAACGCGTGACACCTGACAGTCGAAGCGGGTCCGCCGACGGCCCGAATCGACTTCTGCGAGTCGCGGGGGAAAGCCGAGCGGAACCGTCGTCGCCAGCGGTCGTTGCTGTCGAGACGTTCGCGTCGATCCCGCTGTGGACGCCCGACGCCGATCCGAAGCTCTCGCGGGCGGTCGCGTACCTCGACGACGACCTCGACGCGGAGACGGTGCTGCGGGCAGCCGACGGTGCAGGGATCGTCGCCGCCGTCGTCATCGCGGTGCCGATGTTGGTTCTGTTCGGAACGCTCTCGGTGGCGATCGCCGCTGGGTCCCTCGTCGGGATGGTCGTCGCCGCCGTCGCGCGGTACCTGCCGCGGCTGCTCGCGACGGCGCGGCGGACGCGCGCGCTCGGGACGGCGCCGGAACTCGTCAGCAGCGCCGTGCTGCGGATGCGGCTCACGCCGACGCCCGAGACGGCGGCCGCGTTCGCAGCCGATACCGGCGACGGGCGACTCGCACGCAGTCTCGCGGGCCACGTCCGCCGTGCGCGTGGGACCGGCCGATCGGGATTGTCCACCTTCGCGGACGAGTGGGCGGAGTGGTTCCCGGCGTTGCGGCGCGCGCTCACGCTCGTCGAGTCCGCCGGATCGGCCCCGGCGGAGGAACGCGAACGCGCGCTCGATGCCGCGATCGACGTGACGCTCGAGGGAACGCGCGAAACGATGGCCGAGTTCGCGGCGTCGGTCCAGGGGCCGGCGACGGCGCTGTACGCGTTCGGCGTGTTGCTCCCGCTCGCCCTCGTCGCGCTGCTGCCGACGGCCGGGACAGTCGGCGTCCAAGTCCCGCTCGCGGCAGTCGTACTCGGCTACGACGTGTTGCTCCCGGCGGCGCTGATCGCGGCGAGCGCGTGGCTGCTTTCGCGCCGCCCCGTCGCGTTCCCGCCGACGCCAATCGCCCGGGATCACCCCGACGTACCCGACCGGCGGTGGCCAGCCCCGGTCGCCGGGTGTGCGACGGCGGCGAGCGCGTGGCTGGTCGTCGGTCGTCTGGCCGCGCCCTGGGCCGCGTTCGTCGTCGCGCCGACGGTCGGGGTCGGCGTCGCGCTCGTCGTCGCCTACCGGCCGATGGTCGCCGTTCGCGACCGGGTCGAGGCCGTGGAGGCCGGCCTCCCCGACGCGCTCTACCTCGTGGGCCGCGAAGTCGGTCGCGGTCGCGCGGTCGAGGCGGCGCTGGACGACGCCGTCGACCTGCTGGAGTCGGCGACCGGCGACGTGTTCGCCGACGCCGTCCGCCAGCAGCGGCAGGTCCGCGCGGGCGTCCGCGAGTCGTTCCTCGGCGAACACGGCGCGCTCGCGACCGTGCCGAGCGAGCGCGCCCGGAGCACGTCGGAGCTGCTCGCCGTCGCCGCTTCCGAGGGCCAGCCTGCCGGGCCGGCCATCGTCGCGATGGCGGATCACCTCGACGACCTTCGCGGCGTCGAACGGGAGATCGGACGGGAACTGGAACGCGTCACGTCGACGCTCGCGAACACCGCCGCGGTGTTCGGCCCGCTCGTCGGCGGCGCCACCGTCACGCTCGCCGACCAGATGAGTTCCGACGGCCCGCTCACCGCGGCCGTCTCGCCCGCTGCGCTGGGGACCGCCGTCGGAATCTACGTCGCACTGCTCGCCGTAATCTTGACCGCGCTCGCGACGGGTCTGCAGCGCGGGCTCGACCGCTCGCTCGTCGGGTACCGGGTAGGCCGGGCGCTCTGTCTCGCCGGCGTCGTCTTCGTCGCCGGTTTCGTCGGCACGGGATGGCTCGTCTGAAGGTTTAAATCCGGTCGGGCGGCCAGGCCGGCCCATGTTCGACACCGCAGTGGAATCGACGTACGTCTGGCTGGCCCTCGCGGTCGTCGGCGCCGGGATCGTCGGGCTGGCACTCCGCGTCCCGACCGCGCCGCCCCCGGACGCGACCAGCGTCGCCCGCACGGTCGACAGCGTCGCGTCGAGTCCCTACGAGTCGACCGCCGAACACCCGCTCGACGCGCGCCAGATCCGGCTGGGATCCAGTCGGCTCGGCCTCCGTGGACCCGGCGGTGACGCCCACGCGTCGTTCGCCTACGGGCCGGTCGTCCCCGCCGTGGGCGGAGACGGTGACCGACTCGCCACGGTCTTGCACGGGATTCCGCCCGCCCGAGCGTTCCCGAATCCGGACGCGTTCCAGCGGGCACTGGACCGGTCGCGGACTCGCGACCCGTCGTGGCAGCCCGCACCGGAGACGCTCGTCGTTCGCCGAGTCACCTGGGGGGATGTCAATGCGACGCTCGTCGGGGAGTAGGGGCCAGACCGAGCCGGTGGCGGCGCTGGTCGCCGTCGTCGTCGTCGCGCTCGCACTCGCGCTGTACGCCGGCGCCTTCGAGTCAAGCCTGCCGGACCCGGTCGACCGCAACCACGCCCAGCCCGCGGCGGACCGGGTCGAGCGAGCGGTGACCGCCGGCGGGGTCGCCAGACCGGACCGGCTCGCCGACGCCCTCGATCGCGTGCCAGCGGGCTACCGGGCGAACGCGACGCTCACCGTGGACAACCGGGTCGAGCGAGCGGGGCCCGCGTTCCCGGAATCGGCCGACGAAGCGAGCCGGCGTATCAGCGTTCGCGTCGGCGAGGGTCGCGTCGCTCCCGGTCGACTGGAGGTGCGAGTATGGACCTGAAGGCGTCGAGCACGGCCTTCGATACCGTGATCTTCGTCCTCCTCGTCGGCGTTGCGGTCGGTGTTCTCGCCGGCGTGGACGGACGGGCGATCGAGGGGGACCGCGTCGCCGAGGAGACTGCCGACGTGCTCGCGACGAGCACGACCGAAGTGACGTACACGCGCTCGGCGACTGTCGAGACGTCGTCGCTGCTCGGCGGCGACGAGCGCCGGACGGTCAGCGTTACGCGGACGGCTCACGGTACGCACGCCCAGTTGCTCGCCGCTGCTGCGGTTTCGACGCCCTCGCTCGGTGGAGTACCGCTGGTCGGCACCGGCGAGGAATTCCGAGAGGAGGCGCGTATCGCGACTGACCGTGTCCTCCACACGCGCGAGGCGAACGCACAGGTTGCCGTCGCGTGGCGGCCGTATCCCGACGCGACGCTCGGCTCGTCGTTCGCCGTCGGAAACACACCTCCACGGGACGCCGACGTGTCGGTGACAACGGTGACGGCGGCGAGCGGTCTTCCCAACGTCACGGCGGAAGCACGGCGTGCGGCCCGCGGGGGCGGATACGGAGGCGTTGCCAGAGTCGTTTCGCGGTCTGTCGTCGACGGCCTGTTCCCCGAGTCGGAGATGCGAGCCGCGCTCTACAGCGAGGGGCCGGACCGCGCACTGACGGCCCACCGCTATCGCCAGGTGTCGGATGCGCTGGGCGTCGAGTTCTCCGGGAAGGTCGGTCCGCGAGGCGTCGGGGCGGTCAACCGGAAGCTCGCTCGCGCGCTCGCCGAGCGGCTCCGCGCCGATCTCCGGGATCGGTTCGAGACGCCCGAGGCAGCTGCACGCGCGGTTAGACCTCATCAGGTCCGACTCGTCGTCAGGACGTGGTCGCCGTGAGCCGACGCGGCTTCGAACTCGGGGAGCGCGGCCGGATCCCGTTCGCGCTGGTCGGCGTACTCCTCGTCCTCTCCAGCGCGCTGTTCGCAAGTGCGGTCGACCGGCCGCAACCGACTCCCGAGCCAGCGGTCGACCTCGCCGTCGAGCGGACGACCGCGGACGCGCGGGCGGCCGTCCGGACTGCAGTCACCGACGCGAGCGTCGCCGCTGCCAGCGATCCAGTGGTGACGCCCGCGAACAACGAGTGGGGCGACGTCATCGACCCCGACACTGCGTTCCGAGACGCTCTCCGGGCACGCATCTACCTGGCTGCGCGGGACCGACTCGACTCCGTCGCCCGCACTCACCGCGGCGTCCGGGCGAACGCGACGCTCGCACCGACGCCGACCCCCGAAGCGCTCGACGAGGCGATCGAGCGGGTCAGCATCGAACGAGCGGGCCCAGACGGGACGAGCCTTCGGGCCGAAATCTCGAACGTCACCATCCGGGCCACGGGCGACGGCCGCGTCGTCGGTACCGAACGGGAGTCGTTCTCGGTCGTCGTCGAGACGCCGGTGCTTGCGGTCCACGACCGGGTCGATCGGTTCCAGGAGCGCCTGAAATCGGGCGTCGGGAAGCCCGGGCTCGGCCAGCGGTTGACCACCCGACTGTACGCGGTGGCGTGGGCGCGGGGCTACGCCCAGTACGGCGGCGCGCCGATCACCAACGTCGTCGCCAACCGCCACGTCGAACTCATGGCCAACGGCGCCGTCCTCGACGTCCAGCGGTCGACGTTCGGCCGGAGCGACCCCGACGGACGGCAGGCGCTCGAGACGGCCACGGCCGCGGTCGGGCTGCAGGACGTGACTTCGGTCCACGGGCCCAGCGACCCCGGGATCGACGCTCTCCTCCAGCAGCAACTGCGGTCGGCGACGACGCCGTCCGAGAGCGGAGGGATCCCCGGGCTGGCGTCGAACGGCACAGACGCGCCCTCACCCGAAGACACGATCAACGTCTCCGTCGGCCTCTCGGCGGACCGGGCGTTCCGCGAGCTTCGCGATGAGGGAGGAATCAACGAGACGATCGACTCCGTGTACGGCGCCCGCGTCCGTGCCGTGTCGGCGTCCGAGCGGATCAGCGGCGGGAAACCTGCTCGACCGGGACCGCCGGCGGATCCGCACCACTGGGAGTTCAGGTCCGAGACGACCGATACGGACGTGGTCGACGTTTCCAACGCGACGGAGGGGCCGAGCGTCACGTCCCCGTCGGGATACCACAGGCTCGAGACGTACGTCCGAACGGTCACGCTCCGCCACGAGCGGCGGGCGGTCTGGTACCACAACGGGTCGGTCAACGCGACGACGCGGACGAGCACCGAGACCAAGCGGGTGACCGTCTCGGTCGTCGGCGACCACGCAGTTACGCCCTACGCGCCTGACGATCCGATCGCGACAGTCCACGAACGGGACGGTCCCTTCGGCGGGCCGAACCTCGCCGACGTGTCCGAGCGCGTCCGGGCGTGGGTCGATATCGGGGGTGGCCCGGACGGACTGGCGGGGCGGGCTGCTCGCGGCGCGCTCGACGGGAGTCCGAAGCGGATCGACGGCGAGTGGGTCGGGGACGTTTCCCCGTGGATCTACGAGGGGTTGGTCGACCTCCGGCGGACCGTCCGGGACGAGTCCGTCGCGGTGTCGCGCGGCCGGATGGGCACTCACGAAGTCAATCCGGCCGCGAAGCTCGCCGAACGGTTGCGCGAACGACGCGCGGCACTCGCGGACGCACTGGACACCTATCCGCACGTCGCGGCCAAGGCGCGCGCGGCCGTCCGCGGTCGGTATCTCGACCTCGTGATCGACCGGCTGGAGACGCGCGCCGACAGGCACTCCGAGCGGGAGAACGCGCTGGCGGATGCGCTCGAAACAGTCGGTGCGCCGTCGCTTTCCACGATCCGGACGAGCTACGACGCCCGGCGAGCCGACGAGCGGGGCGACGGGTCCGGGGACGGCGAATCTGAGTCCGATCCCGCCACAGGTCTCGACATGCACGTCGACGGCGCGCCGCCGTATCTGACGCTGACCGAAGTGAACGACGGAGACGTGACGGCGGTCAGCGCCGACGACGCGCCGACTCACCCGCTCACTGCGCGGAACGTCAACTACGCCACCATCCCGTATGGCGATGCGACCGACGCAGTGTTGACAGCGCTGATGCCGGGCGGGTCGAGTCGCGAACGACGGCTCGTGACGGCCGCACGGGCGCTCCGGGCGGCAAACAGGACGCTCGATCACCGTCCGAACGCGAGCGTCGAAGAGCGCCGCGACCGGCTACGCACGAAGGTCGACTCGACAGTGGGCGAGATCCGCGACGACCTGACGGACGAGTTGTTCCGCCTGCGAGTCGGCAACGGTTCGGCCCAGCGCGAGCGGATCGTCGAGGACGGCCTCTCGAAGTGGGACACGCTGGATCAGCGCGCCCTCGCCCTGTCGAACGGGTCCGTGGTCGAGCCGACGGTCGCGGCCGCCGAGGAGCGGGTGACCGAGGACGGCTGGTCGACCAGAGAGCGCGACCGGGTACGGCTCCGTCTCCGGACCGCGCTGTACGACTCGCTGGAGGCGAAACGCGGGAAAGTCTCGGGTCCGGCGGTGACGGCCGCGACCGCACACGTGAAAGACGCGGTTTCGAAGCGCGTGGAGTCGGAAGTCTCGGGCGCGCTGGAGAAGCGGCTCAACGAGTCCGTCAGCGAGATCCCGGCCGGGATCCCGCTGGCGCCGCCGCTGGGCAACTGGGTCGCGACGATGAACGTCTGGTCGGTGACTGTGCGCGGGGAGTACGCCCGTTTCGCCGTCGAGACGCCGCGTCGGACGCCGGATGTGGGCGACGCTTCGCTGAACTACGTCCGCGACGGCTCGAACGCGACGGTGGACGTCGACGGCGACGGCGAAGGGGAAGTACTGGGCCGCGCTTCGCGGGTGACGTTCACCACGCGGACCGCCGTGGTGGTCGTCGTCCCGGCCGGCGGGACCGGCGTCGGAGATATCGACGGTACGGCGATCGAGGAGTCGTCCGGCTGGGCGATTCCCGGACCCTCCGACCGTGACCGGCCGTGGACTGGGGAGGACTATCCGCTATCGATCAACAGTTCAAGCGATGACTGTCCGGGCGCGGACGGATCCGGCGGGGACGTCGATCCCCGGCCCACGGGGCTCGTACCCGACCCCGATTGTCGGGTCGAGAGTGACAGAGACTTGTAGGCCGACGGTCAAGGTCGGGTATGCTCAGAGGCGAGTTCGAGTCGGCGGGCGAGTTGTCCCCCGAAGAGTTGCGCGACGCGTACGGCGAGCGGCTGGCCGACACGGTCGACCGCGTCGGCGTCGACACCATCGTCGAGCGCTCGGGCGTCGACAGAGAGGTCGTCGAGGCCATCGCCGCCGGCGATCGACCGGAGCTGACGCTGGAAGCCGCGGCGGCCGTCCTCGCGACGGACCCGGAGCGGCCCGACGGCGAGACCCTGAAGATGGAAGCGCTGGACATGCTGCTGATGGGGATGACGACCGCCGTCGTGGACGTCGAGGCCGTCGCGACCGGGCTGAACGACGAGATGGATCCCAAGGAGATCCAGCAGAAAGTCGAGGGGCGGTACCCGATCACCCTCGCCGAGTACGCGGCGATCCACCACTTCCTCGAAGCCCGATAATGCGCGTCGCTGTCCTCGGCTGCGGGTACGTCGGCCTCGAACTCGGCCGGCGGCTCGCGGCCGACCACGACGTCGTCGGCGTCCGCCGCTCGGAGGACGGCGTCGAGCGGATCGAAGCGGCCGGGTTCACCGGCGTACAGGCTGACGTGACCGACGCCGACGCGCTGGAGCGGGTCCCCGGCGCCGACGCAGTAATCTTCGCGGCGAGCAGCGGTGGTCGCGGCGCCGACGCCGCCCGCGAAGTGTACGTCGACGGCCTGACGACGGCGATCGACCACTTCTGCGGCCGCGACGACGCGCCCGACCGCGTTGTGTATACGTCGAGCACAGGCGTATACGGCGACCACGACGGCGACTGGGTCGACGAGTCGACGCCCATCGAGCCGACGACGCCGAAGACCGAGGTGCTCGCCGAGGCCGAACGGATCGCGATCGAACGGTCGGCGGAGTACGGGGCCGATGGGACGGTCGCGCGGTACGCGGGACTGTACGGTCCGGATCGGTACCGGCTGTCACGGTACGTCGAGGGGCCGGTGACAGAGGGCTATCTCAACATGGTCCACCGCGACGACGCGGCAGGGGCCGTCGCGTACCTGCTCGAATCCGATCAGGCCCGCGGCGAGGCGGTCAACGTCGTCGACGACGAGCCGGTCGACAAGTGGGCGTTCGCCGATTGGCTCGCCGGCGAGTGCGGTGAACCCGAACCGCCCAAGCGGACCATCGAAGACAGACTCGCCGCGGAGGACCTCTCGGAGACGGTCGAGCGGCGGTTGCGGACGAGCAAGCGCGTCTCGAACGAGCGGTTGCGGGGGCTCGGCTACGAGTTCGAGTACCCCACCTACCGGGAGGGGTACCGCGCCGCCATCGACGCGTATGTCGGGGACGGCGACGCCGGATCGGCGTGACTATTTGGCGGCGCTCTGATCGCGGTTCTTTCGAGTTGCTCGGGTGATCGGAGTCGGCGTATCGCCGCAAAATACGGTCGAGAAGTCGTACTGCGTCGATGTATGCGGCGTGCGGAATAGTGAGAAACTACTTGACCCTCGAAGGCGACAGCCCGGATATGCCACACGCAGCCGCGGGTGGCGTCGGCGTATCCGCGCCCTCCGACGCCGCCACGGCGGTCGCCGAGCAGGACCCGCTGGTCCTCGCGGCCGCCGTCGTCGGCTTGCTCGCCGTCCTCGTCGCGCTCTGGTGGGGGATCAGACGCCTCCGCCGGACGCCCGGAGATCAGTTCGTCGGCCACCTCGCGGACTACGAGGACATCTCGGTCCTCATGCATCCCAATCCCGACCCCGACGCGATGGCCTCGGCGCTGGCCGTCGCGGAGTTCGCGGACCACGTCGGCGTCGACGCCGACATCCAGTACCCCGGACAGATCCGCCACCAGGAGAACCGGGCGTTCGAGACGGTCCTCGACCTCGATTTCGACCAGATCGACACCGCCGGCGACCTGACCTCGGAGAACGTCGTCCTCGTCGACCACAACGAACCCCGCGGGTTCGCCGGCGCCGAGAGCGTCGACCCCGTCGCCGTCGTCGATCACCACCCCGGCGACGGCACCGGCTCGGAGTACACCGACGTGCGCCCCGACCACGGCGCCTGCGCTACCATCCTCGCCGAGTACTTCGAGCAACAGGGCTGGGACGCCCTCTCCCCCGAGGAAGCCGAGGCCGTCAACGGCGACGCCGAGCGCGTCCTCGGTTCGGACACCGCGACGGGCCTGCTCTACGGCATCCAGTCGGACACCAAACACCTCACCAAGGGCTGTTCCGAGGCGGAGTTCACGGCGAGCGCCTACCTCTACGACGGCATCGACGAGGACAGCCTCGACCGCATCGCCAACCCGCAGGTCGACGCCGAAGTCCTCGACGTGAAGGCCCGCGCCATCAACCAGCGCTCGGTCCGCAACGCCTTCGCCGTCAGCGACGTCGGCGAGGTGTCCAACGCCGACGCCATCCCCCAGGCCGCCGACGAACTCACCCGCCTCGAAGGCGTCACCGCCGTCGTCGTGATCGGCCAGAAGGGCGATACGCTCCACCTCTCCGGCCGGTCCCGAGACGACCGCGTCCACATGGGCAAGACGCTCCGTGCCGTCGTCGAGGAGATCCCCATGGCCAACGCCGGCGGCCACGCCCGAATGGGCGGCGGCCAGCTCTCCGTCGAACACATGGAGGGCCTCGGCCCCGGCGACGGCATGGACCGTCAGGAGTTCATCGACCGCCTGTTCGACGCCATGGCCGGCGACATCTAGCTGGAGACTTTGCTGTCGGGGTTGTTGGTGGGTGAACTCTCGCTACGTGCTCACAGTGAGTGGCTGCTACCGCAAAGACTACCGAGCGTTGAAAGCCCTCGTCGGGTTCGCGGTCGCTGTCTCCGAAAATCGGAGATTTTTGGCACGACGAGAGAGCTCCGCTCACGAAGACTTCGCACGACTAGTCCGAGCGGCCCGCCAAGCGGCGGGCAGGTCCGACAGCGCGCCAGAACAGAAGACGACTGGCCGGTTTTCACTCCCCGATCACGCCGTCGAGCGCGCGGCGGGACGACCGGAAGACGCCGTGGGGGTCGAGGTCGGTCTCGTCCCAGGCGGGGAGCCGGTCGTCGCGCTCGGGCGGGCGGATCGAGTCGGCGTAAGCGTCGACCTGCTCGCGCTCGGCCGCCTGGTCGAACTCCAGACCGTTGAACGCGGCGTCGGCGGCGTACTGGTCCACGAGCCGTCGAGCCGTCGTCCGGTAGCGGTCGCGGAGGCCGCCGTAGTCGACGTCCAGTCCGTGGTCGGCCAGCGCGTGGAACAGCGCGGCGGCGACTTCGTCGGCCATGTCCGAGAGGCCGCCGCGGCCGCTGACGGCGCGGTGGTCGTGTTCGTGGATGCCCAGATCGACCTGCGCGGTGCCCTCGAACCCCGCCTCCCGGAATGCGTCGCCGAGCGTCGCGACTTCCAGTCCCCAGCCGCGCGGTGGACGGAGTCGACGGACGAGGTCGCTGGTGGCGGCGAACTCGCCGGCCAGCGCGTAGCGGAAGGCGCCGAGGTAGTCGACGATAGGGTCGTCGCGCGACTCGGCGAGCGCCGCGACGGCGGGTTCGTAGAACAGCCGGCAGAGCCGACCGTAGAGGCGACGGTTCTCGACGCGGGCGTAGTAGCCCTTGACGAACGAGAACTCGCCGTCGAGCGGGGAGAGCAGGCGGGGGACGTGCTGGGGGCCGTAGGTCGTCGCGTCGGCGTCGTGGACGGCGACGAACTCGCTGCGGGCGGCGGCGACGCCGAGCGCGAGCCAGACGTCGCGGCCCTTGCCGGCGTCGCCGTCCAGCCCGCGGTCGGCGAGTCGCGACTCGACAGCGGGCGCGTTGCACCACAGGAGGTCCGCGTCCACGTCGAGCGAGTCGACCCACTCCCGGACGGTGGCGACCGAGTCCTCGCCGGCGCGGAGCGCGAGGAGGACCGACCCGGGGTCTACGTCGCCGAGCGTCGAGAGCACCTGCTCGGCGGCGAGGCTGGCATGGTCGCGGTCGGTCAGGGGCACGACGACCGTGGCGCGGTCGAGGGGGGCCTCCGGACTCGCGTCACCGAAGTCGTGTAGCGTCGCCACCCGCTCCTGGACGTACTCCATCGACGCTCGCTAACGACTCGACTCTCAAATAGTCCGCTGTTTCGGCGAGCGAGGGACGCCGGCCGTGACTCGGCCAAATCTCTCCGCCCGAGCGGTCGAATCCGAGGGGTTCGAGCCGTCTCGTCCGGTGGTGCAGGCCGTCGTGTGTCGAATCTATGCATGGGGTTTTTGAGAGTCCGTATCCTACGCTCGGCCATGAAATCGGTCCGGAAGGGGCTCCGTTCGGGCGAGATCGAGAAAGACGTCTACGAGCGACTCGCCTGCAGCGAGTGCGGCGAGGAACTCGGGACGGAGAACGACCCCGACGAGATCGGGACCGTCCGGGTCTGTCCCGAGTGCGGAAACAAGTGGAAGAAAGTGGGATAGCCGCGATCGAACCGTCGAACGCCGCCCGGACAGCAGCCCGTTTCTCGCCTCTACCGTCACTCGAAGACCGCGTCGAACGAGTCCGCGCCCAGCGGCGGGTGGGTCCCCGCGGCGACGTTCTCGGCGACGTGCTCCGGCGACCCCATCCCGACCAGCGAACACGTGACTCCCGGGGCGCTGCGGGCGAAGTTGATCGCCTTCTGCGCGTTCGTCTCCCCGGCGACACGCTCGGCCACGTCCGCGGGGAGTCCGGCCGAAGCGAGTCGGCCTTGTGCGAGCGACGCGCTCGTGAAGACGTTCAGTCCCGCGTCGTGGGCGAACCACAGCGTCGACTGGGTGCCCTCGTTGCCTTCCTGGGCTTCGACCGTGAACGCGTCGGCCATCACGACGTTGAGCGGCAGCTGGATCGCCCGGAAGTGCGTCGCCGCGTTGTTCGCCCGCTTGGCCGCCTCCCGCGCCCGCGAGGCGACCTCCGCTAGCGAGAGGTAGCTATCATCGTCGGCCGGCACGCGGAACGCTTCCCACGTCGCGACGCCGTACTGTCGGATGTCGCCCTCGGCAGCTCGCTCTTCCAGTCGGGTGAAGGTGTCTTCGAGCCGGTCGTACACCTCCTCGGCCGACCGCTCGGCCAGTTGCGTCTCTGGGTTGTGGACGTAGTAGAGGTCGATCGTGTCCAGATCGAGGTTGTCGAGCGACCGGTCGAGCTGGTCGTCGATGAACTCGGGCGCGATGCAGTGCTGGCCGGCGACCAGGTCGTCGGCGTCGACGATGCCGGTGTCGACGTACTCACTGTGGATCCACTGTCCGGGATTGTCGGGACGCTCACCGTCGAACGGGACGAATCCGCCTTTCGTCGCAACCAACGCGGCCTCCCGGTCGACGTCGGCATCCTCGACGGCCTGGCCGACGGCGCGCTCGCTGCGCTGGTTGCGGTAGTTGATGGCGGTGTCGACCACGCTGACGCCGCTTTCGAGGGCTTCGACGACGGCCTCGCGGTAGGCGTCGTCGGCCTCGTCGGTCGGGTCTCCGAGGTAGGTGCCGACGCCGATGCTGGAGACGACGCCCTCGCCGAACCGGCGGAAGTACGTCCGGGCGAACCGGTCGCCGAACTCGTCGCGGTACGCCCACGTCGCGTCCCTGGTGACCATACCCGAACTGGGGTCGCCGTGGGTAAAAGCGTGCTATTTCGACGGAGACGGTGTTCATCGTAAGGACTCAACGGACGATGTGCAGCGGCGCGCGCTGTCGAGCGTGTCCGAGCACTGTGAGGACCGCGAGCAATAGCCGCGCGAGAGATGAGCGAGCCAACGGCGAGCGAATCGGCTGGGGAGGCGTGTGGGCCGTTGCGGTGCTGTGCGGGGCGGTCGCGATTTCCTGGCGGACTGAACGAGCGAGGCGCGCTCGCGTCCAGTTCAGTCGCCTGAGCGGGCACTATCCGCGCGGATGGTGTGGAGAGCGCGGATATCCCGCTTCAGCGACCGCGAGCGCGCCGAGGGCTTTCATCTCCCAGTGATTTCTGCTGTTGCGGTCACTACAACTGCAAGAGAGTACGCCATGGGCTTCCAACCCCGAGCGTGATCTACAGAAGTCCACTCGCCCCCTCTCCGAGGGTCTCACTACATCTTGGACGTAGAAACGAATCACTGAAACGACGGGACGGCGGCCGAATCGCGGCGAATGGCCGTCGGAGATGAGAAGGTTAAAGACCGACACCACAGTACCAGCAAGTGCGCCCGGGTGGCTTAGCTGGACATAGCGCCGCACTCATAGGGTTTCCTTGCGCGGCAGCCGGCATGCCCCCACGAGGCCCGTCAGCCTCGGACCTGGGACATGCGGAGATCGAGGGTTCGGAGCCCTCCCCGGGCATACCTTATCCGTCGTCACCGACCGCGAGCGACAGCTGGTTGTGAGACTGGACTGGTATCGGAATGCAGGGACGGATCTCGGCGTTACCGCGATAGTTCGTGGAAAATCCGCGTATCAGGCGTCGCCGGGGAACTCCTGGAAGAGCGTCTCGTAGTCCTCGGCGTCGCTGAACTCGGTGACCGACCGGTCGGCTTCTTGACGGAGCGACTCGACTTCGGTTTTGAGTCGCTGGTACTCCTCGTTGTCCTGGAGTTCGGTGTGGTCCATCTCGGCTTCGAGCGTCGCCTTCTTCGACGCCAGCGAGAAGAACTCCTGCAGGCGGTCGTCGTAGTCGGCGCGGGTGAGCATTCGGTCGACGGCACCGAAGAGGTCGTCGAGCATCACCGGCTTCGTGAGATAGTCGTCGAACGGCATGTCCACGATGTCGAAATCCGGGTCGACGGCTGTCACCATCACGACCCGGCAGTCGAGGTTTCGCTCGCGGAGGGCTTCGAGCACCTCGTCGCCGTTCATCTCCGGCATCTGGCGGTCGAGGAAGACCACGTCGACGGCCTCGTCCGCTTCCTCCAGCGCCTGTTCGGCGCCGTAGGCGGTCCGGACATCGTACTCCTCCTCTAGCCAGGTAGAGTAGAGATCGGCGATGTCCCGTTCGTCGTCGACGACGAGAACAGTCACGTCCTCGGAGTTGCTGTTCGGCGATATCATCGTGGGGTCCCGCAGTCGATGCTACGGACTATCGACTATCGACCAAACCGACGCATAAATCCACCCCATCGATTATCAGTCGTGAAAACTCAAGGACTATTTCGTCGGTGTCAGAAGGACGGAACGTTCGGGACGGCAGGGACAACAGAGGGGTCACCGACGAGATTAAATCGACGACGCCGCTGGATCAGATCGATGGACGGGGAGTCGACCGATCCGACGCGGATCCGGACGCTGGCCGTCACGGCCGACGACGTGGTCGCGGCGCTGGAAGCCCGGCGCCAACGGGACAGTGAAGCCGTGTTACGCGTCACACCGCCGTTCAGTGGCCGGATGCGAGCGCGGCTGCACGTCGGTCCCGACGACTACGACGAGCGACCGGCACCGCTACACGTCTCGCCGGACGCGCTCGTCGACGAGTCGACGCCGGCGTATCCGCGCCCCGCCGAGACGGAGGACCGACTCCGCGCTGACCCCGACACCGAGTACACCGTCGAGCGCCATCACGACCGCCATCAAGAAGCGGTCGAATCGTGGCGCGAGCAGGTTCGCGACCACGTCCGGGAAACCGCAACCATCGAAACCCCCGACGGCCCGCGGGAAGTTTCGGTTACGGTACTCGGGTGATGGCTGTGGCCCCGAAAGTGGACGTTTGTCTATCTCTGTTGCGAACAGCCGCGTGATTCTGTGAAACCGACTGAGAGGAGAGATTAAAAGTTCTCGCTACATCTAAACCGATAGTGAAAGGTGCATAGAGGGTGTAAAACGACTTCTAGGGCGGTGTCTAACGCGTGAAACGTTGTGAAATGATTGGAAGGCTCGGACGGTTATAAGGTATCACCGTGTCACTGTAGACATACGAGGTTCCCCGTATGTCGAGCAGAACGTCACAACTCGCACCCTCGCTCGAGCGCCCCGACGTCACGTTGCCGGACGTCAGCGAGAGCGTCGTCGCACCGATCACCGGCTTCGCATTCTGGGCCGCCGTCGCACTGCCCTTCCTCCATCTCCCGCTGTTGCTGGCGACAGGTCTGTCCTCGGAGCCGTACACGAACGCGTTCGTCGCCCTGCTGGCCGCGAACGTCCTCGCCCTGCTCGTCGGTCACTCCCACTACCGCGAGTGAGTCGTCCCGCCGTCGCCCTACGTCGCCCGACTGTGACCTGACCGCCACCCGTCGTCCACCTGTTCAGTCCTCCTCTCCGATCGCCGCTCGAAGCCGGGGCAGTTCCCGTCGAAGCGCCCGCCGCTTTATCAGCAGGAATCCGGCGAAGATACAGCAAAATCCCAGCGCAGTCCCGGTGTCGACGACTTCTTCCAGAAAGAGAAAGCCAGTGAGCGCGGCGAACAGCGGCGCGACGTAGGAGACGAGGTTGATCTCGATCGGACCGAGCCGTTCGAGGAGATCGAAGTAGATGAGGAAGCCAGCCGCGCTGGCACCCAGCGAGAGGTACGTCAGCGCCGCCACTGCGGTCCACGACCAGGTGATCGCGGCGGGAGACTCGCCGAGTCCGAGACTGACGACGTGCATGAGCCCGGCGCCGCCGAGCATCGACCACGCCTCCATCGTCTCGATTTCGAGGCCCGCGTCGACGTACGTCGTCACGACGCTCCCAAGGGCGAACGACAGCGCGGCCGCGAACACGAGCAACTGTGGCAGGACCGCGTCGGTCAGCAGCGCGTCGGGCTCCGGCCGGGCGACCGCGAGGACGCCGACCAGACCGAGCAAGATCCCCGCGATGCCGACGGTCGAGAGCCGCTCGTCGGGGAGCAGTCCGCGGGCGAAGACGGTGGTCAGCACCGGTGAGAGGCTGACGATGACCGCCGCGGCGGCGCTGGTCGTCCCGCGCTCGCCGACGAAGAGGAAGGCGTGGTAGGCGGCGATGAGGAGCGACGCGCCGACGGCGACGGTGACCCACTCGTCGCGGCCCCGCGGGATCCAGCGATCGGCCCTGAGAACCGCGTAGCCGAACATCACGACGCCGGCCACGTCGTAGCGGAGCGCCGCGAAGAGGACCGGCGGAAACGCGGACAGCCCCGCCTTGATCGCCATGAACGCGGAGCCCCACAGCGCCGACAGCAGGAGGAACAGTCCGAGATTCCGGTAGGTGGACACGGACTGGGGTTCGCCCGAATCGGCCTGAAAGTTTCGGCTCGGCGTCTTTCCGTCCGTATCGAGAGCGGGAGACATCCGGGTTCGATCGCCCGGAATCGCTCGACTGCGGTGGGAGCGGATCGCGGTCCCCCCGTACGTTTAAATCGTCCTGTCTCCAAGGGAACGTATGGCCGCATACGGCCGGCCGACCCTGCGTGACCTGTTCGACGAGGCACCGACGCCGCACATCGCCCACCCGCCTCGGACACATCATCGCGATTTCTACCTCGCGACCGACGGCTCCTACCGCGAGAGCGGCGGCGCCGCGCCGGGCGACGACGCCCGGGAGTTCACGGGCGGGCTGGGCGTCGTCATCGAGACGCGCGACGGCGAGCGCGTCGCGCGGCTGTCGGTCCCCGACCGCGCCCCCGACAACAACGTCGCCGAGTACCGGGCGCTGCACCTCGGACTCGACGTTCTCGCCGCTCGCTCCCCCACGGACGCGAGCGTCGGCGTCCTCATCGACCACGACGCCCTCGCCGAGAACGTCAACGCCACGGTCCTGACCGACCGCGATCCAGAGCTCGAGCCCACTCACTCGGTGTCGGTCCCCCAGACCATCGGACTCCACTGGCGGGGCATCCGCTCGCGGCTCCACGACTTCGCCGAGATCCGGGCCGCCCGCATCGGCAGCGGGTACAACCCCGCCCACCCGCTCGCCAACGCCCCGGAGCAGTACGCCCACGTCAACCGCGAAGCCGACCGCTGCGTCCTCCCCGAATCGCCGTCGAAAACCGGTGACGACCGGTATCCGCCGCCGTCCCGCGCCGACCGCGGGAGCGCGAGCGACTGACCGCTACTCCTCTCGTTCCCGCCGCCTGGCTCGCTCACCGCTCTCAGCATCGCCTCTCTCGTCGCAGCGCTCACCGCTTTCACCGCTCCCAGAGCCGTCCTCCGCGTCGCGGCGCTCGCCTTCCCCCGCGGAGATAGAGAGGTCACGGATCGACCGCGCCCAGCTAGACCGGGCCAGCCCGCCGTGGTCAACGAAGCGACCGAGGTGCTGCTCGCCTGGGACCGACACCCATGGGTTGTCGTCGGCCCTTCGGACGTGTCGAACCCACGCGACCGTTGCCGTCGCCCAGACGACCGCGAACACCGCCGGCCAGACCACGACGTTCGGGCGCGGGACGGCGACTTCGGCCGCGTCGAGAACCGTCCAGCAGAAGAGTGATACGAAAAACAGGATCCCGAACGCAACGCTCCCGACCAGCATGTACTGGAACGCTCGTATCGGTGCACCGGAGACATCGATGGTCTTGGCCATCTGTCTGTGTTCGACGGTCGGGCCAGCCGACGTGTATATCTTCTGGACCACGTGATCCAGTCCCACCACCGAAGAAATATACCGATACGCTGATGAATAGTGCGTATGGTCTCCAGGCGGCGGTTCCTCCACGGAGCGGCGGCGTCGACGGCGTTGATCGGCGGCTGTCTCGGTCGCGCGGCAGAACCCACGCAAACGGCGTCCGAGTCAGCACCGACGACGAGCGCCGAGCAGACGGCGACACCTCCCGCACAGCCGACGGCCAACTCCGAGCGGACGGACGGCGGCGAAGCTGGGGGGCCGAACCCGGGGCAGTTCCAGTACGACGCGGCGAACACCGGCGTCGTCGACACCGCGGCGCCCGCGTCGGCGAATCGGCGATGGCGGACCCGGATCGACCCCGCGGAGGGCGGCCTCGCGCTCTCGGGCGACACGCTCGTCGTCGCGGCCCGGTCGCTGGTCGGTCTCGACGCCGCCGACGGGTCCGAGCGCTGGCGCGCCGACGTGGGCCACGATCTCGCTGCGCCGCCGACGACGACGGACGACACGGCTTACGTCGCGGTCTGGAACGGCGGATCGGGAGCCGACCGCGGCGTCGTCGCCGTCGACCTCGCCGACGGGAGCGAGCGCTGGCGCGCCGTTCCGGACGTCGACGTCAACTCACCACTGACGCTCGCCGAGGGCGTCCTCTTCGCCGGCGGTGCGCTGAATCAGGACGCGGTCATCGCCATCGACGCCGCCGACGGGGAGGAACTGTGGCGCTTCACGGCGGGAGAGTACGCGACGACCGCCGCCGTCGCCGACGGGGTGGCGTTCGTCGGCGGCGGACAGACTCACGCCGTCTACGCGCTCGACGCTGACAGCGGGGAGGAACTGTGGCGCTTCGACGCAACCGACGAGGTCTGGGCCGCGCCGACCGTTCGCAACGGGACCGTCTACGTCGGCGCCCGCGACGGGCGCGCGTGGGCGCTCGACCCCGCGAACGGCGACAAACGCTGGCACGCCGACGCCGGATCGACGATCCGGCACTCGGTCGCCGCGACCGAGGATGCCGTGTACGTCCCGACCGAGAAGTCGCTCGTTGCGCTCTCGACTGACGGCGACGAGCTGTGGTCGACCTCCCTCGGACACGACGGCCACGCCCTCACCGTGACCGAGAGCGGAGTCGTCTGTACCGACCGCCAGCAGCTCTACTGTTTCGACGCCGCCGACGGCGCGGACCGGTGGGTCCACACCGTCCGCGACCGTCAGGCGGGAGACGCGATCTACGGCGGGATTCGCAGCCCGCCGCTGGTCGCCGACGGGACCGTCTACACCGTCTCCTTCGCCGGCGACGTGTACGCGCTCGCCGCGGAATCCACGTCGAAAGAATAGCCACCCCGCTCGCTCCGCTCGCAGCCGCGAACCGCGTGCCTACGGCGCGCGGACAGTTACTCGTCTTCCTGCTGCTGGGCGTCCACGACGGCCGCCGCGCCGAGGTTGCAGCGACCACCTTTTTCTTGTCGGGTTTCCTCGCTCACTCCGTTCGCTGCGGGAACCTCTCCGCGAAAAAGATGGGGCAAAAAGCCGCTCGCTCCGCTCGCAGCCGCGAACCGCGTGCCTACGGCACGCGGACAGTTACTCGTCTTCCTGCTGCTGGGCGTCCACGACGGCCGCCGCGCCGAGGTTGACGATGTCCTTGACCTCGTCGCCGCGCTGGAGGACGTGGACGGGCTTGTCCATGCCGACCAGCATCGGGCCGATGGCGTCGGCGCCGCCGAGTCGCTGGAGCAGCTTGTAGCCGATGTTGCCGGCTTCGAGGTTCGGGAACACGAGGACGTTCGCCGGGTCTTCGAGGTCGGCGAAGTCGTAGGTGCCGTTGAGGATGTCCTCGACGACGGCGGTGTCGGCCTGCATCTCCCCGTCGACCGGGAAGTCGACCTCGGGGTCGTCGTGGAGGTCGCTGACGGCGTCGCGCAGCTTCGCCGTGCCCTCGTTTTCGACGCTGCCGAAGTTCGAATAGGACAGCAGCGCGGCGCGCGGTTCGACGTTGAAGTCACGCGCGAGGCTGGCGGTGTGTTTCGTGACCTCCGAGAGGACTTTCTCGTCGGGGTCCAGGTTGACCGTCGTGTCCGCGCAGAAGACGACCTTGTTCTTGAAGGTCAGCATGTAGACGCCGGCCGCGTAGTCGGCGTCGGGCGCGGTACCGATGACTTCCAGCGGCGGCCGCAGCGCCGAGGGGTAGTGGTGGGTCAGCCCCGTCAGCATCGCGTCCGCGTCGCCCTGCTCGACCATCACGCTCGCGAGGTAGTTGGTGTCGTTCTCGATGAGTTCCGAGGCCTCGCTGCGGGTGATTCCCTTGCGCTGGCGGAGTTCGTGGAGCCGCTCG
Organism: Halosimplex yunnanense; assembly: GCF_054504345.1. Classification (NCBI taxonomy): domain Archaea; kingdom Methanobacteriati; phylum Methanobacteriota; class Halobacteria; order Halobacteriales; family Haloarculaceae; genus Halosimplex; species Halosimplex yunnanense. The sequence goes on along the minus strand of NZ_JBTJEL010000033.1, from coordinate 335,588 downwards.
GCGTACTCCTCGTAGTCGCCGTTCTCGGGGTCGATGACCTCGGGCTCGAACTCCAGTCCGAGGTCGGCGGTCGTCGCCTCGATCTCCTCGCGGTCGCCGATGAGCACCGGGTCCGCGATCTCCTGCTCCTGGAGCTGGAAGGCCGCGCGGATCATCTTCTCGTTGGCGCCCTCGGCGAGCGCGAGCCGCTTGGGGTCGCTCTGTGCCTTGTTGAGCACGACGCGCATCATCTCACGGGACTTGCCGAGCCGCGCTTCGAGCGTTTCGACGTACTCGTCGACGTCGAGTTCGGCTCTGGCCGCCCCGGACTCCATGGCCGCTTCGGCGACGGCGGGCGCGACCTCGAAGAGGACGCGCGGGTCGACGGGCTTGGGGATGATGTACTCGGGCCCGAACTGCAGCGGCTGGTCGCCGTAGGCCTTGACGACCTCGTCGGGGACGTCCTTCCGAGCGAGTTCCGCGAGCGCCTCGGCGGCGGCGGTCTTCATCTCCTCGTTGATGTCCGTCGCGCGCACGTCCAGCGCGCCGCGGAAGATGAAGGGGAACCCGAGGACGTTGTTGACCTGGTTCGGGTAGTCCGAGCGGCCGGTGCCCATGATGACCGTGTCGTCGCGGGCGGACTTGGCGTCCTCGTAGGTGATCTCGGGGTCCGGGTTGGCCATCGCGAAGATGATCGGGTTCTCGTTCATCGACCGGACCATCTCCTGGTCGACGATGCCGCCGATAGAGAGGCCGACGAACACGTCGGCGTCCTCCATCGCGTCGGACAGGTCTCCCTCGGGCACGTCGCGGGCGAACTCCCGCTTGTACTCGTTGACGTCGCCGTTCTCGGCGCGCTCTTCGGTGATGATCCCCGAGGAGTCACACAGCAGGATGTTCTCCTTCTTCGCGCCCAGCGAGACGTAAAAGCGGGCGGTCGCGATGGCGCTCGCGCCGGCGCCCGAGAAGACGATCCGCATGTCTTCGAGAGCCTTCCCGGAGATCTCGGCGGCGTTGATGAGTGCGGCGCCGGAGATGATGGCCGTCCCGTGCTGGTCGTCGTGGAAGACGGGGATGTCCATCCGCTCGCGGAGTTCCTCTTCCATGACGAAACACTCCGGCGCGCTGATGTCCTCCAGGTTGATCCCGCCGAAGGTCGGCTCCATCGCGGCGACGGCGTCGATAAAGGCCTGCGTGTCGTGCTCGTCGAGCTCGATGTCGAAGACGTCGATGTCGGCGAAGCGCTTGAACAGGACGCCCTTGCCCTCCATGACGGGCTTGGACGCCTGTGCTCCGATGTCGCCGAGACCGAGCACCGCAGAGCCGTTCGAGACGACGCCGACCATGTTGCCCTTGGCCGTGTACTCGTAGGCGTCGCCCGGATTCTCGTCGATCTCCAGGCACGGAGCCGCGACGCCCGGCGAATAGGCAAGCTGCAGATCGCGCTGGGTGTTCGTCGGCTTGGTCGTCGCGATCTCCAGCTTCCCGGGCGGCTCCGTCCGATGATACTCCAGTGCGTCCTCGTCGAGTCCCATACGATATCCCCGGACGGGGCCGGCAAAAACCTTCCCGTTGTTCCAAATGACGACTGGTTCATCGTCGTTCGTCGAACCTCGGATGCGGTCGATATCGCCGGCGAGCGCGGTCTTCGCCGATCGACGATTTAGCAGGCCGTTCCGTGAACGGGAACACCTCAACTGAGCGTTCACCGGTCCGTCTTGCCGCGATCTCGGTGAACACATTCGGGAGCGCCGGTGTCCACGCTGACTCCCGCGAGCCCCGTTCGAGAGCGAAATGGGGGGAGTAAAGTCCGTGGCGAACGAACCCGCGCTCATGACCCGCCGCTTCCGGACCCTCGCGGGCGTCACGACGGCGCTCACCTTCGTCCTCATCCTGTTGGGACTGCACACCGGATCGACCGGTGGCGGACTCTCCTGCGGAACGCGCTGGCCGCTGTGCAACGGCTGGATGGGCCTGTTCCCGGCCAACTGGGCGAGCTTCTTCGAGTGGTTCCACCGCCTCGTCGCGATGGTCGTCGGCTTCCTCCTGCTCGGGTGGCTCTACGGCGTTTGGCGCTGGCAGGACGACCGCCGCGTCCGCTACGCCGTCACCGCCGCCATCGCGATCCTCCCCCTCCAGATCGTCCTCGGCGGCATGACCACCACCGCCAACGGCATGTTTCCCGGCGGTTTCAGGCCCGCGGTCATGATCGCTCACTTCACCACCGCGACTGTCATCTTCGCCTTGCTCGTCTACGCGGTCGCCCGGATGTTCGGTGCTCCCGGCTCCCAGATCGTCCGGTCGGTCGTCAGCCTCGGCGGTGGCCTCGTCGCGCTCGTCGCCGTCTTCGAGTTCGTCTCGGTGTTCGAACACCCGCCGACGAACCTGGTCGCCTACTACGCCGCCGCGTTCGCACTGCTGGCGGTCCTCGTCGCCCTGCTGACCTGGAGCGAGACCGTCGTCGACCCGGCGAACCTCCTGCGGTTCCGCGCGGCCACCGTACTTTCCACCGCCATTCTCTACGTCACCATGGTGTTGAGCCGCCGGAAGTGGGGCCTCCCCGACTTCTACGGCGAGACGGCGACGATCCTCCTCGCCGTGGCTATCGCCGGGCTCGCCGTCGTCGCCAACCGAACAGTCGTCGAGACCGGCGGCTTCGGCACCCAGCGCGCGGACTGACGCCTCGCTGTTCTGTTCGCGAGTGTACCAGCCTGCGATCGCTGCGAGTTGTGCGCCGGGTGGTCGATGTGGCGTCGATCGACCCCGTTTCGGGTTGTTCTCGCACTGGCCGAGCGAGCCGCGAGCGCCGGTAGCTCAGTCGTCACGGCGTCGCCAGCAGGTCACGACGAACGCGACGAGCGCGACGAGGAGACCGAACCCGGAGCCCGTCCCGGCGGTAGTCTCGGTTGGCGATGAGGGCGCAGCGGTCGTCGTCGCGGGCGTCGATATCGGTGTGGTCGCCGAAGTCGGCGTAGTCTCAGCCGTTTCCCCGGGCGTCGGTGACGACGTTGCAGTCGGCGTGGCCGCCTCCGTCGGTGTCGGCGTGGAGAGCGCCGGCCGGACGGTGAACCGCTCGCGCAGGAGGACGCGGTCGCCGGCAGTGACCTCCAGCGTCGCAGCGGTGTCGGGTTCGACCCCGCTCGCGTCGAGCGTCGCCGTCACCGACGTATACACGGTTTCGTTAGACAGGTGGTAGATGTAGGCATCCTCCGTGGATTTGGAACCGAACTCGTCGGTCACCACGGCCGTGTTCGACAGCGGAGGGCCGCCGTCGGAACGGTTCACGACCCTGAATGTCACGGGCGTACCCGCGTCGAGGGAGGTGTGTGCGACGAGTGGCTGGTCAGACTGTGCCCGGACCGTCCGGTTCCATCCTCTGGGCAACTCGAAGACCGCCTCCTCGTCGTCCCAGATCAATTCGACGACAGGTTTGACCTGGTACCAGCCCTCATCTTCTGCTGCGAGGTCGAAGATGCTCGCGTTGCCGAGGAAATGGGAGGACCGTCCGTCGATGGTCACGTTCAGCGCGTAGCCGCGAAGTATCCCCGACTGTGGCAAGTCATAGCCGTCCGTATCCCAGACGATCTCCCTCTCTCCTTCGACGCCGACGTAGCCGGGAATTAGGGTCGCCGGGTCCACGACGACGTAGTAGGTGTCGGCGTCCCGGTCGCTGTAGACAGTCGTCGAACCGGTCCCATTGAAGCGGAACACCGTTGTGGGACTATGTAGTGAATCTCGAGTTGTGGACTCCAGCCTGAAGGCGTCGTCCGCGCCGTAGACCACGTCGAAAAAGCGCGTCGTCTCGTTGGTTCCACTGGCGTTCGCGAGACGGTCGGCCATGCCCGGCATCTGTAACTCTAGGACGAGCGTGCCGTTCACCGGAACCCGTCGGTCCCGGTGGAGTCTCCCGTCGGCCATGGCTTGCTCGACGTCAGCACGCGAGGAGAACCCCTCGTGAAGTGGCCACTCGTCGCTCAGTTCCGGGTACGGTGACGGGTCGCTGCTCCAGACGCGCAGGTCCGTCACCGTCACGTTCGTCTCAGATGCCGTAACTGCTGACTCGTTTGCCGACGACGGTTGCGGGGTCAGACTGCCGGTTGCTGCCACGGGACCGACCGCAAGCGTCAGCACAATACAGACGGCGATCGTGTCGGTGAGTTTTCTCTTGGAGGGCACTACCCGCGGCGTCGAACCACCTCGATAAATCCCTTGTGTCCGCCCGTCCGATCCGTCTCGGGACTGGCCCACATCTCGGGAGTCCAGAGACGGTTTCCCGGACTCCGGCGCGCGACCCCGTCGACCGCATCCCAAGACACATACTGATACCAGCCCAACACGACGCAATGGTCCCCGATATCGTCAACATCGCCCTCGTCGTCGCCTACGCCCTCCTCCTCGGCCTCGTCACAGTCCGGTACCAGCGCGGGTCGATCGACCGGACCCAGCTGACGATGTACCTCGGCCTGTGTCTCACGTGGCTCGCCTACGGGCTCTTGCAGGTCACCCAGGAGGGAATCGTCGAGACGGGCACACCGCTGAACGCCGCGCTCGACGGCCTCGCACTCGTCTGCCTGATCGCCGGGCTGGTCCTCACGTATCGCTGGTGGCGCGAGCGAGACGGGACAGAAGCGCCGACCGCGGGACGGTAAGTCAGGGGGCGGAAACTACATGAAGTCCGTCAGGCCGGACTGCCCGTCGTCGTCTTCGGGTTCGGCCGAGCCGTCCGTGCCGTCGTCCCCGTCTGCGTCGCTCGAATCGGTCGCACCTTCGCCTCCGCCGAGCGACGCTTGGGCCGCTTCGGCCTCGTCGTCGGATTCCCCGTCGCTCTCGTTCTCGGGAGTTTCGCCCTCGCCCGCGTGAGCGTTGTCGAACGCCCCGCCGGCGTTTTCGACGGCCCGCTCCTCGCGGAGTGCTTCGGCGTCTTCGACGATCGACTGGACCTTGTTGGTGTCCTCGCCGCTGCCGGTGATAAAGGAGACGTGCTTGGCGTCGAGTTCGTACTTCGCGGTCATCGCGACGGTCAACTCGCGGTTCTTGCAGTGGTGGGTCATCACCGAGAGGTGCGGGAGGATCTCCCGGCGGGCGGTCGACATGCTGACGCCGCCGGCCTCGGCGATCTGCTGGGCGATGTAGTCGCGAGTGTTACGGGTCCCCCGCGAGCGGCCGAGTTTCGACCAGTAACTCGGCGGTCCGTAGCGGGTCCACCCGCCCTTGGGTTCGCGGCGGGCGGCGGCGACGCCGGCGGTCATGTTGTCGCCCGCGTAGCGCCAGAACGAGTAGTTCTGTGTCGCGCGGACGCGACCGAGCCACCGATCGGCGTTCGAGAGGAAGTCGTACGCGACCGCCAGCTCCTCGCCCTCGTAGTCCTTGGGCATGTTGTCCTCGATCCAGTTGATGAGGTCGTCCGGCGTCTCGTCGACGTCGTAGGATGCTTTCAGCGCCTCCTCGGCGCCGGCCTCCTTGATGACGGTGTCGAGGTAGTCGAAGACGCCCTGCGTCCGGTCGCGCTCGCCGGTCACTACGTCGTCGGCCCCGATCCGGTCGCGACCCTCACCCATCGCTTGCAGGTCCTTGATCGCGCCCCGGAGGTCGCCGCTGTTCATCTCCGCGATCTGGTCGAGCGCGGCGTCGTCGTACTCGATATCCTCCTTCCGGCACAGGTCCCGGAGGACGGGGACGATCGAGCGCTTGGACACGTCCCGGAACTCGATCTCCTGGCAGGCGTTGCGGAGTCCGTTGGACATGTCGTAGAACTCGTTGGCGATGAGGATCATCGGCTGGCTGGCTTCCTTGACCAGCGAGGTGATCGCCGCCGAGCCGCCGCGGTCGACGTTGCCGTGGAGGTTGTCGGCCTCGTCGAGGATGACGACGCGCCGGCCGCTCCCGCCGGCGGTGAGCGTGCCCGACTTCGCGGCCTCGCCGGCGACGCGCTCGATGACGTCCTTCGTGCGCGAGTCCGAGGCGTTGAGTTCGATGGTCGGCCACCCCATGTCGCTGGCGAGGGCGTGGGCCGCGGAGGTCTTCCCGATCCCCGGCGATCCGTGGAGCACGACCGCCTCCCGGTGGTCATCCCAGGTGTCGGCCCACTCTTTCAGGGCGTCGCGGGCCTTGTCGTTCCCGCGGATCTCCGAGAGCGACGACGGCCGGTACTTCTCCGTCCAGTCCATTGGCTGGTCGAAAGCGTGTGAGGGGGTTAGTGGTTTCGGAGCGGCCCGGGACGGCCCGCCGAGCGGAGCTCCGGACCGCCGATACCGCGGCCACGCGCCCGCCGGCACGCCGGTTTTCCGATCGAGGCCCCAACGAACGGTATGGTCTCGCTCTCGGGGGCACGCGGATTCGTGAAGCGCGTCTACGGGGACTTCTCGGACAAGAACGTGACGTTCATGGCCGCGGGGCTGGCGTACAACGCCTTCGTCTCGCTGGCGCCGTTGCTCCTCGTGCTGTTCGTCGCGCTGAACGTGGTCGGCGGGGGCCTCGAAGCGCGCGTCGTCGACGCGGCCCAGCAGTATCTTCCCGGCCCGATCGCCGAGGTCGTCACCGGGCTGTTCGGCGACGAGGCGTCGGGCGCCGGGGCGTCCGTGATCGGCTTCGTCGTGCTGATATGGGGGGCGCTGAAGATCTTCCGCGGCCTCGACACCGCCTTCTCGGAGATCTACGAGACGACCAGCGAGAACTCCCTCGTCGACAAGTTCCGCGACGGCGTCATCGTGTTCGGTGCGCTCGTCGTCGCGGTGCTGGCGACCGTCGGCGTCAGCGCCGCGGTCGGACTGTTCGCCGACGCGGTCCCACTGCTCAGCTACGTGTCGCCGTTCGTCCTCCTCGGCGGGCTCGTCCTCGCCTTTCTCCCGATGTACTACGTCTTCCCGGACGTCGACACGGGGATCCGCGACGTCCTGCCCGGCGCGGTCTTCGCCGCGGTCGGGTGGGCCGCCTTCCAGGCGCTCTTCCAGGTGTACCTCTCGTTTTCCGATCCCGGGTCGAGCAGCTTCTTCGGCGGCGTCATCGTCGTCGTCACGTACCTCTACTTCTCGGCGCTCGTGCTCCTGCTGGGTGCAGTGATCAACGCAGTGGAGGGCGAACACTCCTCGGGCCGACCCGGCGGCGTCGGACGTGGCGCGGCCAGCCAGCGGACCAACCGGGAGGGGACGCTCGACCGCGAACAACTCGGCGCCTATCTCCGCGGACTGGACGAGCGGCTGACCGCTCGCTACGACACCTCGGAGTCCGGCGCGAACGACGACCGCCCGCCGAGACCCGACGGACCGGTTCACCTCGTCGAGTCCGTCCAGGACGAGGCAGACGGCAAACGCTGGACGGTGGAACTGAGCTGGCGCGTCAGCGACGAGCGACTGAATCGCGAGGGGCGCGATTCGACCCGGGCGGCGCAGTCCGCGGACGACTGATCGACGGGATCTGCCGGACGGGATCAGCCGGACTCGTCGGCGTCGCGCAGCGACCCGCGTTCGTCGACGCCGATCCGTCCCTGTAGCTCCTGCTCCGGCGCCGGGTTGATCGTGATGCCGGCGTCTTCGAAGCGCCCCCGGACCCGCTGTGCGAACGTCGACCGGACGTCGGCCACCTCCGGCTGTCGCGTCTCCCCGAGCCAGAAGTGGGTGCGGACGAGGACCGCGTCGTCCCCGAGTTCGTCGACGAACGCGACCGGTTCGGGATCTTCCCGTACCGCGTCGATCCCCCGGGCTGCCCCGACGAGGATGTCGATCGCCTCGTCGGGGTCGTCGGCGTAGTCGATGCCCACCTGTTCGACGATCCGGTAGCGCCCCCGGCCGAAGGGTCGCGTGATCGGCTGGCCCGTGAGGACGGTGTTGGGGACGGTAACGAGCGCGCCGTCGGGGCTCTCGACGCGGGTCACCCGGAGCGTGATCGCCTCGACCGTCCCGCTGCCGTCGTCCCACTCGATGTAGTTGCCGACGCTGAACTCCGGGTCGAACACGAGGACCAGGCCGCTGACCAGCGACCCGACGACCGCCTGGGCGGCGACGCCGACCGCGAGCGTCGCCGCGGCGACGACGATGGCGGAGCTGGTGAGGACGTTCGCGTAGCCGGCCATGCCCGCGCCGACGACGAGCGCGAGCAGGACGACGACCACGCGGACGTACCGCGTGATCGCGTCCTGGATGGTCGGGTTGTTGTGGTTGCGGCGCCGGACCACGCGGGAGACCGCCGGTTCGAGGAGGTACCAGCCGACGAGGAGGACGACGATCGCCCCGAGGAAGAACCACGCCCCGCGGACGACCGTCGGCGCGAAGTCGAACAGCTCCTCCGGACCGACCCCCGGTGTCGGCGTCGAGGTCCCGGTCCCGGTCTCGGTCTGTGCCGGGGGAAGCGCGACGCGCACGACCATGCCGAGACGCCCGACCGCGCCGGACTAAGGTATGCGGAGGGTACCGGCTCTGCGACGCCCGAGCCGGCTTCCGGTCGCCGTCCGTGGCTGACGCGGTCGGCGTCTCGACGCACCTCCGAATACGAGGGGAGCTCCGTGGACAGGGCAGAAAGCACTTCCCGCAGGCCCGGGTCGGTCGGCACATGGTAGACAGGTCAACGGATACGAAACGTGTCGTTGCCGGTGGGCTGGCAGGGGGAATCGCCGCGTGGGTGCTCGGGTACCTCGCGCTGTATCTCACACACGCCAGCAACATCGAGAACTCGCTGGGATCGAACGTGCTGAGCGCGCTGACCGACGAGAACGTCACCTGGAAACTCGTCGGGTGGCTGTTCTACAACGCGCACAACGTGACCGTCAAGATCCCGGGCCTGTTCGGCGGGCAGACCGCCCAGAACTTCGTCGCCGGCGCCGAGGAAACGGCGCTGACCGCCTTCCTCGTCGTGCCGCCGCTCCTGCTGGTCGCCGCCGGGATCGTGGCCGCCTGGAACACCGCCAGCGAACCGACGACCGCAGCGCGCAACGGCGCGGTCGTCGTGCTGGGGTACCTGCCGCTGTCGGTCGCCGGTGCCATCCTGTTCGCCATCTCGGTCGGCGACGCGACGGCGGCCCCCAACCTCGTCACGGCCGTCCTGCTGGCCGGCGTGGTCTACCCGCTCCTGTTCGGTGCCGTCGGCGGGCTGATCGGCGGACACCTCTCGGCGGGCGGAACCGACAAGGCCGCCTCCGTGGGACGGTCCGACACGCTTTAGTCACCGCTCGTCCACCAACGGGCAAATGGGCCAGGGACAGCGACGAGAGTTGGCCGAGCGGATCGCCGGCGAGATCGCCCTGAGCGACGACCCCGGCGGCACGCTCAGGAAGTGGCGCACGGACTTCGAGGTCGCGCAGACGGAACTGGCCGACGAGCTGGGCGTCTCGCCGTCGGTCGTCTCCGACTACGAGAGCGGCCGGCGCGAGAGCCCGGGTATCGGCGTCGTCAAACGCACCGTCGAGGCACTGCTCGAGATCGACGCCCGCCGCGGCGGCAGCCACATCCGTCAGCACGCCCGGGTGCTCTCGGCGGGGTTCGACGCGGACATCGTGCAGGACCTCCGGGAGTACCCCACCGCCGTCCCGGTCGAGGACTTCTACGACGCCATCGGCGCCACCGAGATCGTCTCCGGTGCGCAGGACACGGTCGCCGGCCACACCGTCATCGACAGCATCCAGGCGATCTCCCGGCTCTCCTCCGAGGAGTTCTACCGCCTCTACGGCCAGTCGACCAACCGGGCCCTGGTGTTCACGAACGTCACCAGCGGCGAGGGCGCGATGGTCGCCCTCAGAGTCCTGAACCCGACGCCCAACGCCGTCGTCCTCCAGGGGCTCGATGACGAGAGCGTCTGGGAGCACGCAGCCGATCTGGCGCGCATCGACGGCTACTCGCTGGCCGCCTGCCCGACCGACCTCGACGACATGCTCGCCCGCGTTCAGGAACTGCCGTAGCGTGCCACTACTTCGCACGCCGGACGAACGCTGAAGGGCCTCGGCCGAGTCCCCGCGGGCATGAGCGGACCGGTCTTCATGGAAGCGGAGCGAGTGACGTTTCACCCGGTCGAGGAAGCCGATCTGGAGTTCCTCCAGACGATCATCAACCACCCGGAGGTCCGCGAGGGCCTCGCCTCGACCCGACCGATCAACATGGCCGACGAGCGCGAGTGGTTCGAGTCGCTCGGCGAGGACGGCGTCCAGTTCCTCCTCCGGGTCGACGGCGAGCGCGTCGGCACGATCAGTTTCCGCGACGTCAGCGGCGAGTGGGGGACGGCGGAACTCGCCTACTTCTTCCACCCCGACCACTGGGGCAACGGCTACGCGACCGAGGCCGCCCGCCGGATGGTCGAGTACGGCTTCGACGAGCGTCGATTCGACAAGATCTGGGCGCGCGTGTTCGCGTTCAACGATGCCTCGATGCGGGTGCTGGAGAAGGTTGGATTCGAGCACGAGGGAACGCTTCGGGGGCAGGCGTTCGCCCGCGGCCGCCGCGTCGACATGGAGCGCTACGGCGTCCTCGCTTCCGAGTGGTGACAGACTAACAACGGCGAGGGCGTCATACTACAGTTCACGTTCCCCTTCTTCGTTTCTTCAATTTGCTCAGTACAGACTACGTCAGTAACAATTTGGGTTGTAGTCTTCTCCGGGGTCGGAATGTGCGGGTATCAGTCGAATACCGTCTTCGACCAATTTGATGATGGTCGTTCGCAGTGTGGGTTGTTTCACCACATCAGTGACGCTGATGCTTTTCGTCTGGTTCTCATCGGTGGCTATCAGTTCGTATTCGTGTCTATCGGGGTTAGCATCAGCGTAGATGCGTTCCTCTGTCTGTCTATCGTCTGCATCAACTGTATACGTGGATGAAAAATACGGAGGGTCAGAGACTGGAGGATCAGCCCGAATTTCGACAGATGCTGTCGCTCTCGCCGTCCGTTCGTTCCAGACCCCTATATCCGGTGCAATAGTTTGTTCTTCACAAGTGTTCGTTCCACGGGTAGAGCCAGTACTCCGAGCAGATCCCGTGATGGGTGTTGATTCGGTACTGCGAGCCGTATCAGCACGTTCTGGCGGTATCTCTTCAGTGTCCGTCCCCTGACCTCTGTTAGCACCACCATCAGACTCGCTAGTACACCCCGCAAGACCGGCTATGGCAGCCACTGATACGTATTCCATAAACGTTCGTCTGTGTGTCACGTCCTGTGTCTGTACTGTCAATAGTTGAGTGTCTTTGGGTAACAGTCCGCTGTGGAGGGAGGATCAGTTGTTCAGTATGCGCACATACTGAGCAGCGGACCTACAGCCCGAGTTCCCGCCCGAGGACCAGCCGCTGGATCTCGCTGGTTCCCTCGCCGATCTCCATGAGCTTCGCGTCGCGGAAAAAGCGCTGGGGCGCGAAGTCCGTCGTGTAGCCGTAGCCGCCCAGCACCTGCACGGCGTCTTCGGCCACTTCCCGGCAGATCTCGGAGGCGTCGAGCTTCGCCATCGAGGAGAGGCGGGCCACGTCCTCGCCCTCGTCGTACGCCACGGCGGCCTTGTGCGTCAGCAGGCGCGCGCGCTCGATCTTCCGGTCCATCGCGACGAGCATGTCCCGCACCGCGTCGAACTCCCCGATGGGCTGGCCGAACTGCTCGCGCTCCTTCGCGTACTCCAGCGCCGCCTCGAAGGCGCCCTGCGCGAGGCCGACAGAAAGCGCGGCGATCGAGATGCGCCCCCCGTCGAGAGTCTTTTTCGTCTGGTCCCAGCCCTCGCCGGGGTCGCCGAGGACCCGGTCCTCGGGCACCCGCACGTCCGACAGCGTGATCTCGCAGGTCGGCGAGGCGTTCAGCCCCATCTTGTCCCAGACGGCCGAGACCTCGAACCCGTCGTCCTCCGGGTCCACGACGAACGTCGAGATGCCGTCGTAGCCCGCGCCGGGTTCCGTGACCGCCTTGACGAGCACCGACCCCGCGACGTTCGCGTTGGTGATGAACTGCTTCGTCCCGTCGAGGACCCACTCGTCGCCGTCCCGCTCGGCGGTGGTGTCCATGTCCGAGGCGTCCGACCCCGACCCGGGTTCGGTGAGCGCCCACGATCCGAGGTACTGCCCTGTCGCGAGCGGTCGGAGCCACTCCTCCTTCTGCTCGTCCGTGCCGAACAGCTCGATGGGCTTGCTCGCCAGCGAGACGTGCGCCGCGTAGGAGAGGCCGATCGAGCCGGACACCCGCCCCAGCTCCTCCGTGACGAGCGCGTACATCAGCTGGTCGCCACCGAGTCCCCCGTACTCCTCGGCAATCGGGACGCCCATCACGTCGAGGTCGGCGAGCCTGTCGAACACCTCCTCCGGGAAGCGGTGCTCGTCCTCGATCTCCTGAGCGATGGGAGCGATCTCCTCGTCGCAAAAGTCCCGCACCGTCTCCCGGATCATCCGGTGTTCGTCGGGGAGGGTGAAGTCCATACGCCGACGTACGCCTTGCGTGGACATATAGCATGGTGGCGGCGCTCGCGGCGTCGTCAGCTACGCCCAACCGCCGGAGGCCCACAAGACACATACCACCCCGCCCGGACGGCCGAGACGTGCCTTCCCGAGAGCGACGCGCCCTCCTGCGAACGGTCGGCGTCGCGGCCGCCACCGCACTCGCGGGGTGTCCGGGCGGGGAGTCCCGCGACACGGACACCCCCACCGACGCCGAGCCAGCACCGACCGCCAGTCCCTCGTCCACGCCGACGGCGCGACCGACGGAGTCGCCGACCGCGACCGCCACCGACGCGGAGACGGCGACGGAGACGGACACTCCCGACGAGGCGACGCCCGAAACGGACGGTGCCGGGTCGGTTCGGTCCGACACGGGCTGGCCGCTTCCCCGAGAGGGTGTGGCCAACGGCGCTCACAACCCCGAGGGGGTTACTTTCGAGACTGCGCCGGTCGAGACGTGGCGGGCCGAGCCGCCCGAGACGGACGCCGACCACTACTCCCCCGAGTACGCGAACCCGGTCGTGGCCGACGGGCGGGTGTACGCCACTGGCCGGTTGTTGCACGGGCCGCACGTGTCCCCGCCCGAGCAGCAGTTCCTGCACGCCGTCGACCCGGCGACCGGCGAGCGGCTCTGGGAGTACGAGTTGACCGACGACGATGAGTCAGTGGCGCAGGCGTCCGCCTGTGCCGTCCGCGGCGACAGGGTGTACGTCGGCGCCGACGACCGGCTCCACGCCGTCGACGCCGCCGAGGGGACAGCCCACTGGACGCGCCGGCTCCCGGAAGGTGTCGATGTCGTCCACCCCACCGCCGAGGGGGTGGTCCTCGCGACGGGGTGGTCGGTCCGAGTCCTCGACGCCGACGGCGAGCGCCGCTGGGAACACGAGTTCGGCGAACACGTCGGCGCCCGACCTGCGCTGGGCGACCGACACCTCTACGTCGGCGCCTCGGGGAAGCAACTGGTCGCCTTCGATCCGGCGACCGGGCGTGGAAGGCGACCGCGATGCCACCGAACGGCACCGACGAGGGGGGTTGGGCGGTGAAGACGGTGGTCGCCACTGACGAGCGGGTCGTCGCACGCCGGACCAGCGGGGTCGTCTACGCCTTCGACCGGACGGGGGAACTCGTCTGGCACGAGCGCGGCCGGGGCAGGGGACTGGCCGCCGACGACGACCGCCTCTACGTCGGTCAGGTGGGCGGGCTTGTGGTAGCGACCGACCCGTCGACGGGCGAGCGTGTCTGGGAGCGGACCGTCGGTGACCGGACGAGCGACGCGCGGCGGGGTGTGGGGTCGATGGTCGTCGGCGACGACGCACTCTACGGGGCGGTCACCGACGGCACGCTGTTCGCGCTGCGTCCCGACGACGGGTCGATCGTCTGGACCGCCGAAGCCGATGTCGAGCACGTCGCGCTCGGGTCCGAAGCGCTGTACGGCCTGGGAGACAGTGAGGGAGAACTCCGCCAGTGGACCGCGAGCGGAGGCGGCGGACAGAACCACTAAACCCGTGGGGTGTGACTCGGCGGACGGATGGCGTTCAGGCGATTCCTTCGGGGGACGGTTCCCTGGCCGACGCTCGAAGGGGCGATCCGGGAGGTGATGACTCGCTACGATCTGGAGACGGCCAGAGTCGTCTTCCTCGAGGCGGACAACTGGCTGTCGACGCCCTGCGTCGTCAACGACCAGTTGTTCGTGAAGGTCGTCACCGAGCAGAACTCGCTGGTCCACGCGCTTTTGACTGCCGGCCGCAATCTCGGCGCCTTTTCCTCGGGAACGGAGGGCTTTTTCCAGCGCTTCGACGCGCCCATCGAGATGGCCGAGCACGAACTGGAGGCCAACGAGCGAATGCGCGAGATCGGCGTCAACGCGCCCGAGCCCAAGGAGGCCTTCGAGTACGACGACGTGGCCGTGATGGTCCTCGAATACCTGCCCGATTTCCGGGCGCTCGACGAGTTGCCGCCCGACGAAGTCCGCGATCACGCGGTCGGCCTCTTCGAGGCGCTCGACCGGATGCACGACAGCAACCTCGCGCACGGTGACCTCCAGCGCGAGAACGTCCTCGTCTCCGGCGGCGAACTCTACTTTATCGACGCGACGAAGGTCCGCGGCGACGCCATCGAGGACGCCCGGGACTACGACATCGCCTGCGCGCTCGGCGCCCTCGAACCGCTCGTCGGCGCGCGGGACGCCGTCGCCGCCGCCCTCGAGGTCCACGAACCCGAAGCGCTGCTCGACGCCCGTGACTTCCTCGACTTCGTCAACATCCGGCCGGAACACGATTTCGACGGCGCTGCCGTCAAAGGCGAGATCGAGAAACACGCCGCTTGAACCGGCCGCGTGTCCCAGTCGCTGAACTACCGGAGCCCGGCTGTTGAAGCGACGGACGGGTCAGGAGTTCCGGGCTCGCGCGGTCAGGTAGATCCCGGCGAGGACGACGATGCCTCCCGCGAGAGTCCACGATCCCGGCACCTCGGCGAGCAAGACCAGCGCCAGCAGCGTGCTCCCGACCGGCTCGCCGAGCAGCGAGACGCTCACCACCGACGACTCGACGTGTTCGAGCGCCCAGTTGATGACGGTATGCCCGAAGACGCCCGGGCCGACCGCCATCGCGAGGAACAGTGCCCACTCGACCGGCTCGTAGCCGAGGAGAGCGTCGCCCTGCGCGAGCACGATGGCTCCGAGGACCGCGGCACAGGCCGAGTAGACGACCGTGACGTAGGGGACCAGCGCGACCCGGGCGCGTAGCGACCGCCCTGCAAGCACGTAGGCGGCCATCATCACCGCACCGACCAGTGCGAGGCCGTTCCCCGCGAGCGGGTGCGGACCGACGGCCGCGCCGCCGAGGAGTTCCCCTAGCGACATGGCCACCGCGCCCGCGAGCGCGATCACGATGCCGGTTAGCTTTGCGAGCGTGAGGCGTTCGCCGAGGTACAGCGACGCACCGACGGCGACGAACAGCGTCTGGGACTGGACGAGCGTCACCGAGGCCGCGACGCTCGTCCACCGCACCGACTGGAACCACGCGGCGAAGTGGATCGCGAGCGCGATTCCCGTGACGGCCGCGGCGAGAGCGTCCCGGCGGTCGAGCGACTGCAGGTCCTCACCGTGGCGGGAGAACGCCAGCGGCGCGAGCACTCCGGCGGTGAAGAGGACGCGGTAGAAGGCGGCGACGGTCGGCGGGGCCTCGCTCCAGCGGACGAGGATCGCACTCGTCGCGACCGCGAGGATGGCGACGACCAGCGCCGCCATCGGCGACACGCGGGATTCGAGGCGACGCGACAGCGTCTCGCCGGCCATTGACCTCTCGTTGGACGAACGGCGCCTTTCGTCTTCCGATGGGCACGCGTCGGTCCAGGTGAACCGAATAGCGCCGGGTCCATCCCCCGGAAATTCCTCGCGTGTGACATAGATCCCGTTACCTGACGCGCAGGTTACAGTGTCATGCATTCTCACCCGGCTGGAGAGTTGGATAACGCGGTCGTACCCGCCGCGGTGGGTGCTCGTTCCGACTGTTTCACCGGCGACCGCGGAGTCTGCGGATCGCTGACCCTGAACTGGATCGTGGCGTAACGACGGCACAGATGGACGTTCGTGCCGGTCCGCTCGGTTTCCTGGCCGGGCTGATCGCGGGTGAGTCGGGCCGTCAGCTCGACGGGGTGAAACGGTCGGGAGAGTTCACTCGCCCGATCGGTAACACCGCGTTGTCCGGCGCTCTACCCGACGTTACCGACAGTGGTCTCTGAATAACAACGAGTGTGGGTATCCGTGCGTTCGGTAGCATGCTCGACGACTCAGGATCGATAGCAGGACCGACGAGCGGCCGACTGGTCGTAGTCGGTATCGTCACGCTAGTCGCGTTAAGTACAGTGGTCGCCGGCGCGGTCGATCTCGGATCGACCGGAGGGCCGTCAGCAGCAGTCGACGACGCCGCACCGGCCGCCCAGGAACAACCGGGCGGCGGCTTCGCGGAGTCGACCAACCTTACCGACGCGGACTCGACGTTCAACGGCGAAGGCGTCAACGACACCGCCGGGCAAGCCGTCGCGAACGCGGGCGACGTGAACGGCGACGGCGTCGACGACCTGATCGTCGGCGCACCACGCAACGGCAGCGCCGGGCCGAACACCGGCGCCGCCTACATCATCTACGGCCCCGCCGAACCGGGCGAGGTGAACCTCACCGACGCCGACGTGGTTCTCCACGGCGCCACGAACAACGAGCTGGCCGGCTGGTCCGTCTCCTCCGCGGGCGATCTGAACGGCGACGGCATTGACGACGTGGTCGTCGGCGCGCCGGGCAACGACACTGCGGCGCCCAACGGCGGCGCCGCGTTCGTGATTTACGGGAACGAGTCGCTGCCCGCGGAGATGAACCTCTCACAGGCCGACGCCGTCCTCGCTGGCACCGAAGCCTACGGCCAGGCGGGTTACTCCGTCTCCGAAGTGAATCGGTCGGGTGCTGACGGAGTTGCCGTCGGGGCGCCGTACGCCAACACCACCGGGACGGACGCCGGCGCGGCCTACGTCGTCGACGGCGATACGCTCAACGAGTCCGGCGACGCAGTCGTGAACCTCTCGGACGCCGACGCGGCCTACTTCGGCGAACGCAACGGCAGCCACGCCGGCTGGTCGGTCGCGAACGCGGGCGACATCGACGACGACGGCGTCGCAGACGTGGCGATCGGCGCGCCCGGTTACAACGCTACCGTCGACGCCGGAGGCGACGCGGGGACCGAGCGACTGAACCGGACCGGGATGGCATACGTGGTGAACGGCTCCGCGGACGGCGACGTCTCGCTCGACGAGGCGACCGCCGCCTTCCGCGGCGCCTCCGAGGGCGACCGCGCGGGCTGGTCGGTCGCCGGCGAGGGCGACGTGAACAACGACAGCACCGCCGACCTGATCGTCGGCGCCCCGTACAACGACTCGAACAACCGGACGAACGCGGGCGCGGCCTACGTCGTCTACGGTGACGCGGCCTTCGGCGACGAGAGCGCCGCCGACGTAACGCTCGCCGACGCCGACGTCCGCCTGGCCGGTACGGGCGCGCTCGACCGCACGGGCTGGTCGGTCGCCTCGTACGGCGCTAACGGTACGGGCTGCGACGCGGCGAGCGACGTGCTCGTCGGCGCACCGTTCGACGACACGGCCGGCGAGAACGCCGGCGCCGCCTACCTGGTCGACGGCGGTGACTCGTTCGACGGCGACGTGAACCTCACCGACGCCGACGCGACCTTCCACGGCGCCGGCGAGGACGACTGGGCCGGCTACGCCGTCGCCGACGCCGGCGACCTCTACGACGACGGGACCGCCGACGTCGCGATCGGTGCGCCGTACAACGATTCGCTGAACCGCACCGACGCGGGCGCCGCGTACGCGGTCCAGGCCGACTGTCCCGAGACGGTGGGCGCGGAGCCCGAAGCCCCCGAGACGACCGAGAACGCAACCGACACCGTGACGGAAACCGAGACGGCGACCGACGCGGAAACCGAGACCGAGACGGTCACCGAAACGGACACCGTCACTGACACCGAGACGGCCACTGAAACGGAAACCGCCACGGAGACGGTGACCGCGACGGAGACCGACACGACCGTCGCCCCCGAAACCGAGACGGACACGGCGACCGGGACTGACACGGCTACGGATACCGACACAGCGACCGATACGGACGGTCTAACGGGTACGGAGACGCCGACCGACACCGAGGCGCCCACTGAGACGACCGAGACGGCGGCGCCGCCCGGCGCCGAACCCGAGGAGTCGATCAACTTCGTCTCGTTCTGTTTCGACTCGGACCAGACCGACCGCCGAGTGATCATCATCAACTCCGTCACCGACGACGAGGACGGCGACCCGGTGACCGTCAACTACCGCAGGGGCGGCCCCGGCCTCGGACCGGAATCGGTCGTCCACGGGACCGACTCGGGCCTCTACGAGCAGACGGGGAGTCCGGGCGTCGTGGAGGCCGCTTCGGGGAGCGACGTGAGCGGCGACCGCTCCGCGAGCAACCCGTGCGCCGGCGGCCAGACCGAACTGCGCTTCTCGCAGGGCGAACTCGAGCGCGGTTCGATCAAGGCGTACCCCGACGACGCGGACGCGGGTGAAGGCGCCGAGACCGAAACCCCCGACGGTGGCGACGACAACGGGGACGGCGGTGGCGCGGGCAACGCGCCGGCCGGCGACCAGACCGCGCTGGAGACCCTCTCTACCTCGCCGCTGTTCCCGGCTCCCTTCGTCGGGCTGATGGCCCTCTCGATCGCCGTGCTGGCCACTGCTCGCACGCGCGAAGAGTAAGCAATTCTCGGACGCAGCGACCTCTCCCGAACCGGCGGGCGGTGCGTTTTCCCCGGCCGCCCGCGAATCAGTATCCCAGTCCTTGGTAGTCAATAACACATTCGTACCCGAATCACGGCCAGCAGCGACGCACGACTGCCGATCGTAATTGCTCGTTTCACCGTCACGGTCCGCCGGATCGGGCGCGACGATACCGTTCCGAGAAGCGCTGGACGGCAGTGTCGCGGCCACGACCCCTCGATGGTAAGTGCAGGCAAGGTACCACCGGTCACGGGCCCTCTCAGGCGGCGGTTCGACCGCCCTGTGAGGGGGCCGTTCGACCGCTGCCCGCGGCGTCGACTTCGGTCGCAGTAACGTTGTGCTGTCGAGATCCCAGCGCTGACCGGCGAGGACGAACTTCTCCTTATCGAACCCTTGGTCGACGCTACTCAGATAGGTAACTCAATAACAATGTCTGTTCCTTCCGTGTCCTCGTTGCCATGTCTCCAGACGATGGGGGCGGGTCGACACGTGGAAGACTCGCCGTGATAGGCGTTGTTGCACTGTTTCTGACAAGTACCGCGGTCGCCGGCGCCATCGATCTCGATACTGGATCGCACGCGCCGACAGATGTATCGAGCGCACAGCAGTCCGCATCGAGCGGGTACGCGGACGAGATCAACCTGACGGAAGCGGACGTGAAATACGCCGGTGAAGGCGTCAACGACACCGCCGGGCAATCCGTCGCCTCGGCGGGCGACGTGAACGGCGACGGCGTCGACGACTTGATCATCGGCGCACCACGCAACAGCAGCGCCGGGCCGAACACCGGTGCGGCCTACATCGTCTACGGCCCCGCCGATCCCGGTGAAGTGAATCTCTCCGACGCGGACGTGACGCTCCGCGGCGTCACGAACAACGAGCTCGCCGGCTGGTCCGTCTCGACGGCAGGTGACGTCAACGGCGACGGCATCGACGACGTGGTCGTCGGCGCCCCGGGCAACGACACCGCGGCGCCCAACGGCGGCGCAGCGTTCGTCGTCTACGGCGGCGAGTCGCTGCCCGCAGAGATGAACCTCTCCGCCGAGGACGCCGACGCCGTCCTCGCTGGCACCGAAGCCTACGGCCAGGCGGGTTACTCCGTCTCCGAAGTCAACCGGTCGGGTGCAGACGGGGTTGCCGTCGGGGCGCCGTACGCCAACACTACGGGCCCGAACGCCGGCGCCGCGTACATGGTTAGCGGGCTCACCCTCGGCGAAGCGCCCGGGTCGGTCCTGAACCTCTCGGAGGCCGACGCGGCCTACCTCGGCGAACGCGACGGCAGCCACGCCGGCTGGTCGGTCTCGACCGCCGGCGACGTCGACGACGACGGTACGGAAGACATCATCGTCGGCGCGCCGGGCTACAACGCCACCGCGGCGGAGTCCGCGACGGACGAGGCACAGAACCGAACCGGTGCCGCGTACGTCGTCGACAGTTCGGACTGGGACACGAACTCCCTGGCGGACGCATCGCTCACCCTGATCGGCGAGTCCGCCGGTGACCGCGCGGGCTGGTCGGTCTCGAACGCGGGCGACGTGAACAACGACACCACCGCCGACCTGCTCGTCGGCGCGCCGTTCAACGACTCCCACAACGAGACCGACGCCGGCGCGGCCTACGTCGTCTACGGCGGGGACTCGCTCGCCGGCGAACAGTCGCTCGCCGACGCCGACGTTCGGATGGCCGGCGCTGCCGCGCTCGACCGCGCGGGCTGGTCGGTCTCGGCCGCCGGGTCGGGCGACGTGACCTGCGACAGGGTCGACGACGTGCTCGTCGGCGCGCCGTACAACGACAGCACCGCGGAGAACGCCGGCGCCGCCTACCTCGTCTCCGGCGAGGCGGGGTTAGACGGTGACCTGAACCTCACCGACGCCGACACGACCTTCTTCGGTGAGAACGGCACGGACCGCGCCGGCTACGCTGTCTCCGAGGCCGGTGACCTCAACGACGACGGGTCCGAGGACGTCGCGATCGGCGCGCCGAATAACGACTCGAACGACCGGATGGACGCGGGCGCCGCGTACGTCCTCTTCAGCGACTGTCCGGAAGAGGTCGGTGCGGAGACCGAGACGCCGACCGACACGGCGACGCCGACCGAGACCGAAACCGAGCAGCCGGCGCCAGAGACCGAGACGCCGACCGAGACTGAGACGCCGGCCACGGAAACCGAGACGCCGACCGAGACGAAGACCAAGACGCCGGAAACGGACACCGAGACGCCGGGTGTCGAAACCGAGACCGAAACCCCGGAGACGGACACTCCGGGAACCGATACCGACACTCCGGCCACGGATACTGACACTCCGGCCACAGATACCGACACGGAAACGCCAGTGACCGACACGAAGACGCCCGAAACGGCCACGGATACCGATACGGAGACGCCGGCCACAGACACCGATACGGAGACTCCGGAAACCGATACAGACACCGAGACTCCCGAGACGGATACTGATACGGAGACGCCAGAAACCGACACGGACACCGAAACGCCGGAGACCGATACGGATACGGAGACTCCCGCCACAGACACCGATACGGAGACTCCCGCCACGGACACCGATACGGAGACTCCGATGACCGATACGGACACCGAGACGCCGGAGACCGACACGGACACTCAAACTCCCGAGACGGATACTGACACTCCGGAAACCGACACGGACACGGAAACGCCGATGACCGATACGGACACGGAAACTCCGATGACCGACACGGACACGGAAACGCCGATGACCGACACGGACACCGAGACGCCCGGTGAGGAGCCCACTCTCGACTTCCGTGGCTGTAGTCAGGTCATCATCTCCGGACTCGAAGTCGGTGACGAAGTCGAAGTGGTGGCGATCGACAACGACGGGGACACTGCCACGTTCACGACGACCGCCACCAGCAGTGAGCTTAGCGTCGACTTCGAGAACGATGCGTTCGATGGCCTCGAGGAACCGAAGATCTACCAGGTGCGCGTGAACGGTGACCTGATCGGCACCAACAGTAACGTCGAACAGAACAACCAGGGCATGTACACGTGTGCCGGTGCCGGTGGCGGAAACAACGGAAACAACGGCAACGCGCCGGCCGGCGACCAGGCTGCGCTGGAGACGCTCTCGCAGTCGCCGGCGTTCCCTGCGCCGTTCTTCGGGCTGATGGCGCTCTCGATCGCCGTGCTGGCGACGACGCGCACTCGCGAGAATTAACGACGCACAAGCACCGACCCGACGACCGACGCCAATTTTTTCTCGCCGCGGGCAGACTTTCGACCAGTGACGACACGAGACGTCCGGATCCCGTCCGTCGAGAATCTGCGGGCGCTCGTACTCGGCGACGAGCGGCGGATCACGATGCTCGCACTTCTGGCCGCCGGCGCGTTACTGGTCGTTAGCGCAGCAGTCGACTACCTGGCGCTTCGGGCCGTCGTCGATGAGCAGTCGAGCCTTCACGCCGCGAGCGAGCTGGCGGCCGCCTTCGCGCTGCGCACGCCGCTCGGATACCTGCTCTCGATGGGACTCGCGGCCGGCCACGCCTACCTGAATCGCGGGTACCTCCCCGCGCTCGTCCTGGGGAGCGCGCTCCGGTTCGGCGACGCGGTCTTCTACGTGAGCGACGTTCAGGTGCTGCTCGAGGAGTCGATCGAGTTGTCGGACGCGTCCATCGCCGTCGGCTTCCGACCGTACTTCCTCACGGACCACCCGCCGGAGATCCTGATCTACTCGTCGGTCGGTTTCACGCTCGGACTGCTCGCTCGCCGGTATCTGCGGACGGACTCGAAGGCGTGAGGCGCAACCGCTTTTGCGACGCTCGCCCACGAACGGGTAGACGTGGACGAGACGATCCGCTGGCTCCAGGGCCGCCCCTACTACGAGGGACAGATCGCCGAGCGGCGCGTGACGCCCGGCCGCGAGGCGACCTTCGCCGACGTCGACCTCGACTCGCGACTCGCGAGCGCGCTGGAGTCGAGGGGCGTCGAGCGCCTCTACAGCCATCAGGCCCGGGCCGTCTCGGCCGTCCGCGACGGCGAGAACGCCGTCCTCGCGACGCCGACTGCCAGCGGGAAGTCGCTGGCCTACACCGTCCCGGCCTTCGAGCGGGCGCTCGACGAGCGGGCGACGACGCTCTATATTGCGCCGCAGGTGGCGCTCATCAACGACCAGGAGGAGACCCTCTCGGAGCTGGCCCACGGGCTGGGCTTCGCCTCGGGCGTCTCCGTCGCGCAGTACACCGGCCGACAGGACCGGACGGAGAAGGAGGCGATCCGCGAGCGCCAGCCGACGGTCCTGCTGACGACACCCGATATGCTCCACTACGGGATTGCTCCCCACGCCCACCGGCTGTGGGACTGGTTCTTCGAGCGGCTGGAGACCGTGGTGATCGACGAGGTCCACGAGTACCGCGGCGTGTTCGGCAGCCACGTGTCGCTCGTCTTCCGGCGCCTCCAGCGCATCTGCGAGCGCTTCGACGCCGACCCCGACTGGGTCTGCTGTTCGGCGACCATCGGCAACCCCGTCGACCACGCCGCGACGGTCACCGGCCAGCCGCCCGCGTCGTTCCGGCTCGTCGACGAGGACGAGAGCGCAACCGGACCGACTCACTGGCTGCTCTGGAATCCGCCGGAGTACGGCGACGGCGAGGGGTTCGGGAGCGGCCGCCGCCGCTCCAGTCACGTCGAGACCAAGCGGCTGTTCGTCGACCTCGTCGCGCGCGGCTACCAGACCGTGGCGTTCACCCGATCGCGACAGGTCGCCGAGCGCTACGCGACCGACAGCGCGAGCGACCTGCGCGACCGCGGCGAGCACGAGGCCGCCCGGTCGGTTCACGCCTACCAGGCCGCGCTGACCGACGAGCGTCGCGGGGAGATCGAGGACGGTCTCGACTCCGGCGAAGTGCGCGGCGTCTGGAGCACGAACGCGCTCGAACTCGGCGTCGACATCGGCGGCCTCGACGTCGTCCTGCTCGACGGCTACCCCGGCACGCGGATGGCCGCCTTCCAGCAGGGCGGCCGCGCCGGGCGCGGGACCGACCCCTCGCTCGTCGCGATGGTCGCCGGCGAGGACCAGCTCGACCAGTACCTCATGGCCCATCCACGGGACTTCTTCGACGAGGAACCGGAAGAGGCCATCTCGAACCCCGAGAACGAGAACCTGCTGCCCGGGCACGTGCGCGCGGCCGCACGCGAGAACTGGCTCCGCCCCGACGACGACCGCCACTTCGGCGAACTCTTCCCCGACATCGTCTCGAAGCTGACCGAGGAAGGCGACCTGGAGCGACGGACGACCGACGCGGGGCTGCGCTGGCTCTACGACGGCGGGGCGAGTCCGCAGCACGAGATGAGCCTGCGGACCATCGGCGACCGCGAGGTGCAGCTCCGGGACCGGCGGGACGGAAGTCGAATCGCGGCGCTGTCGTTCGCGGACGCCCTGCGGGACGCCCACCCCGGCGCGATATACCACCACCAGGGACAGGACTACGAGGTGGTCGATCTGGACCTGCGAAACGACGTCGCGGACCTCGCGCCGGTCCGTCCGAACTACTACACGCAGGTGCTCCACGACAAGACGATCACCGTCGAGGAGGACCGCCGCGAGCAGCGACTCCCGACCCACGAGGAGGTCACGGTCCGCTTCGCCGACGTGAGCATGCGCAAGCAGATCACCGGCTACGAGCGATACGACCGCCAGAGCGGCGAGCCGATCGGCCGGGAGGCGCTCGATCTCCCCGAGACGACGCTGGAGACCGAGGCGATCTACTTCACGGTCCCGACCGACGTCGAGACGGATCTCCGGCAAGCGGGCGACGGGCCCGACGCCTTCCCGGGCGCGATCCACGCGGCCGAACACGGGATGATCTCGCTGTTCCCTCTCTCTTTCCTCTGTGATCGCCGGGACGTCGGCGGGCTCTCGACGCCGGTCCACCCGCACACCGACTCCGCGACGATCTTCGTCTACGACGGCTACCCCGGCGGCGTCGGGCTGACCGAGCGCGCCTACGAGACGGTCGTCGACCTCATGGAGCGGACGCTCCGGATGCTTCGCGATTGCCCGTGCGAATCGGGGTGTCCGGCCTGCGTCCAGTCGCCCCACTGCGGGAACGCCAACGACCCCCTCGAGAAGGGGCTGGCGGCGGACCTGATCGCGGCGCTCGTCGAGTAACTCCTCCTTATCGCGGCGTTCCGCACTCGACGGTGCCGAGCGCCGGAGCCGCTCTCACCGTCGTTCGCCGACGATCTGACGGGTGAAACGGTACGGTAACTGATTGTTTCGCCAGTTGCACTCGTCTGGTCCGACTGTTGCGACCGTATCACGGCCGCGACCGGAAGACGGCGTCAGACCCCCTCACGTGGCGGGGTTGTGGACCTCCTGTGGGGCGACGGACCGTGGGGAACTGTGACAACGGACGGGACGAGTTTGCGGTTCTTTGCCCCTCTCCGGCCTATTCAGGACTACGGGGCGCGACAGACGAAGGCGGTGGTGGTCGTCTCCGAGCCCCCTCAAGGCCAACCATGTCAAACACGCACTCGCGAACCCGACCAGTCCGGACCCGACCGCAGCTCGATTCGAGCGAGATCGAGACGATGCACGACGTCTTCTCGGACTGGGAGCGGCGCGCGATACTCTACTACCTGCAGGACTGCGGCAACCGCGCGCCCGTCGAGGAGGTAGCGGCCCACCTCGTCGGCTGGTGGCGCGGCGAGGACCGACCCGCCGCGACCGACGAGGACGCCGTGACCCGCGTCAGGGACAGGCTCGGGTGCGCGCACCTGTCGAAGCTCGACGACTTCGGCGTCGTCGCCTACGACCCGCGGACCGATACCGTCCGTCTCGCCGAGGACATGAAACTCTCGATCAGCGAACCCTGGTCGGACCGCTCGGACGCGAACGGGGCGGACACGCGGCTCGTGGGCGAGGAGTCCCGGCGGTAGCCGAAGATCGCGTGCCCGATCGAACGGTCGCCATCCGGCCGGTATGCAGTGATTTCGGCCCGGAAGGGTGGCCATACCCTTCAGGTGGCGGCGTAAGGTTCCTAACGCCAGCCATCCAAGTCATATCACTCTGTCACCCGCGCGTGGGCTCGTCCAGTCGGGGGCTGGACTGGGTCACGCCCGGGTGACGGGCAGGCATCCACGACCCCATGGAACGGAACGTTCACGTTTGGCTTCTCGCGGTCCTCGTAGTGACGAGTGGCGCGGCCACGGTCGCCTCGGCGGCCGCAGGGCCCGGCCAGTCGGCGTCGGCGGGCGACGCCGAGATCACCGACGTCTCCTATCGGGGTGACGGCGCGGTCACGGACTACGAAGACGGGTTCGCCATCTGGCGGACCGCCGACCACTCCTTCGCGACCACGGTCGCCAGCGACGGCGGACTCGACCAGGGAGTCGTCTGTCTGGGCCTCGCGTCCGCGGACGGCGACCTGGGCTGTACGGAGTTTTCGGTCCCGGCCGGGAACAACCAGACCGCTACCGTCGAGGTCGGCGACTGGCCGCAGAACCTGACCGGCCAGCAGGAGCTCCGCGTCGCCATCGGCGAGACCAACGGCTCGACCGACCTCGACAGCGAGACCATCCCGGTCACCGTCCTGCTCCGCGAGGGCGACCTCGACGGCGACGGCCTCACCAACGAGCGGGAGGCGTCGCTCGGAACTTCGCTCCGTTCGAACGACACGGACGGCGACGGCCTCTCCGACGAAGTCGAAGTCGAGACCTACGAGACGTCGCCGACCAACTCCGACACCGACGACGACGGGCTCTCGGACTACGAGGAGATCGAGCAGTACCAGACGGACCCGACGAAGGTCGACAGCGACGACGACGGCCTGCCCGACCCCCGAGAACTCGAACTCGAGACGAACCCGAACAAGGCCGACACCGACGGCGACGGCGTCGACGACGGGATGGAGGTCAACACCTACGGCACGGACCCGACCGAGCCGGACAGCGACGGCGACGGCCTCGACGACGGCGCCGAGATCAACGAGTTCGAGACGAACCCGAACAGCGCCGACACCGACGAGGACGGCCTCGACGACAACCTCGAAGTCAACACCTACGACACCGATCCCAACCAGATCGACACGGACGAGGACGGCCTCGAAGACGGCGCGGAGGTCAACCAGTACGACACCGACCCGACCGACCCCGACACGGACGACGACGGCCTCGAAGACGGGCCCGAAGTCAACACCTACGAAACGAACCCGACCAACCCCGACACCGACGGCGACGGCCTCGAGGACGGGCCCGAAGTCAACGAGTACGAGACCGACCCGACCGATCCCGACACGGACGGCGACGGCGTCCCCGACCCCGAGGAGGTCGACGCCGCTGGCGAGGACCTCCCCCTCGCCCTCGCCGGGCTCGTCGGCGTCGGCGTCGCGGCGGTCGCGGTCGTCGCTTTCCTCGTCTGGTCCGGGCGCGCACCGGTGGGACGGATCCGCCGCGCGTTCACGGGCGAGGAGGGCGAACGCGCCGAACCCGACGGGACGAACGGGGATCCCCCCGCGTCGGAAGCGGACGCGGCTCCCGCCGCGGTCGTCTCCGAGGGGGGAACGCAGGCCGCCGAGAGCGAGGCGGCCGCCGACGCCGAGGAAGTTCCGACCGAGTTTCTCTCCGACGAGGAGGTCGTGTTCACGCTGCTTGACGACCACGACGGTCGGATGCGACAGGCCGCGCTCGTCCAGGAGACCGACTGGTCGAAGTCGAAGGTGAGCCGCGTCCTCTCGGCGATGGAGTCCGACGACGCCATCGTCAAGGTCGACGTGGGCCGCGGCAACGTCGTGATGCGCCCCGAGGATCTCCCGCCGGGCGCCGAGTCGGCCCTCGAAGAGTGAGTCGTCGCGGCCGCAGGCTCGCGGCCGCTGGGACGCCACAGCCGGGTGAGTTATTTCCGCCGTCGATCCGTAGACCTACCATGCGACTCAGAACCGTCGCCGTCGCGCTCGCGGCCGGGTTGGCGGCGTTTCTCGCCGTCGGCGCGGCCGTCACCGAGTTCGCCCTCCGGTGGATCGAGTTCTCCCTGTTCGTCGGGATCCCGGTGGGACTCCTCGCCGGGTTGACGGCGATCGGGCTCGTGATCGCCGGATTCGGCGCGGAGGTCTCACACCTCCGACGCCGGATCGCCGTCACCGTCGCCACGTCCGGCGTCGCCTTCCTCCTCGTCCTCACCGTGACTGTCGGGGCGCTCGCCGTCCGCAACTCCCACGCGCTCGTCGTCGCGACCGCCGTCGGTGCGCTCACCGGCGTCGGCGCCTTCGCGCTCGACTACTCGGAGACGGCGGTCCTGGCCGGGTGAGAGCGGAGGATCGCCTGCCGACTCCCGGCCTACGGCGCGAACTGCGCCAGCACGGGGATCTCCTCGATCCGTTCGTCGTCCAGCGCGTTCCAGTCGATGCCGTCGGGTCGTTCGTGCGACGTCTCCGTTCGGATGACTCGCTCGGGCGTGACGATCACGTCGAGCGGCACATCGTGGGCGTCGACGGCGATATTCTCCCGGACCTGTAGTTCGTGGACGGTCGTGACGACCGTCGTCTCGGCGTCGACGAGGTCGAGTTTGGAGAGGACGGCGAACTCCAGGTCGCTGTAGCCCTCGCCCTTGCCGACGCGGGCGCCGTCGGGCGAGACGGCGACGCTCCCGACGACCACGAGGTCGATCCGGTCGACGGCGTCGGGGCCGACCTGTTCGGCGTGGTCGGCGACACCGGAGACCGTCGCGGCGGCGTCGGGGTCGGCGAGTTCAGCGGGGTCGAGCCGGTAGAAACAGCGTCCGTCCCGGAGTCGGGGGACCGCCATGTAGACGGTCTTGCCCGCGTCGAGCGCGCCCCGCCTGACGGGCAGTTGCGGCGCGTCGGGATTGGCCTTCAGCGTGTCGGCGTCGGTCCACTCCTCGAGGTCGGCGAGGCGGTCGGCAGCGTCGGCGGCGCCGGCGAAGTTGGGGATGCGGCCGTGGGGCGGGAAGGGAAAGCAGGCCTCGCCGCTGTCTTCGAGTTCGTCCCAGATCGTCTCGCGGAGCGGCTGTTTGTCCACGCGCGCTCACCCGGTTCAGAGGACGTCGGAGGCGGCGGTGTCCCGCTCGACGTCCGTGGTAACGTCGATGTTCTGGATCAGCTGGACGAGGTCGGCCAGTTGCGGGAAGGTGTAGACGGTGACTTCGACGTCGGCGTCGGTGGCGACGACGTGGGAGTCGACGACGAAGGCGATCTCTTCGTCGGGCCAGCCGCCCATCTCGTCGACGATGGCGTTGGCCGGGCCGAAGATGAACGAGGGCGTCGACATGTCGATCGTGGTGTCGAGGACGTTCGCCCACCCGTCGATGAACGCGCTGGTCATGATGTTGCCGATCTCCTGCATCGCCGAGCGCTCGAGGTCGGTGAAGTGGCCGTCGGCGGCGTCGGCGCTGTCCATGTCCCCGACCATGCTCTGGGCGAGGCGCTTGCTCCCGTCCGGTTCGAGCATGAAGAGGACGTAGCCGTAGGGCGCTTCGGTCAGCTGGACGTAGATGCCGACCTGCTCGTGGTCGCCGAGGTGCGTCCGGACGTCAGCCATGTCGAGAAAGCTGATCTTCGAGACCTCGATCTCGGTGTGCAACCCCGAGAGCTGGTTCAGATGGTCGGAGACGGTATTCGCCCCCTCCTTCGCCATCTCGTTGAAGAGGGCAAGTTTCCGCACGTCGACCTCGTAATCCATACCCTTCCGTGGCTCTCGATCAATGTAAACGCTCTGGGCCCCGGCGACGCGGCCCCGACCGCAGGCGCTGTGCGGGCGCTCTCCTGGTAGTTTGCGAGTACCGCGATACGTGATACATAAGCGACGTATACTCTTGGGGATGTCGGCCGCGGTATGCAATGGCGGGGTGGGCGGTTCGGCGTACCCCCGGCGACCGACCAACCCGTCGAGACCCCACACATGCCGCTCTTGACGACCGATCCGACCGGGCTCGACTCGTCGACCATCGACGAGTACCTCGGCACAGTTTCGGGTTCTGTGTCCGACCTGGAACTGCTGCTGTGGGTAGTCGTCTGCTGGGCGCTCGTGCTCGACATCGTCCTGACCGCGTACGGCCTCTCCGTCGGACTGGCCGAGCGCAACCCGCTCATGCGGCAGGCGCTCGACGCGTTCGGGCTCGGCGCGCTCGCCCTCGCGAAGGCCGGCGCTGTCGCGCTCGCGCTCGTCTTCCGGACCATCTGGCCGGAGTACTCACTGGTCGCCCCGATCGGTCTCGCGGTCCCATGGGTACTGGCCGTGGTCTTCAACGCGGCGCTGCTCGCGTCGCTGTGAGCGACCCGCCTCGGGCCAGCGCCCTTTGCAACGGGTAACAGCGAAGCCGCCGTCGATTGGGCCGGAAGTGATAGCAAAGCGATCCTTTTTTACCGAGCTGTGACGACGTGTCACACGCACGACTCACCCCTCTGGGTGGGGGGTAGCGTGCGGTGGGTACGATGCGCGGTCCACTACTGCCGAGTACGACCAGATCGTGGGAGACCGTGGGCCTCCCCGTCGTCGATATCGACGGGCGGCTCGTCGAGAGAGCGCTGTGGTCCGTCGTGATCGCGACGGTCGTGCTGGACGTCGCCACGACCTGGCTCGGTCTCTCGATGGGGCTCACCGAAGGGAACCCGGTGATGCGACAGGCCATCGACGGCGTCGGATTCGTCGCGCTCGTCGCGACGAAAATCCTCGTCGTCGGCGGTGCGCTGTGTCTCCGGGCCGTCCGTCCCCGTCACGGGACGGTCATCGCACTGGGGCTCGCGCTCCCGTGGACAGTGACCGTGCTCGTCAATGCGGTCGTACTCGCGACAGTCTAACCGACGCATCGCGTGTCCGCTGGCCCCGGAACGGCCGTGGGATCCGTTCCGGCCCGGCCATCCCCTCTCCACAGTCGAACGCGGACTCAGGCTTCGTTCGCCCGCTTTTTCGCGAGCACCGTCCGCTCGAACGAACAGACCAGCGTGTCGGTCCCCGACTCGACGCGATACGCCTCGACTCCCATTGTCACGACCCCTCGTTCGCCGTCGCTCGTCTCGCGCTTGTCGATGACCGTCGACTCCGCGCGGATCGTGTCGCCGTGGAACACCGGTTCCGGGTGCTCGACGTCGTCGTACGAGAGATTCGCGACGATGGTCCCGTCGGTCATGTCGGGGATCGACAGCCCGACCGCGAGGCTCATCGTGTAGAGGCCGTTGACGAGCCGGTCGCCGAACTGCGTCGACTCGGCGAACTCGGCGTCCAGATGCAGCGGCTGCTGGTTCATCGTCAGATCGCAGAAGCGCTGGTTGTCCGACTCGGAGACGGTGCGGCGCTTGTCGTGGGCGATGGTCTCGCCGACCTCGAAGCCCTCGTAGTAACGCCCGGGCATATCGAACCCGTCGGCCGCCCGCGAGAAAAGGCTAGGCGCTCACTTCACGATGTCAATCTTCCGGCGGTCCATCGACATGGCGACGGCGATGATGACGACGAACCCCAGCACGATGTCCTGGACGAACGACTGGATCCCGACGAGGTTCATCCCGTTGGCGAGTACGCCGATGACGAGCACGCCCAGCAGCGTCCGGTGAGGCCCGCCGACGCCGCCGGTCAGCGCGGTCCCGCCCATGACGATCGCCGCGATCGACTGGAGGAGCAGCCCCGACCCCATGCCGGGCGCCGCGGAGGCGGTCCGCGCGGTCAGCAAGGCGCCGGCGGTCCCGCAGAGCAGCCCCGAGACGACGAAGGCGCCGATCTTGTAGCGGTCGACGTTCACGCCCGAGAGGTCCGCGACGTTCTCGTTCTCGCCGAGCGCGTAGCAGTAGCGGCCGAACGGCGTCTTGAACGCCACGAACACCATCACGCCGTAGATCAGCAGCCCCCAGACGACGAGGTTGGGGACGCCGGGGATGACGTGACCGGTCGCGATCTGTCTGACTCCCGGGTTCCGGTAGGGGACGGAGGTCCCGCCGGTCATCAGCAGCGCCGTCCCCGAGAGGATCGACAGCGAACCGAGCGTCACGAGGAACGAGGGGATCTTGAACTTCGCGAAGACGATGCCGTTGAGGGCCCCGAACACCGTCCCGGCCAGGATGGCCGCCAGGAGCGCCAGCACGCCCAGCTGGTAGTCGGAGATGAGGATCGCGGCGATGACGCCGGTGATCCCGACCATCGACTCGACCGAGAGGTCGATGCTCTGCTGGAGGATCGGGAACGTGCCCGCCAGCGAGACGAGCAGCAGTATCGTGCTGTTGCGCAGGACGTTGTCGACGAGGTTCGAGAAGGTGAAAAACACCGGACTGGCGATGCTGAACCCGATCATCAGGACCGCGAGCAGGGCGAACGGCCCGAGGTCGATGACCCAGTCCTGTAGCGTCCGGTCTTCCGCGATGCTCTCGAACCGTTCCCGCAGCGCTGACTGTGACGTTCGCTCTGACATTAGATCATCTCCGTTATGAGGTCCGACTCGGCCGGTTTGGTCTCGGGCGGCGCGTCGACGACGTCGACCAGCCGCCCCTTCTTCATCACGCCGATGCGGTGGGACATCCCGATGACCTCGGGGAGTTCGTCGCCGATGAAGACGATCGAGACCCCCTCTTCGACGAGGTCACGACACACCCGGTAGACCTCTTCTTTGGCCGCGACGTCGATGCCGCGGGTGACGTTGTCCATGACGAGGATGTCCGACTCCCGGGCGAGCCACTTGCCGAGGACGACCTTCTGCTGGTTGCCGCCGCTTAGCTGGTGGACGAGCGTGTCGACCCCCGGCGTCCGGATGTCCAGTTCCTCGATGGCCTCCTCGGCCATCGCGGTCTCCTTGTCGTGGTCGATGAGGTTGAGCGCCGACCCGAGACCGAACAGGCGATCGGTGACCCGATCGGTCCCGATGCTCGGCAGTGAGATGTTCATCGGGAGCGACTGGTAGAGCAACAGCCCCTCGCTCTTGCGGTCCTTCGGGACGTACCCGACTCCGGCGTCGACCATCTCCGACATCGACCCGGGCTCGACCGGCTCCCCGCGGACCCGGATGGTCCCCGAGTCCGGCGCGTCGACGCCGCAGAGGACGCGCCCGAGTTCGCTCTTGCCGCAGCCTTCGACGCCCACCAGCCCGAATATCTCTCCCTCGTGGAGGGCAACGGAAACGTCCGACAGCTCGTCCTCGCGGGAGATCCCGTCGGCCGACAGGACCGTCTCGGCGTCGCCGTCCAGCGGCCGCTGGCGGTCGACGCGGTAGTACTCGTCGGCCGTCTCGCGGCCGACCATCGCCTGCTGGAGGGTGGACTCGGTCGCCTCGGCGGCCGACTGCTCGCTGACGAGGGCGCCGTCCTTGAGCACGTAGATCCGGTCGCTGACCTCCAGAACCTCGTCGAGTTCGTGGGAGACGAAGACGAACGACGCCTGGTCGCGCAGTTCCGCGATCCGCTCGAACAGCAGGTCGCGGCTGTCCTCCTCGAGACCGGCGGTCGGCTCGTCGAGGAGGATGACCGGGTTGTCCGTGTGGATCGACTCGCTGAACGCCTTCGCCACTTCGAGCATCTGGCGCTGGTTGAAGCTGTAGGATTTGACCGGTTGAGAGACGTCGAGGGTGATGCCCAGGTCGTCGACGACCTGCTGGGCCTCCTCGCGCATGCGGTCGCTGTCGATGACGCCGCCGCGGGCGTAGTCGGGGATCCGTCCCAGGTAGAGGTTCTCGTAGCCGGTGAGATTCGGAACCACGTCCTGTTCCTGCTTGACGATCGCGATGCCGCGCTGGGCGGCGTCCCGCGGGCCGGAGACCGTTACTGGCTCCCCGTCGATCACGATCCGCCCGTCGGTTGGCCGGTGGATCCCGGTGAGCAGCTTCAACAGCGTGCTCTTGCCGGCCCCGTTCTCCCCGACGAGGCCGACTACCTCGCCGGCCTGTATCTCGAGGGAGACGTCGTCCAGCGCGTCGACGTTTCTGAACGACTTCGAGAGCCCCTCGACCCGCAGCCGGGGCGGTGCGTCGCCTGCCGATTCGACTGTCGACGAGTCGCTCGCCGTGTTAGCTACCATCGTGTGGAACTACGCGTAGGGGTTCTGTCCGTTCTCGAACCGATCGCGGTAGTCTTCCTCGACCCGGTCGAACAGTTCGGCGTCGTCGTAGACGTCGGGCACCTCGTAGTTGCCCGGCTTGTTGTCCTCCGTCCAGAGCAGCTGGCTGAAGTCGTCGCGCCGGATGGGCACGAGCAGGTTCTGCGGGTCCCAGTCGTCGCCACTCTCCTCGATGGACATAGCCTCCCAGTCGTAGGGCGACTCGCCGTCGCTGAAGGCGATGTCGAGGTACTGGGACGGTTCGGTGAACGAGACGTCCAGGTCGCTGAAGGTGTCCTGCGAGAGCGAGTCGTTGAGGATCATGACGCCGCCGCCGAACATCATGCGCTCGGGGACCTCGGGCCGCCAGCCGTGGAGCCAGTCGTACCCCTTGACGACTGCCCAGCCGCCCTGCCAGAACGGCTGCGCCGCGAACGTGCCGGCGACGTAGGGCTCGCCGGAGTCGGCCGACCGGTCGCGGATGAGTTCGGTCGTCTCCTGGAAGCCGTCGTAGCCGACGACGGGGAGCGCCATGTCGTTCTCCTCGAGGACGGACAGCGCCCCGAGGGCGACGCCGTCGTTCTGGCCGTAGACGCCGTCGATGTCGTCGCCGTACTGCGAGATGAAGTCTGACATCGCCTGTCGACCCGTCGAGCGGGTCCACTCGCTGGGAATCGGGTCGCCGAGACGCTCGATGTCCGGGTAGTCCTCCATGGCTCGCTCGACGCCCGCGTTGCGGTGGGAGCCGACGTGGCCGGGGACGCCCGTGATGTGGACGAAGTTCCCCGAGCCGCCCATCGCCTCGAAGAGCACGCGCGCCGTCGCCGCCCCCGTCCGGACGACCTCGGGGATCTGGTACTGGAGGAACTCCGGCCCGCTGTCCATCGGCGTCCACCAGTTGGCCATCGTCCAGTAGGAGACGAACGGGACCCCGCCGTCGGCGGCGGTCTCGGCGACCGACCGGACGCCCGAGTTCTGGTAGGCGGTCCCGGTGATGATGTCCGCGCCGGCCGAAATCGCCGACTGCAACTGAGAGATCTGCTGGGACTCCTGGCCGCCGTGGCCCTGGTAATCGACCGAGAGCCCGAGCGCCTGGGCCGCCTCCTGGGCGCCCGCGAGGAACGTCTGCCAGATGTCGTTCTCCAGGTTGTCCGGTGAGACGAACGCCTCGTCGATCTCGCCGTCGTACGACCACTCGTCGCTGGCGGTCCCACCGCCGCCACCGCCGCCGTCCCCGCCGTCGCCACCGCTCGAACAGCCGGCGAGCCCGGCCGCGCCGAGAGCGCCGACTGCTTTCAGATAGTCACGTCGCTCCCTGCTCAGTCCGTCCGCCCTGTCAGAAGGCATGTCCCCTAAATACCCATGATTTATTATAAAGGTTAGGTAAAATTTGACGGTCGGTTGAACGGATGTGGCCCATCAGGTACCGGGTAGTCGGCGAATACCGGCGGGAACAATCGGAAATCCACGGGGAGTCGACAGCGACGAACACCCGACGACGACATCGTGACGGCCGGAGAGGCGCGACACGTCGTCGCTGTGCGTCTCGGCGGACTCCGCGTCGCCCGCCCGTAGCTACAAACCGCTGGCCGACCGACGTTCGAACATGGCACGCCGGAGCCTCCTGTTCTCGCCGGGCGACCGGCCGAAACTCATGCGGAACGCCCCAGCTACCGGAGCCGACGCGGTCATCTTCGACCTCGAAGACGCGGTGGCACCCGGGAAGAAGGACGCGGCCAGGGAGGCGGTCCGGCACGTTCTCGCCGACCTCGACGCAGACTGTGAAGTCTGCGTGCGCGTCCAGCCCCCGGGCAGCGGCGCCAGCGACGACCTCGAAGCGATCCTCGACGGCACGGCGTCGCGAGCACCCCTCGACGCGCTCGTCCTGCCGAAGGCCAGCGAAGCCGACGATGTGAACGCGCTGGCCGATCTGGCGGCCGAGCGCGGCGCCGACCTCCCGATCCTCGCGCTCGTCGAGACGGCCGCAGGCGTCCTCCACGCCGAGGGGATCGCTGCCGCGCGTCCTACTGATGCCCTCCTGTTCGGCGCCGAGGATCTGGCCGCCGACGTCGGCGCCACTCGAACGGACGAAGGGACCGAAGTGCTCTATGCCCGCGAACACGTCGTCCTCGCGGCCGCGGCGGCCGGTGTCGACGCCATCGACACCGTCTACACCGACTTCGAGGACGAGGCCGGGCTGCGCGCGGAGACGGAGTTCGCGCTCGAACTGGGCTACGACGGGAAACTCGCGATCCATCCCTCGCAGGTCGGGCCGGTAAACGAGACGTTCACTCCCGGCCCCGAGCGCGTCGAGTGGGCCGAGCGCGTGCTCGCGGCGCGCGAGGAGGCCGACGCCGAGGACCGCGGCGTCTTCGCCGTCGACGGGGAGATGATCGACGCGCCGCTCATCGCGCAGGCCGAACGCGTACTGGAGCGGGCCCGCGCCGCGGACGGACAGGAGTCCTGATCGGTTCCGTTTCGGCCCGAACGAAGCGGTTCTCGACGTTCTTTCGGATCGTTGGATTTCCGCCGATTCAGTGCCTGAAATGTGGTTCTATCGGCGATCGGCCGAATCCTTTTCCACGCGCTGGCCCACCTAGTCGGCATGTCCGAGGAGGCCAATCCCTTCGAGAGTCTTCAGGAGCAGGTCGACGACGCCGCGGCGCACCTCGACGTCGACCCCGGGATGCTCGACCGCCTCAAGCGACCGGAACGCGTGCTGGAGGCGAACCTCTCTGTCGAGATGGACGACGGGTCGGTCGAGGTCTTCCGCGCGTTCCGCTCGCAGTTCAACGGTGACCGCGGCCCGTACAAGGGCGGCATCCGCTATCACCCGCAGGTCTCCCGCGACGAGGTCAAGGCGCTGTCGGGCTGGATGGTCTACAAGTGCGCCGTCGTCGACATCCCCTACGGCGGCGGGAAAGGCGGCATCGTCGTCGACCCGGACGACCACTCCACGGCAGAACTCGAACGGCTCACCCGCGCCTTCGCCACGGAGTTGCGCCCGCTCATCGGCGAGGACAGGGACGTCCCCGCGCCGGACGTCAACACCGGCCAGCGGGAGATGAACTGGATCAAGGACACCTACGAGGTCCTCGAGAACACCACAGCGCCGGGGGTCGTCACGGGGAAAGCGCTCGACAGCGGCGGCAGCGAGGGCCGCGTCGAGGCCACCGGCCGCTCGGTCATGCTGACCGCCCGCGAGGCGTTCGACTACCTCGACAAGGAGATGGGGGGTGCGAACGTCGCCGTCCAGGGATACGGCAACGCCGGCTCCATCGCCGCGCGACTGCTGGAGGACCTGGGCGCCGACGTCGTCGCCGTCTCGGACTCTTCGGGTGCTATCCACGACCCAGACGGACTGGACACGCGCGCCGTCAAGGAACACAAGACCGAGACGGGCGACGTCGTCGACTACGGCGCCCCCGAGACCATCTCGAACGAGGACCTGCTGACGCTCGACGTGGACCTGCTCGTCCCCGCCGCGCTGGAAAACGCCATCGACGGCGATCTGGCCCACGAGGTCGAAGCGGACGTGATCGTCGAGGCAGCCAACGGACCGCTGACGCCCGACGCCGACGACGTGCTGACCGACCGCGACGTGTCCGTCTTCCCCGACATCCTCGCCAACGCCGGCGGCGTCACCGTCTCGTACTTCGAGTGGGTTCAAAATCGCCAGCGCTTTTACTGGACCGAGGAGCGCGTCAACGACGAACTGGAGTCGATCATCGTCGACGCCTTCGACCGGCTCACCGCGACCTTCGAGGAGCGCGACCTGCCGAACGTCCGGACCGCCGCATACGTCGTCGCCATCGAGCGAGTGCTGACCGCCAGCGAACAGGCTGGCGTCTGGCCGTAGCGAGCGGGCGGAGCTACCTCTCGTCGATGCCGGTCCCCGTCAGTCGACGTACGGCTCTTCGATCGCCTCGTCGCTCCCGAACACCGCCCCGATCCGCCGAGTGACCACGTCGAAGACGGTGATGACCGGTCCCAGCAGCGTCTCGACCGCACTGACCACCGGCGCGACGGACACGGCCCACTGCTCGGCGTTCCCGAGCCCGACGGACTTGGGGACGATCTCCCCGAACAGGAGAACGAGCGTGCTCGTGACCAGCGTCGCGACGACGACCGCCGGCCCGGGTTCGAGGTAGCTCGTCACGAGCACGGTGACGATGCTCGAAATCGCGACGTTGACCACGTTGTTCCCGACCAGCAGCGTCACGAGCAGGCGATGGGGGTCCTCGACGAGTCCCTGTAGCACGCGGGCTCGGTCGCTGTGCTCGGCCTGTTCGTCGATCCACGCCTTCGGGAGCGAGAAGATAGCCGTCTCGGAACTCGAGAAGAAGGCGCTGCACGCGAGCAACACCAGCGTCGCCACGACACCCGCAACCGCGACTGAGAGCCCTGCCATGCCGCCCCGTTCTCCACACCGTCGGAAGTATTCCGGGGCTCGCGTCCGCTGCCCGCTCGCAGTTCGTCCCACTCGTTATGTCCCGCCGGTCCGAACGCCCACTATGCCCGTCTACGAGCGCGAAACGGTCGTCGACGCGTCGTTCGACGACGTCTGGGAGTTCCACTCCACCGCTGCCGGACTGGAGGCGCTGACCCCCAACTGGATGCGCCTCCGCGTCGAGTCGACGGTCGGACCCGACGGCGAACCCGACCCCGACGTACTGGACGCCGGCTCGAAGATCGAGGCCACCATCGCCCCCTTCGGCATCGCGCCGCGCCAGCGGTGGACCTCCCACATCGTCGCCCGTGAGGAGCGCGACGGGCAGGCGCGCTTCCGCGACGAGATGGTCCACGGCCCCTTCCCGACGTGGGTCCACACCCACAGTTTCGAGGGGCTCGGCGACCGAACTCGCGTCCGCGACCATGTCGAGTACGAACTCCCCGTCGTCGGGGGTCTCCTCGGTCCGCTCGGCTGGATCGGCTTCGAACCGATGTTCCGTTATCGCCACCGGAAGACGAAGGAATTGCTCGAAGAGTAGTGGGAACGGGAGCCGGGTCGCGCTGTCGAGAGGTGGCGGTTTTCAGGTAGCTGTTCCGCCAGAAAGCCTTTCACCCCGAGCGTCGACTCGCTCATGTGTCACCGAAGCGACGATACGTGGCCACAACCGTCGCGACGCTCCTTGCAGTCAGCGGCTGTCTCTCCGCCGTCCCGGCCGGTCGATCGCCCACGCCGACCGAACCCGGCGGCTTCCCGGCGCTGACGAACGAGCAAGACCCGCAGACGGTTAGTCTGGAGAACCGTTGGAACCGCACCGTCACCGCGCAGCTCCGGGTCGTCCGAATCGCGACCAACACCACGGTCCACGAACGGACGTACGACCTCTCACCCGGGACCGAACAGACCGTCTACAACACCAGCGTGGCCGAACCCGACGGCATCGAATCGTTCCGGATCGCGTTGACCGCGCGGGGGACCACCGAACGGACGACCATCGAGAACGACGCCTGTCACGGCGGCGCGTACGGCGAGATCGAGGACGACGGAACCGTCAGCCTCTACCACGCCATCTGTTGATCGGAGGGGTAGGCAGTCACAGTTAGCGGCCAGCCTCCGGCGACACGTCACGATAACCCGGAAATCCAGTCGGGGTAGGCTAACGACTTTCCGGCTCCCTGACCTATACGGAGACATGACAGACGTAGCCATCGTCGGCGGCGGCCCCGCCGGCCTGAGCGCCGCACTGTTCACCGCCAAGAACGACCTCGAGACCGTCGTCTTCGACACCGACGAGACCTGGATGCACAAGGCGCATCTGGTCAACTATCTCGGGATCAAGGACATCGGCGGCACCGAGTTCATGGAGGAGAGCCGCGAGCAGGTCGACGAGTTCGGCGTCGACCGCCGACAGGGCGCGGAGGTCCAGACCGTCGAGCGCGACGGCGACCAGTTCCGCGTCGTCACCGACGAGGACG
This sequence comes from Halosimplex yunnanense, assembly GCF_054504345.1. Lineage (NCBI taxonomy): Archaea > Methanobacteriati > Methanobacteriota > Halobacteria > Halobacteriales > Haloarculaceae > Halosimplex > Halosimplex yunnanense. Next base: position 295,985 of record NZ_JBTJEL010000033.1, on the reverse strand, counting down.
ACCTCGCCGCCGACTACCTGATCCTCGCGACCGGCGCGAACCGCGACCTCGCCGAGGATCTGGGCTGTGAATTCACCGACGAAGACGTCGTCGACGTCGGCGTCGACATGGAGACCAGCGTCGAGCACGCCTACGCCACCGGCGCGATGGTCCGCGCCGAGGAGTGGCAGGCCGTCATCTCCGCCGGCGACGGCGGCGCCGCCGCGCTCGACATCCTCTCGAAGGAGAAAGGCGAACACTACCACGACTTCGACGTCCCCGACGACTTCGAGTAAGCGCGACCGTCACTTCGTCGGGACGTGCAGGTAGGCCCGGATGGCGGCCGAGTCGGGTTAGTCACGCTGGTCGGCCGCCGCGCCCGGCGGACCCAGTCGGATTCTGAGCGTGATTCCGATCGATAGCAGCAGTGCTGCAAGACCGATAATCGAAAGCACGGGCATCACCGCCGGGTCCGGACCCGTCTGTCGTTGCGAGAGCGACCAGAGACCGAGCGCCCCCGCAGCCCCGCCAAACAAGAGACACCAGTACATCGCCAACTCCGCAACCTGCCGCCGCATACGTGTCAGTCGTACCTGTAATACAAGTGTCTGTTGGAACCCGTGAACGAAGTGCCGGCACGGTAGTAACGCCATCCGCTCCCGAATCACGCCGTCACTCGGGCAGTTCGGCGGTCACGTCCCGCAGCAGGCCGTCGATGATCTCGGGGGTCGTCGGGTGGAAGGCGCGGTCGGGTACCTCCCGGACGTCCAGTCCCATCTCGACGACGATCTGCATGGTCTTGGCCATCACGTCGGCGTGGTAGTGCAGGCCCTGCCAGCCCAGCACCGTCGCGCTGTCGCGGTCGACGACGAGTTCGGCGAGGCCCTCGGGGGCGTCCTTGGCCTTGAAGACGCCGTCGTCGCTGGCCTGTCGTCTGGCGACGACGATGTCGTAGCCCGAGTCGCGGGCCTCGCGTTCGGTCATGCCGACGCGGGCGTAGGGATAGACGCCGAGGCCCGAGAAGATGACGTGGTGGGTGACGTTGTGGTACTCTTCGAGGGGGACGCCCCGCTCGCGTCGCAGGATGTTCTCGGCGGCGGCGTAGCCCTGTTCCTTGGCGACGTGGAGGATCTGTTCCTTGCCGTTGACGTCGCCGACGACGAACACTCGGCCGTCGTCGCGGGCCTGCATCGTGTCGAGGACCCAGTCGGGACCGGGTTCCAGGCTCGTGTTCTTCAGACCGAGACGACCGAGACACGGGCGGCGGCCGGTGAACAGGTACAGCTCCTCGGCCTCGACGACCTCGTCTTCGCCGTCGGCGTGTTCGAGGAAGAGGCGAACGCCTCCGTCGTCGGTGGGTTCGACGCGCTTCTCGTAGGAGTTGGTCGGGATAGTCACGTCGAAGGCCTCGCGGTAGAGGTCGAGGATTGCGTCGCCGAAGGCCGGGTCGGCCTCGTCGAGGGGGCGCTCGTCGTGTTCGACGACGGTCACGTCGGTCCCGCCGACCTCGCTGAGGTACGGGACCATCTCCAGCCCGATGTACCCGAGCCCCATGACGGCGGCCGAATCGGGGAGGGCGGTCTCGTCCAGCAGGTCCGCGCTCGTCTGGTAGTCGACGTCGCGGATGCCCGGGAGGTCGGGGACGTCGACCGCCGACCCGGTGGCGATCACCACGTAGTCGCCGGAGATCGTCTGCCCGCCGGCGCGGAGCGTGCAATCGTCGACGAACCGCGCGGTGTCGTGGATGAACGTCACGTCCTCGCGCTCGGCGAGGTCGTGGATCGACTCGCGGCGGTGTTCGGCCCACCCGAGCGTGTGCTCGTCTTTGCGCCTGACAGTGCGCTCGACGTCGACCTCGTGGGGCTTGCCGCGGAGGCGGTCGTCGTGGCGCGCCCGGAAGCGATGGGCACCGGCCGAGAGGACCTCCTTCGACGGCATGCACCCGCGGAGGATGCAGAGTCCGCCGCCGGGCTCGCCGTCGTCGATCAGGGTGAGTTCCACGTCCGGTTCGTCGGCGAGTTCCTCGGCGACCGCGGCGCCGGCGCTTCCGTAGGCGCCGATGATGACAACGTGGACCATACTACGCGTTCGCGGACCAGGCGTAAAGCGTTCGGGGGCGATGGGCCGCTTCCGTTGCGCTCCGAGAAGTAGTGATCAGGCGATGAGCCAAAGGGCCTGGACGCCTGCTCAGTCCTCGACCGATGTCTCCGGAGTCGGGTTGCTACCGCGCCCGTAGAGCAACTTGGCCGCCCGCGAGCGGTTGAACACCCGGTCCCAGAGGACCAGCACTGACGGGAGGACCAGCATCGACGCGATGTAGGCGTAGATGACCGAGAGCGCGGTCAGAACGCCGAAGGCGCCGATGGCCGGGTTCAGCGCGAACACGAGCATGCCCATGCCTGCGACGGTGGTGAGCATGCTGCCGGTGAGCGCGCCGCCGGTGCCTCGGACGGCGCGGTCGAGGGCCGTGTCGATGTCGGCGTGATGGTACTCGTCGGCGAAGCGGTGGACGACGTGGACCGAGTAGTCGATCCCGAGTCCGATCGTCAGCGAGAGTATCACCCCGTTGATCGCGTTGAAGTCGATCCCCAGATAGCGCATCGACGCGACGACGAACGTCACGGTCACGGCGATGGGGACGACGTTCGCGATACCGAGCGAGGGGCGCCCCTCCAGCACGCCGTAGACGACGACCAGGAACAACGACGCCCCGACGAGCGTGATGATCAGGCTCGTGATCACGGTGTCGAGGATCAGGTTCGAGGCTTCCTGGAAGATGACGGCGTTGCCGGTGGGCGTCGCGTCGAGCGGGGTCTCCGCGGCGACTTCCGTGGCGTCGGCGGTCACCTCCGCGTTCGTGGCGTCGGGGTTGACCGAGTAGGTCACGAGCGTGCTCCGGTGGTCGTTCGACAGGACTCCCTCGACCCCGCTTGCGGGCGAGGATTCGAGGTGCCCGTAGACCGCGCCGAGGTTGTCCTCGGGGATGCCGTCCGCGTCGAGGTCGTTCCGCGACACGAGGTCGCGGAACTCGGGGTCGCGCTGCTGGTAGGACTGGACGACGGTGACGACGGACTGGCTCTGGGCGTAGCGGCCGTCCCGCTCGAAAGTCGGGGGCGGATCGCGACCGATCCGGCGGACCCGGTCGAGCGCGTCGTCACGTTCCATCTGGGCCTCGACGAACAGCATGACCGAACTGCTCGACTCGAAGTTGTCGTCGATGTAGTTCGTCTTCTCGACGTAGCTGTACTCGGGCGGGCTGAACGGGTCCGGCAGGTTCTTCTGCCAGTCGGGAAGCTCGTCGTACTCCGGCGGGAGGAAGTCGTCCTCGGTGAAGCCGGTGTCGACGCCGGTGGCGTAGACGCCCGCCGCTCCGCTCGCGAGGAGCACGACGAGCATGAACAGGGCCGGTGCGCGCCGCGAGACGGTGACCCCACCGCCGAGCAGGCGGCCCAGCGTCGACCCCTCGGAGCCGAGCGGCCGCTCGCTCATCGTCGGGATCGGATAGCGAGCACGCATGCGGTCGATCTTCACCTTCGCGGCCGGGAGGAAGATCCCGAAGATGAGGAAGGTGAAGCAGATGCCGATGGCGGCGACGACGCCGAAGTCGCGGATTGGGTCAAGCGCGCTCGGCAGGTTCGAGAGGAAGCCGATGACGGTCGTCCCCGTCACGATGAAGAAGGCGACGAGCAACTGCTCGGTCGTCACCTGCATCGACGTGCCGACCGGCTGGCCCCGCTCGCGCTCCTCGCGGTAGCGGTTGACCGCGTGGATGCCGAAGTCGATCCCGACCGCGATGAGCAGCGGCGGGACCGCGACCAAAAGCGGGTTGAACGCGATGTCCGCCAGCCCGAGGAAGCCGAACGTCCACAGCAGCGTCAGCAGGATGGCGACGACCCCCAATATCAGGTCGACCAGATCGCGGTAGGCCACGATCAGGAAGAGGACGATGAGGATGAACGCCGCGGGGAGCACGAGCGCGAGCGACGACCCGATAGTGTTGGGCGCGCTCCCGACGATCTCGATATCGCCCCCGACGGTGGTGAGGACGCGCTCGACGCGCTCTTCGCGGGAGTCGATGTCCCGTTCGTGGGTGACCGTGGCCTGGGCCGCCGTGGCGGCGGCGCTCTGGCGATCGAAGTCGTCGCTGACCTGCGAGCCGAGCCCTCCCGAGTCGGCCGCGCGTCGAACTGCCTGGTCGATCTCCGTGGCGGTCGCCGACTCGACAGCGTCGATCTGTGCCTCGACCGTCGTCGCCTCGGGATCGAGTTGCTGGGCCACGGTCCGGGCGGGACTGGAGACGCCCGTCACCCGCAGATCGCTGTGGTCCTGCAACCGATCCTGTGTCCGCAACATCCGCAGGAGGCTCGGTCGCGAGAGGACGTTCTGCTCGCGCTGGAGTAGCTGCGTGCTGGTCGAACTCTCGCCGAAGCTCGAGCCGAACTCGCGCTGGATGTCCTCGAAGGCCTCGAAGGAGTCGAGCCCTTCGACGAACTGGTTGCTACCCGACTCGGTCTCGACGTTGCCGAGGCCGAGCAGGAACACGCCGGTCAACAGGAGGAAGGCGAGGGTTATCCGCCCCGGATAGGCGGAGATGGCGTCGCCGACCTCGTCGGTGAACCACTGGAAGACCATCGGGTCACCTGCCGAATCGCAGGTAGCCACCGACCGCGATCACGGCGACCACGGCGATGGCGATCAGTGCGACCGGCAGCCCGCCCCCGCCGTCGTCCTCCGGTTCGGTGACGTCGACGGCGAAGCGGTACCCGCTGTCGAGCTTCGTGTCGCCGTTCTCGTCGTACTGGAAGTCCATCTCGAGGGGGTAAGACTTCGTCAGTGCATCGCTGCCGGCGCTCACCTCGAAGGTCAGGTCGCGCGACTCGCCGGGTTCGATCTGCTGGGCGTAGGCCTTGGCGTCGTCGATGCTGATCGGGTCGTCGGCGTACAGCGCCGCGTCGAGGTTCGTAACCGCGGTGTTGCCCCTGTTGGTCACCGTGACCGTAAGCTTGCGGCCCTCGCCGCGTTCGACCGTCGCGTCACCGGCGTCGATCGAGAAGCGGTCGCGCTGCTCGCGGACGCGCTGGCGCACGTCGAAGCTCTCGGCCTCGCGGCGCTCGTCGTCCTTGTTGCGGTAGGTCGGCCGGAGCGTGAACTGCCGCGGCCCGGCCTCGGCGGCCTCGCTGACATCCACGTCGAACGAGAACTCCTTCGAGCGGTTGACGCGGAGCATACCGATCGAGTACTCCCGTTCGAGCGGGGAGACGTTGGCGCTCTCGCTCTCGAAGACGACGACGACGCTATCCGCGCGCGCGTCGCCAGTGTTCGTGATCGTCCCGGAGAGCGTCCCTTCCTCGCCGACGCGCAGGTTCGAGCTCACGTTGGTCGCTTCGAACTCGTACTCGACCTCGGGGTCCGGCCGGACGCCGAACTGGAGCGTCCCGGACTCGCCGGGGTCACCTTCGGTGTCCTCGTAGCTGACCGACGCCTGCAGCGAGTAGCTGCGGGAGTCGGCGTCGGGCGTCGCCGTCGTATCGACGGTGAGCTCGCGGGTCTCGTTGGGGCCCCACGTTCCGATGTACTCGCTCGCGCTGGCGGACCCGCCGAAGACGAGGGCGCTACTGCTCGAGGTGATCGTGACCGAGGCGTCGCGGACCTCCGCGGGCCCGTCGTTGCGGACCGTCACGGTGACCGGGCCATCGTCGGCGACGGCCACGTCGCTGTCGACCGACGTGACGCTGAACGACTGCTCGGGTTCGGGTGTCACGCCCAGCGAGAGCGACTGGGACTGCATCGGCGTCCCGTCTTCGTCCTCGTAGTTGACCGTCGCGCCGAAGGCGTAGCGCTGTTGGCTGGCCGACTGGGAGGCGCTGACGCGATAGGAGATGGTCCGGCGCTCACCCGGTTCCCAGGCGCCGTCGACGTACCGCGAGGACGACGATGCCTGTCCGAAGGTCATGTCCGCGTTCTGCGATTCGAGCAGGACCGAGGCGTTGCGCGCGACGGCGCTCCCCGTGTTGCGCAGGGTCACGTCGACCGTGCCGGTGGCGCCGATGCGGGCCGTCGACTCGACGTTCGTCACGCTGAACTGCGCGGCCTCCTCGATCGTCAGGCCGACGGTGAAGTTCTTCCACGTGCTGTTGTGGTCGGTCTCGCCGGTCTGCGGGTCGACCGCCTCCGTGTAGTTGTAGCTGACGTTGACCGGGAGCTTGTAGGTGCCCGGTTCGGCGTTCTGGTCGACGTCCATACGGAACTCGACCGGCGTCGAGGACCCGTCGGGTAGCTGGGCGATGGCGCGTTCGTTCGTCTTGACCGAGACCGGCGCGTCGTGGTCGTCGTCGACGCTGACGCGCACGGCCCGGGCGGTCGTCACCTGCTGTTCTAACTGCGGGTTCGAAGCCGACCCGCTAGTGACGTTGCCGTCGTTCAGCAAGATGACCTGCAGGGACGTCTGTTCGCCCGGCTGGAAATCCGTATCCGGCACCGAGACGTCGATCCCCGGGTGGCCCGTAACTTCGTGTTCATCCGCCGCGCCGACCCCGACGACCGGCGCGAGAACGAGCAGTACGACTGTCGCGACTACCGTAGCCTGTGGCCGTTGCATGCGTGAGATCACGTTCCTCACCCGCCGAGCCGCGGGGACCAACGGCGGCGCCGCAGGTGTCGTCCGTCGCTTTCCGCCCCACCCCTGTCAATCATTGTAAACAGGAGGAAACGGAATTGTCGTTTACTACCTGTCGCGACCGAATCGCGATCCGGGCGCCCACCAGCAATCTTTGCCATACCATTGGTAACATTTAACACAGTATAGGGCGTAGCTACTGCTAGCGTCGAATCGAGAGACAGCGACGGAACGTGGACACTACCAATGGCAACTAACGAGACCCGCTCCGAGACGAGCCGCTACGACGAACTCGAGATCGCAAACGGGGACGTCGTCATCTACGACGTCGACAACCACCGGGCGTGGATCCAGTCGGACGAGACCGTAACAGGCGACGAGATGGCCTGAAGACCTGCAGCGCGGGGGTCCGTGGACGAGATTCGCGGGCCATCGCGGCCCGCCGGGATCACTGTTTTTGCGGGGGCGACCGTCGGGTCGGTACATGGCGCTCCCCTTCGACCCCGCGGACCTGACCAGCGGGGACATCGGCGAGAAGCGCGCAACGCTGGAGATGGACCACGAGGCGGCTATCGAACACGTCCGCTCGGCCTTCGAGGCCGCGGGCTTTGGCTTCCCCGCGGAGTTCGCTCCGTCCGAACTCCTGAACGAGAAGGTCGACGCCGATCGCGACCCCTACTACTACCTCGGCGCGTGCAACCCAGCGATGGCCGACCGCGCGCTCGACGCCTCCGGCGGTCGGATCGGCGGGCTGTTCCCCTGCGGCGTCGTCATCTGGGAAGAAGAACCGGGCGTCCAGACCGTCTATCACGTCTCGATCATGCGCATCGCGCGCCTGAGCGGGATGGCACCGGACTCCGAAGAGTGGAGGGACATCGTCGCCGAGACCGGCGAGATGGTCGACGAGGCGTGGGCGAACCTCGACGCGAGCGAGTGAGTAAGTGAGCGCTGCCCGAGGATTGCCCCCTCGTTTTCCGCGAGCGCGTCGCAGCCAGTGGACGATTACCGGGACGCGTCTGCGCCGGTATCGCCGTCGTCAGTGGAGGCGTCGTCCCCTCTGTCTTCCTCGCCGGTCTTCGTCGCCGCATCGGTGGGTCGGGTAGTGTCCGCGTCGGTCGTCCCGGCCGAATCGCCGTCGTCGCCCATCTGTGCCTGCAGGCGGGCGATCTCGGTTTCGAGTTCGCGGATGCGGTCGTCGTAGTCGCCGCGCGAGCGGAGCCACGCCGCCCCGAAGAGGAGGATGAGCAGGACCGGTAGGCCGAACATCAGGAGGCCGATCAGGAGGATGACGATGAGTTCGACGCCACCGGGCATCCCGAACTGGAGGAGCATACCACCGAGTACGGCCGACCGGCCGAAAACGATTGGGTCCGCTCAGAAGTCGGCGATGGAGGTCTGCAGGCCGGCGACGAGGTTCGACTTCCTGCGGAGGTGACCCAGCCCGATGGGGAGCTGGTCGAGCAGGCCGTTCAGTGCCGCGTGGAAGCTCTCGGCGACGCCGTGTTCGCCCTCGAAGGCGTGGCGGACGCCCTCGCGGACCTGCCAGACGCCGACCGGCGCCCAGTACTCGTCGGTCACCTCACGGAGGACGAGCGCCTTGGCCTGCCGGTCGCGTTCGCGGAGGTGTTCGAGGACCGCGAGCCGGGAGGCGTAGTACGCGCCGGCGGTCTCCTCGACGTAGCCGGTGCGGCCCTCCCAGCCCTCGTAGGCGCTGGCGAGGTAGTACTCGGAGGCGGCGGGGTTCCAGACGCTCTCGGGGGCCTTCATCTCGACGAGTTCGAACTCCCACTGGCCGGGCGCGAGGATCACCCAGTAGCGGTTGCCCATGTACTCGTTCGTCCAGACGGAAACCTCGTCGACGGTGTCGCTGTGCTGGAGCCCGCCGCGCAGGTACTTCCCGACGGTGTCGTCGACGGCGGTGATCGACCACCGCGTCGGGACGAGTTTCCGCTCGCGGCCCTGGCCGAGCGCCCCCGCCGAGAGGATGGTGTTGATGTCGTAGACGTCGAACCCGCGGCGGTAGAGATAGGTCATCGCCCCCTCGGCCGCCCAGTCGTCGTCCTCCAGCGTCTTCTCGACCGGGCGGGGGACGTGTGGGTTCTCGGCGAGGTCGGCGTTTGTCGCGCGGGCGCGCGGCCCCGTCGGCGTCGACACGTCGTCGAGGCTCAGGTCGATGTCCGGGGTACCGTCGAGGCCGACCTCCACGTCGACGGGGTGGTCGGCGATGGCTACCTCTCGCTGGGTGCCGACGAAGCCGTCCCACACGTCGTTGACGTCGACCTTCGCCGAGCGCGTGGAGTTGAGCATCCCCGTCCGCCGCTGGAGCACGTCGTCGATCTGGTAGCCCTGCTGGTACCACTCGCCGCTGGTCGCGAAGTCGGCGGCGTCGGCGTCGCCGGCCATCGGCGAGAGGACGCCCGTCGACACGTCGGGGTAGCCCGAGCGGCCGACGAACACCTCCGGCGCCGTCGAGCCGAACATGGAGTCGCCCTGGACGGCCTGCTGGAACTCCCGCTCGACGTCGTCGAGGTACTCGGTGATCTCGTAGGACTTCTCCTCGGCCAGGCGGCGCTTCTCGGCCGCCTCGTCGCGCTGGAAGTCCTCGATGAAGTCGTCGAGGCGCATGCCCGCCATTGGTCCCCACGTACTGGACCCAGCGGCTTGAATCAGTCGGTGGCGTCACGTGGTTTGGCACCCGCGATGGCGTCGTCGGCCGCGCGCTCCTCGGTCACGCGGTCGGCGACGTCGCCGGGAACGATCCCGTGGCGGGCCAGCCGCCGCTCGATCGAGGGGTGGGCGGCGGTGAGCCGCTCCAGTCGGGTGCGCCGCTTCCCGAAAGGTGCCTCGCCCGCGACGGCGTCGTCGTCGGCGCCCACTGACCCGACGGCGTACAGCCCGGTACAGAACGCCGTCGCGCCGACGTGCCCGACGGCCACGTCGTCGGCGTGGCACTCTTCGACCCGGCTCGCGCGGGCCGCCAGCGCCTGCACGAGGACGACGACGCCGACGCTCGCCACGACGTAGACGACGGCGTTGATGCCGTTCGTGCGGGCGACGCCGGCGACGAGGAACGTCCCGCCGGCGAGCATCGCGACCTGTGGCGGGACGTGCCGGAGCGCGACCACCCAGAACGCCGCGAGGCCGACGACGTGGGTGACGGCCACGCGGACCGGCATCCGCCGGAGGTGGCCCAGCGCGACGTGGGCCAGCTCGTGGGCGACGACGCCCCGGAGCGCCGCCTCGTCGAGGCGGTCGAGCAGCGCCGACGAGACGATGAGGACCGTCCGGTCGCCGTCGCCGAGGACGTTCACCCCGCCCGGGCTCTCGGGGTCGACCACGACTCGCGGCGCGTCCACGCCGAACGACGCGGCCACCTCGGCGACGATCCGGCGGAGGCGCGGCGGCGGTTCGTCAGCCCACTCGACCCCGCGGAAGATGCCGTCGGTGACGAAGCCGCTGACGGCGTACTCCAGCCCGAAGCCGGCGATGGCGACCGCTGCGACGCCCGAAAGCGGCATTCCCGTCGCGTAACAGGCCGTGAGCGCGAGGGCGAGCGCCGCGAAGAAGGCCGCGTCGACCAGCCGGTACGCCGCCGGGAGCCCAGCGAGACGGTCGAGTCTGAGCGTGAGCGACACGAGAGACGAGCGGCAGTTGGGTCTCCCCGGACAAAAACCGTCGCCCGACGCCCGTCGAGTCGGTACGCGTGACCTACCCGAGCCCGATCACTTCGATCTGTTCCTGATAGCGATTCCGGATAGTGACCTCTGTCACCTGCGCGACGTCGGCGATCTCTCGCTGGGTCTTCTTCTCGTTGCAGAGCAGCGACGCGGCGTAGATGGCGGCCGCGGCGTACCCGGTCGGCGACTTGCCCGAGAGCAGGCCCTGCTCGGTGGTCCGATCGATGATCTCGTTGGCTCTCGTCTGGACTTCCTCGGTGACGTCGAGTTCCGAGCAAAAGCGCGGGACGTACCGCTTGGGGTCGACCGGCTCCATCTCGAGTCCGAGTTCCGTCGAGACGTAGCGGTAGGTGCGGCCGATCTCCGTCCGGTCGACGCGGGAGACGTCGGCGATCTCCTCCAGGCTTCGGGGAAGCCCCTGTTTGCGACAGGCGGCGTAGAGGCAGGCAGTGGCGACGCCTTCGATGGACCGGCCACGAATGAGGTCTTCGTCAAGCGCACGGCGGTAGACGACGGACGCCAGTTCGCGGACCGACCGTGGGATGCCCAGGGCGGAGGCCATCCGGTCGATCTCCGAGAGCGCGAACTGGAGGTTGCGCTCGCCGGCGTCCTTCGTCCGGATGCGCTCCTGCCACTTGCGTAGCCGGTGCATCTGACTGCGTTTGCGGGAGGAGATGGTACGGCCGTAGGCGTCCTCGTTCCGCCAGTCGATGGTCGTAGTCAGTCCCTTGTCGTGCATCGTCTGCGTCGTGGGCGCGCCCACGCGCGACTTCTCCTCGCGTTCGCTGTGGGTGAACGCCCGCCACTCCGGCCCCGGATCGATAGCCCCCTCCTCGACCACCAGCCCGCAGTCGTCACAGATCAGCTCCCCGCGGTCCGCGCTCGTGACCAACTGCTCCGACCCGCAGTCCGGACACGCCCGCTCGGCGCGTTCGTCTTCGCTCTCGGTCGTGCGCTCGCGTTTGCGTTCCCGCTGGTGGCTGGTGCCTGTCATCGCAACCCCGTGCTAGTCGATGCCACGGCTTAAACTCTCGGTTATATATCTTTTGCTTACTCCGTGATTTGCCGGTAGATGGTACGCACCTGCTAGCCGTCGGGCAGGTGTGGGGCGGGCAGGATCCAAATCCATTTGACCGGGCGCGGGCGACCACCGGACGATGCCGACAGTCGAGTGCGACGTCGACGCGGCCCGCTCGCGCCTCGAAGACGCGGGTGTGGCGATCAGGGAGGGCAACACCGACCACGAGCGCTGGCGCGCCGAGCGCGGCGACGCCACGGCGGTCGCCTACGACGACAAGGTCGTGATCCAGGGGGCCAAGCCCGCGGAACTGGAAGGGTTGATCCGCGAAGGCGGGGGGCGCGCGCACGTGTACTTCGACGGTGCCTGCCGGGGCAATCCCGGCCCGTCGTCCGTTGGCTGGGTCATCGTCAGCGGCGACGGGATCGTCGCCGAGGGCGGCCACACCATCGGCCGCGCCACCAACAACCAGGCGGAGTACGAGGCGCTCATCGAGGGGTTGCGCGTCGCCCGCGACTACGGGTTCGACGAGGTCGACGTCCGCGGCGACTCCGAACTCATCGTCAAGCAAGTTCGCGGCGAGTGGGACACGAACGACCCCGACCTGCGGGAGTACCGGGTCACCGTCCACGAACTGCTGCGGAACTTCGAGACGTGGTCGCTGGAGCACGTTCCGCGGGAGATAAACGACCGCGCCGACGAACTGGCGAACGAAGCGCTCGACGAGGCCTGACCCGTGCCTGCCGAGCGAGACATCCACCATGCCTGACGAGACACCGGACCCCAGCGAAGCGCCAGACGTACTGGCCGAGGACGACGAACCCGAGGACCTCCCGCCCGAGCCGGTCGTCGAGGAGGCCGAACGGCTCACGAAACTCGCCAGAGAGGCCGTCGTCGACGAGGAAGCCGCGGCCTATCGCTCGGACCGCGACGAGCGGCTGGCCGAACACGATTACACCGCGCGCGTCCGCGAGGACGAGACCCGCGACGTACTCGTCCTCCACCCCGAGGAGTGGATCGAGGACGGCCAGATCCGGACCGACCGCATCGAGAACGTCGACCGCGGGATCGAAGTGCCGCTCTCCGGTCCCGGCGAGGGCGACGACTGGGAAGAGATCGACGAGTACAATCGCGAGATCGTCGCGGACGTGCGCGCGGAACGCGGCGACGACCACGCCGCGAACGTGGCGACGCTGGCCGACTTCATGGGCAACCACTACGCGAAGCCGATCCACGACGCGACGGCCGCGGAGCTAGCGGAGTTCCTGAACGATTACTATCCGCGCAACGCATGGCCGACTCCCGAGCAACGAGCGGTCGTCGAAAAATCGGTGGTGGCCGCGTTCGAAGTGGCGGACGAGCGCTGTCCGCTCGAAGAGTGAGTTACTCCTGAACGGCGTCGACGAGTTCGCGCAGGTCGTCGGCGCGGTCCTCGCTCGTGACGAGCTTCGAGAACTCCCAGGAGAGCTGGTCGAGAACCGTCTCGTAGCCCTCGTCGGTCAGCGCGTACTGGTTCGTCCGCTTGTCGAGTTCGCTCTTCTCGACCAGCCCCATCTCGACGAGGTCGTCGAGGTTGGGGTACAGGCGGCCGTGGTTGACTTCGTCGTCGTAGTACTCCTCGAGTTCACGTTTGATAGCGAGGCCGTAGCGCGGCTCTTCGCCGAGAATAACGAGGATGTTCTGCTGGAACGCGGTGAGTTCACGTGCGATCCCGGGCGTGTCAGTTACCGATTGTGCCTCTGACATGGTTAGTGGAATGTCATCTGGCTATTTAACACTTGTTAACTTTCTTCCGTTATTGCCCGGATTTATAAGCGGCTGGCGGGAGTTTCGTTTCTGATATCACCGAGTGATAACGTGACGATCACCATGAGATCGTCCGAGGGATCCGGGACAGGAGGTCGCCGCTGAGGCGCGTCGAGACCGAGGTCGAAAGGATTTTGGCGCCGCCAAGAGGACTCGCGGATGATGTCCAATCTCTGGGAAGACCTCGAGACGGGGCCGAACCCGCCCGAGGAGATCTACGCAGTCGTCGAGTGCCTGAAAGGCGAGCGCAACAAGTACGAGTACGACAAGGATATCCCCGGCGTCGTCCTCGACCGCGTGCTTCACTCGAACGTCCACTACCCCTCCGACTACGGTTTCATCCCGCAGTCGTACTACGACGACGAGGACCCCTTCGACGTGCTCGTGCTCGTCGAGGACCAGACGTTCCCCGGCTGCGTCATCGAGGCCCGTCCGGTCGCACTGATGAAAATGGACGACGACGGCGAGCAGGACGACAAGGTTATCGCCGTCCCCAGCGAGGACCCGCGCTACGACCACATCGAGGATCTGGAAGACATCCCCCAGCAGCAACTCGACGAAATCGACGAGTTCTTCGCGACCTACAAGAACCTCGAGGAAGGCAAGGAAGTCGAGACGCTGGGCTGGGAGGACAAGCAGTCCGCCTACGACGCCATCGAGCACGCCCAGGACCTCTACGAGGAAGAGTTCCAGTAGACCTGCCACGGAACCGTCCAACTGCACCGCGACACAACGCAGTAGTTTCTTCGCCTACCCGGCCGCCGTCATTTTCCGCGACGGCAGCCGGTCCGCGACGGTCACCGAACTCGGCCAGCGACCGCTCCAGTAAACGGTCAGGGTCGGCGTAAATCGTTCACGCGAATTCACGGATTCCTTGAACGGTTTAATCGCGGGACTGTGGCGGGTTCTGAACCGTTATGAACTCGCCTGAAGCGGAGCGAAACGACGTACGACGTCGACCCCCTATATTGCCTACTCGTCCGTAGGCACACTCGTCCGAGGTGACACAGATGCAAGACAGCGACTCACCCTCCGCCGCCGCACTGCGCGAACAGATATCCGCCGTCTCCGAGCGGTTCATCGCCGTCGAGGTCGACGGCGAGACCGTGGTCTTCGACACGACCGAACCCGACAGCTGGATCCTCACCGACAACGCCGTCGACCCCGAACGGATGCGCTGAGGCCGGCTTCCCGCTCGGACGCTCGCGCAGCGGTCCCTGCTCGTGGCCCTCGCGCCGGTGGTCCCCGCGTCGAGGCTCCCAGCCGTTCGTCTGACCGCTGGCCGACGGCCACGGTCGCTGGTTGACGACCGTGGTAGCCGGTCGATCGCCACGGCCTGTGCAACGGCAACCGATTCCCGTCTCGGTATTCCTCACGTGCATTACGTTCGCGGCAGCCCATAAATTATGAGCATGGGTAATTACTTGAGTGGCGACGCCGTATATTCTCGTGTATGGCAACCAGGAACCCGTCCACGGGGATGGCCCACCTGACGGTCGTCCCGGAGAACTTCGATCCAGCAGCGGACGACGAGTCGTCGCCCGGTGAGGACGGCGACGAGCGGGTGGACAGCGGTGAGTCGATGGATCGCGGCGAACCGGCCGGCAGCGCCCGGTAGCGGCGGGTCGATGACTGGCCGAGGACGGTGCGTCTGCGGGAAGTATCACTGGTCCGTTCGGTACGGACGCGACGCCCGGCGGCGTCACTGACGGCCCCCCAGCCTGTCCGGGAGAAGAAAGTTCTTGTGCCCCACCGCGGTAACCCGGAGTATGGGACTGTTCGACCGTATCCGCGGCGGCGACGACGAGCCGCGGGTCGCTTTCTTCGGTATCGACGGCGTGCCGTATAGCCTCATCGCCGACCACAGGGAGGAGTTCCCGAACCTCGCCCGACTCATCGACGAGGGGTCGGCGGGTGCCATCGACAGCATCGTCCCTCCCGAATCCTCCGCCTGCTGGCCGGCGCTCACGTCGGGGAAAAACCCCGGCGAGACCGGCGTCTACGGTTTCCAGGACCGCGAGGTCGGCTCCTACGACACGTACGTCCCGATGCGCCGCGACGTCCAGACCAAGCGGGTCTGGGACCGCGTCCACGAGGCCGGCCGCGACGCCACCGTGATGAACGTCGTCACCACGTTCCCGCCCCAGCGCGACGTCCAGCGGATGGTCTCCGGGTTCCTCTCCCCGGGCGTCGACAAGGCGGCCTATCCCGACGACTTCCGCGACTACCTCGACGAGATCGGCTACCGTATCGACACCAACGCCAGCCTCGGCCACAAGGACAAGGGCGAGTTCATGGAGGACGCCCACGCGACCATCAACGCCCGCCACGAGGCGTTCAAACACTACATCGAGGAGGACGACTGGGACCTCTTTTTCGGCGTCTACATGACGACCGACCGGGTCAACCACTTCCTCTTCCGCGACTACGCCGAGAACGGCGAGTACAGCGAGGAGTTCATGGACTTTTACCGCAAGGTCGACGAGTACCTCGGCGAGCTCCGCGAGCTGCTGCCCGACGACGTGACGATGATGGTCGCCTCCGACCACGGGTTCACGTCGCTGGACTACGAGGTCAACTGCAACGCGTGGCTCCGCGAGAACGGCTGGCTCTCCTACGGCGACGACGATGACTACGTCTTCCAGGTCGGCGAGTGGCTCCGCGAGGGCGGCCACGTCGACGTCGACCCCAGCTACGCCGGTGACGTCGACGAACTCGTCGACGTCTCCACGCTGAACATCGACTTCGAGGACGGAACGCTGGTGGCCGACTCCGAGGAGGCCCGCGACGAGGCCATCGCCGCGCTCGAAGACGCCGGCCCCGCCGTCGTCGAATCGGGGGTCGACTCCGCGACGGTCGTCGACGTCGCCGACGTCGAGACCGAGTCCGCCGACGAGACCTACCACATCGAGGTCGACCTCGTCCGCGCCGAGGGCGAAGCCTACGTCGACGGCGACACCGTCGTCGCGCTCACCGAGGCGGTCCGCGACCGCGTCGTCGAGGACCTGACCGGAGTCACGCCGAAGTCGATGGGCGTCGACAAGGCCGACACGACCGAACTGATCGACGGCGTCGATGTCGAGGACACCGACGAGGGCTTCGAGATCGCCGTCACGCCGGCCGACGGCGTCGCGCTGGGGACCGACTTCGGTGAGGAGACGGACGTGCTGGAGTACACCCACACGGAACTGCCGGACATCGCCGATGACGCGCAGGTCTACTCGCTCATCCCCGGGCGCTTCTACCTCAACCTCGAAGGGCGCGAACCCCGCGGGAGCGTCCCCGAAGAGGACTACGAGGAAGTCCGCGCCGAGCTGAAAGCCGAACTCGAAGCGATGGAAGGGCCGAACGGCGAGCCAGTCGCCGACCGCGTCGTCACCAAAGAGGACGCCTTCCGCGGCGACCACGACGACATCGCTCCGGACCTGACCATCGTCCCCAACCACGGCTTCGACCTGAAGGCCGGGTTCAAGGGTCGCAAGGACCCCTTCGTGGAGTTCGCGGCCCGCAACGGCATGCACAGCTTCGACAACGCGACGCTGCTGATCGACGACGAGGAAGCCCGCCTGTCCGACGTCGACCTGTTCGACATCGCGCCGACCATCCTCGAGTTGATGGACGTCGACTACGAGCGCGGCGAGTTCGACGGCTCCTCGCTGGTCTGATCGGCCGGCGTCGCCGTTCTCACGTAGCCTTTCGTCTTCGCCCCGTTCTCCCATCCAGTCGCCACTCTGGTCCGCGGCCCGCCCAAAGCGGTACGACCACAGCGTCACGACTCCTGCGCGTACTCGCCGACCCCGTTCGTGGGGTATTTTATATGTCTCATCGTAGGTGCCCCTTCGCTGTCCCGTGATTTTCAGAAGTCGGGAACACGCTCCCGTTTATATGTCCACTCGCCCGCAAGCTGCACATGTGAGGTGACGACCATGGCAACCAACACGGCGAACCCCCTCGACGAGGAGTTCGCGTTCGACATCGGCGGGCCGGTCGCAACGTACTGGGTCGCGATACTCAGGGTCATTACCGGCTGGTGGTTCTTCCACGCGGGCATGACGAAGATTATCGAGAACGGTTTCGCCTACACCGGTGGACCGGGCTACCTGAAGGGCATGACCGGGACGGCGCTCGGTCCGCTCCCGGTCTGGATGGGCAACAATCTCGCGTGGCTCATCGAGCCGGGCGTCCCCCTGTTCGAGACGCTCATCGGCCTCGGGATCATGTTCGGCGCCCTGACCCGGCTGGCTGCCTTCGGCGGGGCGTTCTTCATGACCCTGTTCTGGGTCGGGAACGCCGGCTACGGCCACGGGCTCGTGACGGGCGACTTCATGGGCCTGCTGCTCATGATCACGATGGCCGCGCTGGCCGCAGGCCGGTACTACGGCCTCGACGCCATCGTCGAGCGGACGCGGTTCGTCGAACAGCGCCCGAAGCTCAAGTACCTGCTCGGCTGACGAGGTGACCACCAATGCAACACACCACCACGAACGCGATCGACAGGGCGGCGATGGCGCTCGGCGGCGGCCTCGTGCTACTCGGGGTCGTCGTCCTGGGTCTCGTCGAAACGCTCGCGGGCCCGCCCTACGGAGCGGCGCCAGCGACCAACGACGCCGGTGAGGTGATCGCCACCCCGCTGGTCGACCCGAACCTCAGGACCGGGCTGGTCATCGCCGGCCTGCTCGTCCTGCTGGTCTGGCAGCTCTACCGCATGGCCGCGGTGCCGGGCGGCGAGACCGACGACCAGCGGGTCGACGTGACCGCCGACTGACCACCCAGTCGCGCTCACCCGGTGACTGCCCGCCGACCGACCACCGCCACTGACTGCCCCCGTTCGCCTCTTTTCCGCGGCGTTTCCGCCTCTCAGACGCGCTCTCCCGATCCCCAGCCCGACACTTCTCCCCGGTCAGACGCACGTCTGACGGGTTGTTTTGGTCTCTGGTAGTGAAGGACGCGTATGGCAAGCCTGACGGAAGTGTACGAGGGGCACGTACGGACGGTGACGACCTCTCGTCGGTTCTACGCCGGGGCGAGTCTCTTCGAGGTCGGCGCGGCGATGGTCGTCGGGAGCATCGCCGTCGCGACGACCACGGCCGGGGCATCGCTCGGACTCGACCAGATCGCCGCGCGTAGCCTCGCGGGGACGCTCGCCGGCCTCGGGCTCCCGGCGACGTTCCTCGGCGTCTTCGCCGTCCTCCCCTCGGGGCGGACGACCCGCGCCGCCGCAGTCATCGGCGCGAGCGTCAGCGTCCTCGGCGTCGCGCTGTTCCGCGTCGCCTACCCCGACCGGTGGTTCGGCGCCGGCGACCCGCTCGCGATCGCGACCGTCGTGGTCTACTTCCTCGGCGCGATGATCACGCTGTCGTGCCTGTTCGCCGGCCTCGCCACGTTCAAGACCCGCAACGACCCCGGCGGCACCGCGCGCATGGAGATCACCGAATCCGGCAACGTCCGACTCGTCGAGGACGCCGAACCGGCCGGCGGCCTCGGTAGCGTCGGCTTCTTCGGGACGGACCCGCAGGGCGAGGTCCGGACCCAGACCAACCGCGACGAGTCGCCCCCGACCGAGGAATCCCCCAGCGCGCAGGGCGCGGAGATCCTCTCGGGCCCGGGCGAGAGTCCCGCACCGACCGCCGACGGCGGGTCCGCCACCGTCGACGACCGCACCGACGCCGAGTTCATCGAGACCGCCAGCCAGCGGGGCCGCCCGGACACCTACTGCGGCAACTGCGCGCACTTCGAGTACGTCAAGGTCGACGAGAAGATCACGCCCTACTGCGGCCTCCACGACGAACTCATGGAGGACATGGACGCCTGCGACCAGTGGAGCGAGGCCGAGTAAGCCGCCACCGTTCACACCCGCGAATCCGGACACTTTTCAATGAGCGGTCGTGTACGGCGGGTATGAAGTTCTGCGACGAATGCGGTTCGATGATGAAGACCGAGGGGGACGCCTGGGTATGTGGCAGCTGTGGCTACGAAGAGGCCCGCGACGCCGAGGAAGAGGCCCAGACCGCCGTCACCACCCAGGGACAGGAAGAGACCGAGGTCATCGACACCTCGGACGTCAGCGCCGAGGACATGGGTCCGACGACCGACGCCCTCTGTCCCGAGTGCGGCAACGACCGCGCCTTCTGGGAGATGAAACAGATCCGCGCGGCCGACGAGAGCGAGACGCGCTTTTTCACCTGCACCGAGTGCGAGCACAAGTGGCGCGAAGACGACCACTGAGCTGGCGCCACTCGACGCAAGCGATTGCTGTATCACCGTCGGAAGTCACCGCTTTGTCACTCTCGAGTCCACGACAGCGTCGAGAAACACCTGAGAGAAAAGGGTGAACGTTGCTCGTCCGCCGTCGGCTCAGACCCGCCGGGCGAAGGTGAGATAGCCGGTGTGGCCGACGCCGGCCGTCGAGGGCCGGGACCCCCGGTCGTCGAAGTCCATCTCGCGCTGGATGGTCTCCAGCGTCTCCACCTCGGCCAGACCCACGTCGTGGGCGGCCGAGACGACTTCGCGCGTGTGCTCGACGAACGGCGAGTAGACGGCGACGTAGCCGCCATCCCGGAGCAGGTTTGGCGTCCGCTCGACCATCGTCGGCGCGTCCTCGGTGTCGAGGGTCACCACGTCGTAGCGGTCGAGGTCGCCGAGCTGGTCGGTCACGTCGCCCGTCCGCACGTCCACGCGGTCGGCGACGCCCGCCAACTCCATGTTCTCTCGTGCCACGTCGGCGAACTCGGGATTCTGCTCGAAGGTGGTCACCGTCGCGCCGCAGCGGCCGAGGTACGCCGACAGCACGCCCGTCCCCGTCCCCGCGTCGAGGACGTGGTCGGCCGACGAGACGCCGGTGTGGCCGACGATGAGCCCGATGTCGCGCGGCATCATCGGCGCGCCCGTCCGCTCGAAGTGGTTGAACAGATCCGGCCCGCGGAGCTTCCGCGCCGTGAACGGCTCGCCGATGTGCGTCTCGACGACCTCGCCCGGTTCGACGTCGCCGGGCACTTCCAGCACGCCCAGATCGCACTCTAAGGTCTCGCCCGGCGCGAGCAGGTACTCGCGTCCCTCCGCTTCGTGGACGAACAGCAGGCTCACTCTAACCGCTCGATGGCCGCCGCTAGGTCGCCGTTCGTCTCCTCGAGCGCCTCGCGCGCCTCGTCCTCGCCGACGCCCGCGCGGGTCGCGACCAGTTCGACGTCCTCGTCCGGGATCTCGGCGGCCCCGCTGTCGCTCTCGCTCTCCTCGATAGCGGGCTCGTCGCTGCCGCCCTCGCCGGCGGCGCGGGATTCCGGCTCGCCGACGATGGTATAGGTCTGCTGGCCCTGCGCGTCCATGCGCTGGACGTCGGGCTTGGTGAAGACGAGTTCCTCGTCGGGGGTCCGGATGATGACCTCCTCGGCGTCGAGGTCCTGCATGTCGATACCCATCTGCTTCATCATCTGCTGCATCTTGCGGTCGTTCATGCCGCCGCCTCCTGGGAACATACCCCCACGTCCGGCCCCCTGAGCAAAAAGCCTGACCAACCATCTTTTTCCCGTCCGGGTTTCCTCGCGCGCCGAAGGCGCGCTGCGGGGAACCCGGGCGACAAAAACATGGGTGAAAACACCGGGAGAGCAAGCTCTCTCGAGCTGCTCAAAATCGCAGATTTTTGGCATGACGAGACGGCTTTGCCGTCTCGAACCACCTCGTTCGCTCCCCTCACGAGGAAGGCCGCTCGCGCTCCGCGCGAGCGGTGAACCGGCGCCGAAGGCGCCGGATGCTATCGCCACAGCTACCGCACAAACTACAGTGGCGCGCGCTGTCGAGCGTGCCCGCCTCGTGGCGGGCCGCTCGACGGCATCGTGCGAGGGATGAGTGACCGCAGGGAGCGAATCGGTTGGGGAGGCGTGTGGCCGTCCGCGGTGCTGTGTCGGGCAGTTGCTGTCCTGGCGGACTGAAAGGGCGAGGCGGGCTCGCGTTCATTTAGTCGCCTGAGCGGGCACTATCCGCGCGGGCGGTGCCGAGAGCGCGGATATCCCGCCTCAGCGACCGCGAGCGCGTCGAGGGCTTTCATCGCTTACTGATTCACGCGGTAGCAATTCGCAGCGAGCCCGCCGAGGGCTTTCGACTCTCGGTGTACTCTGCGGTAGCGGTGCCGAGTGCTTCTAGCGCGCGCGTCGAGGGCTTCCGACACTTGACGGTCCCTGCGGGTACCGCTGCCCGGATTCGAGTCGAGCTTCAGGTGACCGAAAGAACTGCTCGATCCGCACTCTCGCTCTCACGTCCCGCCGTCGGCGCCGTCCCTCACGAAAACAGCCATCCCGGTCTCGAAGTCGAGCATCCCCTCGCCGCTCAGTTCCGCGCGACCGACGGCGAGCACTTCTCCGCGCTCGTGCGTGAGGACGACTTCGTCGCCCGGTCGAATCGCGTCGTCGGCCTCGCTGACGAACTTGGCGAAGGCGTTCCGACCGTCGCGGACGAACGGCTCGCTCTCGTCGC
Source organism: Halosimplex yunnanense (assembly GCF_054504345.1). NCBI lineage: Archaea > Methanobacteriati > Methanobacteriota > Halobacteria > Halobacteriales > Haloarculaceae > Halosimplex > Halosimplex yunnanense. The sequence goes on along the minus strand of NZ_JBTJEL010000033.1, from coordinate 274,423 downwards.
CGACGACGACCTGATAGCTGCCGTCGGGGAGCGAGTCGTAGAGCCGCCGTCCGCCGTCGACGCCGAGCGTGAATCGCCCGTCGGTGGCGTAGGTGACGAGCCGGCCGTCCTCGCCGATGACCTGTCGCGGGCGCCCGGAACTCGTGTGGGTCACTTCCGGGTCGCCGTCGAACAGCGCCTCGCCGGCGCCGCTGCCCCACTGGTAGTCGGCCACCCGCGTCAGCATCGCCCTGTCGCGCTCGTCCATCGCTCCCTCGTTCGATACGCCCCGCCTTGTATCTGTCTCACCCGGGAGCCGCCGCGGCGAACGGATAGTGCTATACGATAACGCACGCCATAACATCCGACATATATCATGATTGATCGTCTCCGTGTGACGGGGTTTCAGGAGAATTTATACGAATCGATTACCAAAATGGGGGTATGTCAGAGACGGATACACGGAAAGTCGCGTTCGGTCTGGTGCTGCTGGCGGTCAGCACGGTCCTCATCTTCGGTCCCGGAACGCTCGGCGTCGCCGTCCCGCTCGCCGTGATCACCGCGGGGACGCTCGGCCTCGCCGCCGGCGCGCTCCTCGTCGGTACCTCTTCGAGCGGTCGTCCGGTCTAAACTGCCGATACCGCGCCCCATCAGAGGCGTCGCGCGGCTCCGTTCTCTCTATCTCGGAATATCGCTCCCCCGAAGCGGCGGCTCTCCGAATCGATATCGGTCCGAACGACTGACGCTGAAGACGCCGCTTCGATCTACCCGGGGAGCGGCTGTATCGACGGCGAAAACCGGTTCAGAGGAGGTAGCGGTCGGTGTCTTCGCTCATGTCCGTGAAGTGGTCGGCGGCGGCGATCAGGTCCTCGGAGGTCGACTCCTGGAAGGCCATGACCTCCGTGCGGACGCCCTCGTGGCGCAGGTGCGAACACAGTCGCGAGAAGTCGCCGTCCCCGGTGGCGAGGACGACGGTGTCGACGTGGTTGGCGAGCGTCACGGCGTCGAGGCTCATCCCCACGTCCCAGTCGGCCTTCTTCGAGCCGTCGCCGAAGGTCTTGATGTCCTTGATCCTGGTCTCGAAACCGATGTCGACCAGCGCATCGAAAAAGGACTCTTCCTCGGGCGAGTCGGCGCGGATGACGTAGGCGACGGCGCGGGTCAACTGGCGGCCGGCGACCGCCTCGTCGAGCAGCGACGAGTAATCGATGTTGCGAGTGTAGAGACTGCGGGCCGTGTGATAGAGGTTCTGCGCGTCGGCGAGGACCGCGACGCGCTGTCCCGGATGGACGTTTTCCATGCGTTTGGCTGGACCGGCCGCCCGGATAGCTCTTTGGCTCTCCGTCAGGTCCAGGACCTGAGACAGGCCAGCGAGCAGAACGGCAGGTCAACGGTCGCCTGCTCGCCGCCGTCCGTGCGGGCTCTCACGTCGCCCTCGCCAGAGCCGGCCGCGTCTCCGTTGCGGTCGTCCGCGTCCTCGCCCCGGTCGACGTGTGCCCGAAGCGTGTACGCCGGTGCCCCGTCCTCCCGACAGTTCGCGCACTGCATACCTCCATCGACGTCCCGACCATCTATTGTTATACGCCGTATAAAACCCCTCACGCCCCAGATTTCGCCTCACCGGTAGCCCCTATCGACGACCACCGACCGCCCAGTCGAATGTCCCCGCTTTTAAGCGCGGCAGGGCCGAATCGCCGGTATGACTCGACAGGCCCTGTTCATCGGCGGCACCCGCTTTATCGGCCGCCACGCGGTCCGGGAGTTCCGCGACGCCGGCTACGACGTCACGCTGTTCCACCGCGGCGAACACGACAGCCCGTTCGCCGACGACGAGGGCGTCGACCACGTCCACGGCGACCGCACCGACGACGGTGACCTCGTCGACGCCGCAGCCGTCGACCCCGACGTCGTCGTCGACCTGGTGGCGTACAAACCGCGCGACGTGCGCAGCGCCACGCGAATCTTCGACGACGTCGACGCCTACGTCTACGTCTCCAGCGGCTCCGCCTACGGCGACGAGGACGTCCCCAAGCGCGAGGGCGAGACGGCGCTCGAACCCTGCACCGACGAGCAAGCGACCGACGACTCCCACGAGACCTACGGCGCCCGGAAGGCCGAGGGCGACCGCGCGGTCTTCGCCGCGGCCGAAGACGGCGTCAACGCACTGAGCGTCCGGCCGCCCGTCGTCTACGGCCCCCACGACTACACCCGCCGGTTCGACTACTGGGTCCAGCGGGTCGCCAACTACGACCGCGTGCTCGTCCCCGGCGACGGCACGAACCTCTGGCACCGCGTCAGCGTCGAGAACGTCGCGCGCACCCTCCGCGTCGTCGCCGAGGAAGGCCAGCCCGGCGAGGCATACAACGCCGGCGACTGGACGCTCCAGACGCTCCGGGAGACGATCGAGACCGTTGCCGACGCGCTCGACACCGACGTCGAGCTAGTCACCGCCGGCGAGCGCGAACTCGCGACGGGCGGACTGGAACCGGACGACTTCCCGCTCTACCGCGACCCGCCGCACGTCCTCGATACGAACAAGCTTCGCCGGCTCGGTTGGGAGCCCGTTGCGCCGGAGGACGCTATCGCTGAGACCGTCGAGGCGTCCCCGGAACGGGAAGCCGACGAAGCGCAGGAAGGGCCGGATCGGGAGTCAGAGGAGCGAGTACTGGGCGTGCTCGACACCGTCTGAGGCACCGACGAGATCCAGCTTCGAGTTTACATGGCCTGGGCTGCCCACACGGTGATCAGCGCGCTCCCCAGCATCTGGTCGACCACCGCGAACGACAGGTACGCCACCGCCGGCGTGACCAGCGATTCGGTGCGGTCGTAGGCGTAGGCCGCGAGGCCGAGGACGGCGACCTCCAGGCCGTTATAGACCAGTTCTAGCGGCGTGCTGGCCCCGTTGACGGTCCACACGGCGGCGAGCGCGAGCGCGAGTACCGGCGGGAGAACTGCCAGCCACCGGAGCGAGGACCCCTTCAGGAAGTTCGTCGCGTACGCGACCGCTGCGAGCGCGGCGACGAACAGAACTGCCATGGCGACGCCCTCCTCGGAGAACGTGAACCACAGCGGCCGCTCCCGGAAGCCGAGCAGTGCGGGTTCCCGGAGCAGGACCCCGACCACGAGCGTCGTCGCCAGAACCGCGATGTCGGCGTCGGCGACCCGGGCGAGCGACTCCTGGACCAGCCCGTGGTACAGCAGCGCCGACACCGCCGCGAGCGCGAGCACTTCCACGGCGAAGCTGGTCGGCAGGAAACCGAACAGCGCGCCCGCTCCGAGGTCGGCAGCCGCGATATCCGCGAGCGACACGTTCGAGGCGGCCAGGGTCGCGGCGCTGAAACCGGCGGCCAGCACTGCCGGAACGGCCGCCGCGAGCGCCACCAGCGGCGCGTCCTCACGGTCAGGCATCGACAGCCCGAGGTCGACCTCGCGGACGGAAGTGTATGCCACCGCGAGCGCGCTGAGACCGCCGACCGCGAGGAGGCTGTAGACGACCGTCTCCAGGCTCCGTCGCTGGCCGTTCGGAAGCGACGAGGCGAGCGTCCGGACCAGATCGAGGACGAGGTTCAGGAGGTTCAGATACGCCTGTGCGACGGCGAGGAGGGCGACTGCGACCGCCAGTTCGACGACGAAGGCGCGTCGGCTGGCGTGTCGCGTGAAGCGGCGACCGGCGCCGGTAATGCCGCCGGCGTTGACACGACTCATACCGTGGCAGTCGCGTCGGCCGTCACAAAAAGGTACTGTCCGGCCTGAGCGGGACGGCCAACTTTTTGCTTCGGCGTGTGAGAGTCGGAGTATGTTCGACAAGTCGACGTGGATTCGGTTGCCGCGGAACGTGGTGGTGGGCCACGGCGTCCTCGACGACACCGTGGCGGCCGTCGACGACCTCCACCTCGCCGGCGACCCGCTGATCGTCACCAGCCCGACGCCCGCGGAGATCGCCGGCGAGCGGGTCGTCGACGAGTTCGCCGCCGCCGGGTTCGACCCGCAGGTGGTCCGCATCGAACGGGCGACCTTCGCCGCGGTCGAAGACGTGATCGACGTCGCCGCCGACGAGAGCGTGGGCTACCTCGTCGGCGTCGGCGGCGGCAAGGTCATCGACGTGACGAAGATGGCCGCCGAAGACGTCGACAAGGGCTTCGTCTCCGTCCCCACCGCCGCCAGCCACGACGGCATCGTCTCCGGACGCGCGTCCATTCCCGAGGGCGACACCCGCCACAGCGTCGCCGCCGAACCACCCCTCGCGGTCGTCGCCGACACGGAGATCCTCGCCGACGCGCCGTGGGAACTCACTACCGCTGGCTGTGCCGACATCATCTCAAACTTCACCGCCGTCCGCGACTGGGAGCTGGCCCACCGGCTGAAGAACGTCGAGTACCACGAGTACGCCGGCGCGCTCTCGCGGATGACCGCCGAGATGCTCGTCGAGAACGCCGACTCGATCCGGCCCGAACTGGAGGAGTCGGCGTGGATCGTCACGAAGGCGCTGGTCTCCTCGGGCGTCGCGATGTCCATCGCCGGCTCCTCGCGGCCGGCCTCGGGCGCCGAACACCTCTTCTCCCACCAGCTCGACCGCATCGCGCCCGAGCCCGCGCTCCACGGTCATCAGGTCGGCGTCGGCTCTATCGTGACCGAGTACCTCCACTCGGGGCCGAAGGGCCAGTGGCGGGACATCCGCGACGCGCTCGCGAGCATCGACGCGCCGACGACGGCCGACGAACTCGGCATCGACGGCGAGACCGTGATCGAGGCGCTGACGACCGCCCACGAGATCCGCGACCGTTACACCATCCTCGGTGACGGCGTGAGCGAGGAGGCCGCCCGCGAGGCCGTCCGCGTGACCGGCGTCGTCTGAGGGAAGCGAAAGAAGAGCGTCTCTTCTCACTCTATCGAGTAGGCGTCGAGTTCGGAGACGGCGTGGCGGTAGGCAAACCGACCGACCGCGAGCGCCGCGAGGACGGTCACGCCGACCCCGCCGAGTAGCGTCACGGGATCGATCCGTCCGGAGAGCGCGACCATGCCGAGCGAGCCGAAGCCGGGGGCCGCGACGGCGACCATCCCGAGCGTGTAGGCGGCCGAGGCGGACTTGTTGGGGATCTTGACGCTGCCGCCGAGCAGCCCCTCGGCGCCCGGCGGGTAGTGAACGCCGAGCGCGAGCGAGAGCAGCGGTGCGAGCACGACCAGCGAGACGGCGAACGCGCCGACGGCGGCGACGACCAGCGGCGACAGCGGGCCCACGCCGAGCGCGACGCCCAGCGCCGACCCGGCGACCAGCGGCATCGCCGGGAAGACGACCGCAAGCGCCTTCGACTGGACGACCGTCTCGCTGGAGATCCCGGCCGTGAGCAGCCCGGGGAGCGCGTCGCCCTCGGTGCCGAGCGGGTTGAGCGTGAACCCGCTGCCGGCGGCGAGCGACCCGGCGAACGCGACGACCGGGGGGTACATCGCCGCCGAGAACGGGCCGCTGTAGACCAGCTGCTCGCCCATGACGAGCCCGACGAAGACCCCGGGGTAGACGTACCAGAGCGTCTTCGGCGTGCGCTTGGTACGGCGCCACGTCACCTCGACGAGCGTCGCCGTCGGCCGCGGAACGACCGACGCGAGCAGGTCGCGGATCGGCGTCTCGGTGACGGTGTCCGCGGCGTTCCCCTCCTCGACCGCGTTCGTCGGCCGGTCGCCGTACCACACGGCTTCGGCGAGACGCACTGACGTCGAGAGCGCGAGACCGACGAACGCGAGCGAGGCCACGAGGAATCCGCCGGCGAGCGCGGGCGAGGCGCCCGAGCCCGGGACGGTCACCAGCAGGAGGTCGCCGGCCCACGAGAGCGGGGTCGCCGAGAGGACGTGGCTGACGTACTCGCGAGTGAACAGGACGAGGTAGAACAGGCCGAGCATGCCGACGCCGAGGCCGAAGCGGGCGTTCTTCGAGAAGTCCTGTCCGTCGAGAAACCACCGCGCGGCGAAGCCGACGGGCGAGGTCACCACGCCGGCGACGACGAACAGCCAGAGGCTGCCGGCGGCCAGCGAGACGGCGGCGGCGGGGTCGCCGACACCGACGGCGAAGGTGACGCCGGCAGTCAGTGCGGCCGGCCAGAACAGTGCCGTCCAGACGGCGGTCTGTCGGGCGACGCTCCCGAGGACGACCGCGCGCGTGCTCGTTGCAGTCAGGAAGGCGACGTAGCGGTCCTTGAACTCGCTGTTGCCGCCGGCGGCGCCGAGCACGCCCATCAGCGAGAGGAGGACCAGCCCCGACAGCGCCGCGGTCCGCACCTGCTCGACGGGGCCGGCGGTGTCGCCGCGGGCGAACTGCCGCCCGAGGTCGTAGGCGCCCGGGCCGACCAGGCCGGACAGCTGGAGCGCGAAGAAGGTCGGGATGAGGAGGAAAAACGCCGTCATCCGCGGCGATTCGCGGACCTTCCGGTAGGTCTGTCGGAGCGCAGTCTTCGTGACGACGGCGGCCGGCCGCACGGTCCTCATGGTCGTTCTCGCAGGCGGGCGGCGGGGTCGGAATCGGTCGTCAGCTCGACGAAGGCGTCCTCCAGCGTCTCGCCGTCGAGATCGGATTTGAGCCGGTCGGGGTCGTCCTCGGCCAGTAACTCGCCGTCGTAGAGGAGGCCGACGACGTCGGCGAGTTCGTCGACGACCGGCAGGGCGTGCGTCGAGAGGAAGACGGCGGTCCCGGCGTCGCGGAGCTCGGCGAGGACCGACTTGAGCGTCCGCGCGGCGTTGGGGTCGAGGCCGCTCGTCGGCTCGTCGAGGAAGACCACGTCCGGCTCGTGGACGATGGCCTGGACGACGCTCGTCTTCTGTTTCATCCCTTTCGAGTACGTCTCGATGCGGTCGTCGGCCGCGTCGAGGCCGAACCGGTCGAACAGCGCCGAGACGTGCTCGCGGGTCGCGTCGGGGTCGAGGCCGCGGACGTCGGCGATTGCCGACAGCTGCTCGCGGGCAGTGAGCTTCTCGTAGAGCGGCGGCGTGTCGGGGACGTAGCCGATGCGTTCGCCGAGCCGGTCGCGCTCACGGACGTCGATACCGGCGACGGTGGCGCTCCCCTCGGTGGGCCTGGTCAGCCCGGTCAGCATACGCATCGTCGTCGTCTTGCCGGCGCCGTTGGGGCCGAGAAAGCCGTAGATGGTCCCGGCCTCGACGGTCAGGTCCAGCCCCTCGACGGCGGCGACCGACCCGTACCGCTTCGTGAGCCCGTCGGTCTCGATGGCTGCCACTACGGACGTTTTGGACCCAGCGCAGTGCTAAGTGTTCCGGTGACGGCGGGCCGTTCGGCCGTGGCGTCGCGGCGTCCGGTCGGCTGTGGAGTCGTCATATCGAGGCAGGCGGAGGATCGCCGCCCCGGGTCGGCCGCGGGCCGCGCGTCCCAGTCAGTGCGACGGGACGGCCGACTCGGGGAGCGTCGACTGCCAGCGGACGTCGTCGGGGACGGCCTCGCCCGCTTCGCCGCCGTCGACCGCCACCGCTTCGGTGTCGGTTTCGGCCGTGAAGACCGCTATCAGCCGGTAGACCGGGGGGCGGTCCGGGTCGCTCTCGTCGCGGACGCCGAGGATCGTCACCCGCGAGAGATCGGTGAGCGAGCAGTCGATACCGGTCCGGTCGCGGACCGCCCGCTCGGTGCCGGCGGTGACGCGTTCGCTCGGTCGCGGTTCGCCGTGCGGGACGACCCAGTCGCCGTCGTCATCGACCAGCAGCACGTCGTCGCGCTCGTTGTACAACTGGACGTACGAGTCGACGATGCCCCGATCGCAACGCTCGCTGGCGCGCTCGTACGCCTCGCGGGACACCGCGAGCGTCGTCTGGTTCACCGGGAACCCGTCGTAGTCCTCCTGCAGTGTCACCAGCCGCGACTCTACCCGGTCCCGGGAACCCTCGGCCACGGACATTGTCCGCATCTGCGCGTACTCCCCAATAAACCCGTCTGTTCGTTCGAGCCGCGCCAGTCGCTCACTCGCTCGCCGGAAACGGCCGCTCGGCGACCTCTTCGTACAGGACTGCGTCCGGACAGGTCTCGAACCAGCCCACCTCGGCGATCTCGCCCTCGCGGGCACGCGGCTCCCCGTCCTCGTAGACTCCGTCGAAGATCACGATGAGGCTCGCGAGCGCCGGCCGGTCGGGGTCGGTCTCGTCGACGAGCTCGAGGACGTGTGTTTCGCGGACGCCCGTGATCCGACAGGTGACTCCCGTCTCCTCGCGCACCTCCCGGCGGGCCGCTTCCGCGAAGGTCTCGCCGGCCTCGCGCTTGCCGCCGGGGTCGCCCCATCCCGCGTCGCCCTCGTTGCGGACCAGCAGGACGTCGCCGCGGTCGTTCGTGATCCAGACGCCTCCACCGCCGTTCGCGCCCGCCACGATCCGGTCGCGGTCGCGCTCGTAGACCGCCGGCGAGCAGTCCCAGTGCTTCTCGACGCGCTCGAACGCGTCGTATCGCTCCCGCAGATCCGCGAGCCAGCCGTCGACGCGCTCGCGGGACAGCGCCGCGAGATCCGACTCCGCCAGTTCCTCCGAGTCCTCGCCCATCTCAGACGTGCTCGTCGAGGAAGTCCACGACGGCGGTGTAGGCTTCGATCTTGTTCTCCCGCTTGGTGATGCCGTGGCCCTCGTCGTCGAAGACCAGTTTCTCGACGGGGACGCCCTGCTCGGCCGCTTTCTCGGCGATCTGTTCGGCTTCGCCGAGCGGGACCCGCGGGTCGTTCGCGCCGTGGAGGACGAACAGCGGCGCCGCGATGGCCTCGACGTTGTTGATCGGCGAGACCGATTCGAGGAACTCCCGGTCCTCCTCGAGCGATCCGTACTCGGCCTCGCGCAGTTCGCGGCGCCACGGGCCGGTGTTCTCCAGGAACGTGACGAAGTTGGCGATGCCGACGACGTCGACCCCCGCGGCCCACAGGTCGGGGTACTCGGTCAGCGCCGCGAGCACCATGAACCCGCCGTAGGAGCCACCCATCGCGACGACGCGGTCCGGATCCACGGCCTCGTGGTCGGCGAGCCACTCGACGGCGGCCTCGACGTCGGCCACCGAGTCCATCCGGTTGCGCACGTCGTCGAGGTGGGTGTACTCTCGGCCGTACCCAGTCGATCCGCGGACGTTCGGCTCGAAGACGGCGTACCCCCGCGAGAGGAAGTACTGGGTCAGCCCGCCGAAGGAGGGGCGGCGCTGGCTCTCGGGACCGCCGTGGATGTCCACGATCACCGGGGTCTCGCCGGCCTCCCACTCGTCGGGCAACGAGAAGTACCCCGGGATCTCCCGGTCGTCGAAGGTCGGGTAGCGCACCAGCTCGGGCTCGACGAACGTCTCCTTCGGGATGCCAGCGGTCGAGGCGTCCGTCCAGCGCTCGACCGCGCCGGTCTCCATCTCGACGACGTAGACGTTCGTGTTTTCCGTGCGGCCGGTGGCCGACAGCGCGAACCGCTCGGCGTCCTCGTCGAAGGCGACGCCGCCGGCGAGGTTGCCCGGCAGGTCCGGCGTCGGGAACTCGTCGATCTCCGTCGGCCCGGCGAGTGCGCCGACGGTCAGGTCGGTGTACCCGTCGACGTTGCGCGAGTAGACGAGCCGGCCGGTCTCGTCGTCGAGCGCGACGCCCCCGACGTTCCACTCGCCGCCGTCGGCCACGGTGTCGAGCGCGTCGGCCAACTCGGCCTCGTCGGGGTCGTCGCCGAGCGCGTCGACGTCGAGCCGCGCGAGGTACTTCGTGTTCGCCTCGTAGTCGGTGGTCAGGTAGAGCGCGTCGCCGTCGGGACTCCACTGGGCGCTCGTGAACCGCACGTCCCCCTCGTGGGGCGTAAGATGGCGCATCTCGCCGGATTCGATGTCGAGGACGTACAGATCCTGATCGAAGTTCCAGTGGGCCTGCGAGACGAGCAGGCGGTCGTCGTCGGGCGCCCAGCCGCCGGCCGACAGCCAGCCGTCGCCCTCGTGGACGAGCGTCGCCTCTTCGCCGGTCTCGGTGCGGTCCTGCACGTACACGTCGAAGACGGACTCGTCACGGCGATTCGAGGCGAACGCGAAGCGCTCGCCGTCGTGGGACCAGCCGCCCCAGCGGTGTTTCGCGTCGGGGTGGGCGGTGAGGTCGGTGATCGTCCCGTCGTCGGCGTCGAGCCGGTAGAGCTGGGCGCGCTCGTTGCCCCCCTCGTCCATCCCGAAGGCGAGTTCGCGGCGTTCGGGCGACCACGAGGCGAAGGTGACCCGCTCCTCGTAGAAGGTGCGCTGGACCGGCCACGACTCCGGTTCGTCGAGCGTCCAGACCTGCGGCGTGCCGGTCGCGTCGAGCATGAACGAGAGTGTGCCGTCGGGCGCGAACGACGCGCCGTAGGCGCTGCGCACGTTGAGATACCGGTCGAGATCGTACATACGGCGGGCAAGCGGCGGGACGGAGAAAGTCCTTCCGGGCGTTCGGTCCGCGGGGGCCGCTCCGCTTCGGTAGGCGTGAGAAACTGTGGCGGTAAGTCGCTGTTTTAGTACACGAAACTGTCACAACTCGGGAAACGTTGCGTCCCTTCTCCGATGGGCCGTCAATAACGAAACGGTGGTCTCTCCTAGGCGAACTCGCATGTATCGTGCACTCGCGATCGTCTGCACAGTCGCCCTGGTCGCCCTCGCTGGCTGCGGCGGACCAGGTCCCGGAGCCGAAACAGAGACGGCCGCCGTCGGCGACGACGGCGGCGTCGGCGAATCCCCCGACGGAGGCGACGGCGGGATCGGCGACGAGACCGTGACTGAAGAGGACCTGATGACCGAAACCCAGGCCGACGACGGTGCCGGTGAAGAGACCGACGAAGGGGGCGTCGGTGACGCCACCGAAACCGACAGCGGCATGGACGAGACGGAGACCGACGAAGGCGTGATCGGCGAGACGGACAACGAGACCGACGGTGGCATGGACGAGACCCCGACGGAGACCACCGCGGAGAGCTAGGAAGTTCGTTTTCGCGCGCGGTTCACCCGAGCGCCTGCACTGCGCAGTCGGCGTAGCGCAGGCGCAATCGCCGCTCCGACGCGGACAGGTCCCCCGGAACGGACGCGCCGCAGGCGTTCCGGTTGGGGACGTGTTTCTCACGGAGTTCGTCCGACGCCCAGAGGTAACTGCCGATCATCGGACTCGCAACGACGGTGCCACCGTCGCGTTCTGCGGCTCCGTGGGCGTGGTTCACGCCGAGGGCGTGGCCCACCTCGTGGAGCACCAGCTGGGTCGCCGCGGCCTCGACCGAGTACGGCACGATCTCCGGCGTCTTGTCGGCCGGTGGCATCCGCGCGATCGCTGCCCCACCGGTCACCGCCGCGACGTGCGGTCGAGCGTAGCCCGCCGGTTGCCCGGTCGGGTCGCCGTCGGTGACGAGCAGGTTCACGTCGGCCACGGGGTCGACTGCGCCGACGCCCACTGCGCCCTCGACGACCCTCGTCGGCCAGTGGACCGCGAGGACGTGTCGTCCGCCCTCCGCCGGGAGCGGAACCGATTCCGGGGCGAAGTCGACTTCGACCGGGCCGACGGCCGCCTCGAGGGCGTCGGTGAGGTACCCCTCGACCCGGGATCGGAGGTCGTCGTGCGCGGCGGCCGCGTCGCTGAACCAGACGCGAACGACGACCGGGTCCGCCGGTCGTGCGGCCCGCCTCCCGACGACGCCGAGCGACAGGGCCGCGCCGACACCCGCGAGGAACCCCCGTCTGTTCACTACCCCTCTGATACCCAGTATCACTCATAAGCGTTCCGGCCAGGTAGGTTCGTCCTACGCCCGGAGCCGGCCGAGGACTGACCGCAGTACCGCGGTCCTACCCGTCGTCGGAGGGATGGAGGGGATTTTTGACACCCGGTACCCTCCTCGGTCGTATGCGCGTCGCGTTCGTCTCGATGGAGACGACTCACTATCGCGACACCGAAGGCGCCCGCCGGTTCGAACGCGTCGCACGCCACCTCGCCGCCCGCGGTCACGACGTGACCGTCTTCTGCACGCAGTGGTGGGACGGCACCGACGAAACCGTCGAGCGCGACGGTGTCACCTACCACGGCGTGACGATTTCGCCTGCGCTCACGTCCTTCGCCGTCCGCATTCCCGCCCTCCTCGCGCTCTACGACCCCGACGTCGTCCACGCCCGCCCGGAGCCACCGGTGACCGTCCTCGCCGCGGGCCTCGGCGGCACCCTCGCGCGGGCGCCGCTGGTCGTCGAATGGTTCGGCGACGAGTCCGTCGCTGCCTCGCGATTCCACGAACGGGCCGCCACGTTCCCCGAGATGGTCGTCACCCCCTCGGAGATGGTCCGCACGAGCGTCCGCGAACTCGGCGCGACCGAAGCGACCTCGCAGGTGATCCCCGAGAGCATCGATATGTCGCTCGTCCGCGAGACCGAACCCGCCGAGGAGACCGACGTGGTCTACGCCCACCCGCTCGACGAGAGCGCCAACGTCGAGAGCTTCCTGCTCGGCCTGGCCGAACTGCGGGACCGCGACTGGACGGCGACCGTCGTCGGCGACGGCCCCCAGCGCGAGGACTACGAGCGACAGGTCCGCGACCTGCGGATCGACGATCGGGTCACCTTCGCCGGCGCCTGCGACCGCGAGGAACGCGTCGCGCTCTACAAGGGCGCCCACGCGTTCGTCCAGACCGCCTACCGGGAGTACTTCGCCACTGAACTGCTGTGGGCGATGGCCTGTGGCTGCGTCGGCATCGTCGAGTACCAGGCCGAATCGAGCGCGCACGAACTCATCGAGGAGGCCGAGCGGAGCTTCCGCGCGACCGACCCCCAGCAGATCGCCGACGCCGTCGTCGACGCCGGCGAGTTCGACCGCCTGACCGTCGACGAGGACTGGGCGGCGTTCGACCGCGACGCCGTCCTCGAACGGTACCTCCAGACGTACCGCGACCTGCAGGCCGAGTACGGACTGTTCTGACGGGCTGGGACCGCCTCGCGGACCCCTTCGAGCCACTCGCCGACGGACCCTTCCCGCTCGGCCGCCTACGTGGACGTCGATGATCCCACCGCTCGTCCGCCGCTGCCCCGAGTGCGGCAAGATCGGGTTGGTACGGTCGTTCGCCGCCGTCGACGGTGACAGCGAGGGCGACCGCCGAACGGAGAGTGACGCCGACCGTCCCACCGGGATCCACGGCGGCAACCGGGTCGAATGCCCTCGCTGCGGCCACCGGTTCCGAACGCTCGCGAACCCGGTGTTGAACTAATCGACTGGACGGGGAAGTTACGGCTCGGGTCGCGCCGGCGGCGAGTCGCTGTTCGCAGTCGCTGGGCCGCGCAGCCTGCCGATTTCAATTTCAATAATCCGGCCGACCGAGTTATATCGGGCTAGTCGCCTCTTGCTGGTGTGCATGGATATTCCGATCGGCCTCGTCTGGTATCACTTCTGGTCGTCGGCGCTTGTGGGGTTGCTGGGGCTAGCGTCGATGCGTTTGATTTCCTCGCGGTACTCACCGACGGGCCGCGATGGCTCTACAAGCTGGATCTCCTCACGGCGTGTCTGCTTACTGCTGTTGTTGTCGGTGTGGACGCATATCTTCGCCGACGTGATCGAGCACGACTCCCTGCCGATGATCGGGAGCGGTCTCGGCGGACTGATCGACGCACTCCGTAGCGTCGTCTGAACGGTCGGCCGCTATCGGTCGTCGAACGTCGCTCGGACGAACAGCCACTCACCACCGCTGAGTTGGTCGCCGAGGACAGTGTCGTCCTCGACCGAGAAGCCGGCTTCTTCCAGCAGTTCGAGGCTCCGCTCGCGACCGTGGAAGCTCCACTGCATCGCCGCGCCGCTGTCCAGCCAGTCGTCGTTCTCTCCTTCCCAGTCACCGACGCCGGTAGTCAGCAGTAGCTTGCCACCTGGTCGGAGCACGCGGGCGAACTCCGTGAAGACGGCCTCGTGGTGCTCGCGTGGAACGTGGATGACCGAGTGCAGCGCGGTGAGCGCGTCGACGGCGCCGTCGGCGACCGGCAGCCGCGTCAGGTCGCCCCGGACCAGTCGCGCGGCGGGTGCGCGCTCGCCGGCGAGAGCGAGTTGCTCCGACGAGAGGTCGATCCCGACGGTCTCGTAGTCGTCGGCCAGCGTTTCGAGGACGGTGCGGCCGCCGCCGCACCCGGCGTCGAGAATCCGGGCGCCCTCCGGGAGGTCTGCGACGAGCGACTCGACGAACGGTACCTCGTCGGCGCCGTCCCGGTCGGCGTCGTACGCCTCGGCCACGCCGTCGTACCCGTCCATGACGGCGCGGGCCCACTCGTCGCAGTCGCGGGCGCCGTCGGCCGCCCCGTCACCGGTCGGCGTCTCGTCAGTCATACCTGCGAGTGCCGGAAGACAGCGGGAAAAGGTTACCGGGCGATCGTCACCAGTTCTCACCCGTCCGGAAACCGGTCGAATTCTCTCACTCGTCGGCGAAGCGGTCGGGGATTCACTCGTCGGCGAACCGATCGGGATCGGTCGCGGCCTGCGCGACGCGGACCGCGGCGACGTTCTCGTGGGCGTCGTGGACGCGGATCACGTCGGCGCCGCGCTCGGCCGCCAGCGCCGTCCCGGCGACCGTCTCGTCGAGCGCGCCCTCGCGCCCGCCTTCGGTCAGCTCGAACATCGATTTGCGGGAGTGACCGACCAGCACCGGACAGCCCAGCGCTGCGAGTTCGTCCAGCCGGCCGAGCAGTTCGAAACTCTCCGCCGCGGACTTGCCGAACCCGAGCCCGGGGTCGACGAGGATCTGCGAGCGGTCCAGCCCGGCCTTCTCCGCGAGCAGGACGCGCTCGGCGAGGTAGTCGATCACGTCCGAGACCACGTCGTCGTACTCGACGCTCGTGGTCGGATCGACCGGCGCCTCGATGCTGTGCATGACGACGACCGGCACGTCGTACTCGGCGGCGACCAGCCGCATCTCCGGGTCTTCCAGCCCCGAGACGTCGTTGAGCAGGTCCGCGCCCGCGTCGAGCGCCGCGCGAGCGACGGCCGCCTTCCGCGTGTCGACGGAGATCATCGCGTCCAGATCCGCCAGTTCCTCGACGACGGGGACGACGCGGTCGATCTCCTCCTCGACGGGGACGGGTTCGCCGCCGGGCCGGGTCGATTCGCCGCCGACGTCGAGGATCTCCACGCCCGCCTCGACCATCTCCTCGGCGCGCTCGCGCGCGGCGGCGACGGAGTTGTACTCGCCGCCGTCGTGGAAGCTGTCCGGCGTGATGTTGACGATGCCCATCACCGCGGTTCCGTCTTCCCACGGGTAGCCGCGCTCTGTCGCGTCATCCCCGTCCACAGAACCGGCAGCGCCCCGAGTCGCGACCGCTGTCTGCTCGTTCGGCGTCGGTCGCCCCTCCAGTGCGGTCCGGATCTCCGCGGCGAGCGGTTCGAGGCCGTCCTCCCTCTCTGCGAGGTCGGCGACGAGGCGGTCGAACTGCGCCCGCGTCGCCATCAGCACCGCGTCGACGGGCTCTTCGTCCTGGTCGGAAAGCGCCGAGAGCGCGCACTCGCCGCCGAGCGCGCGCAGTTCGGACTGCAATCGGCGGGCCTGCCGGGGACGGAGTCGCATTCGCAGGACGCGGTGGACCGCGTCGCCGCTCGCCCCGGCCGCGTCCGATGCGGAGACGTGCGCGCGCTCCAGCGTCTCCCGGGCGGCGTCGAGCGAGTCGACGCGCGCGGGCACGGCGGGTCGCGCCCAGCGAGCGCGGGCTTCGGCGACGGCGTACAGCGACCCTGCGACGACCACGGCGTCGTCCGGGCCGGCGGCCTCCAGCGCTCGGTCGAGCGCGCCCGCGACCGACTCGTGGGTGTCGACGGCGGCGTCGGTCTCCTCCTCGAACGCCTGCGCGATGACCGCCACCGACTCGGCGCGGTCGTGGTCGGGCCGGCAGGCGACGACCTGCGAGGGATCCGCGTCGGCGAACGCCGCCGCGATGCCGCGGTGGTCCTTGTCCGTCATCGCGCCGGCGACGAGGTACAGGTCGTCGTAGTCGAACGTCGACAGCACGTCCACGGTCGTCTCGCACCCGCCGGGGTTGTGCGCCCCGTCGAGGACGACCAGCGGGTCCCGGCCCATCACCTCGAACCGCCCCGGCCAGTGGGCGTTGCGGAACCCGCGCTCGATGGCCTCGGCCGGCAGGTCCGCGTCGAGTCTGTCGGCCACCTGCCGGACGAGGACCGCCGCGACCCCCGCGTTGCGGGCCTGATGCGCGCCCAGCAGCGGGAGGTGGGTGTCGACGACCCAGTCCCCGTCATCGTCGTTCTCGCCGTCACTCATGCCAGCGCCGCCGCGACCGTCGATCTCGACCGCGCCCTCCAGTCCGTCGCGGCCGCCGTAGCTGACCGTCACGTCGGGGTCGTCGGCGTCGTCCCACGCCTCGTCGGCGACGGTCACTACGTCGTCGACCTCGTCGCGGATGGCCGCCAGCGCGTCGCCCGTCGTCGCCGTCACGAGCGGGGCGTCGGCGGGGGCGACGCCGGCCTTGTCGCGGGCGATCTCGCCGACGGTGTCGCCGAGCAGGTCGGTGTGTTCGAGCGTGACCGCGGTGACCGCGCTCGCGATGGGGTCGACGACGCTTGTCGCGTCGAGCGTCCCGCCGATGCCGACTTCGAGGACGGCCACGTCCACGTCCTGCCGGGCGAACTCCCAGCAGGCCATCGCCGTCACCGTCTCGAAGAACGTGGGCGAGGCGCCGTCGACGGCCCGGTCGGTCGCGTACTCGCGGAACTCGCCGACGAACTCGGTGACCGCCGACTCGGTGATCGGCCGGCCGTCGACGCGCACCCGCTCGCGGACGTCGGAGAGGTGCGGCGAGGTGTACAGCCCGACCGAGAGCCCGGCCTCTCGGAGCGCCCGCTCGACCATCCGGGCCGTGCTCCCCTTCCCGTTCGACCCCGCGACCTGCACGCACCGCAGGTCCTCGTGGGGGTCGCCGAGGTGGGCGAGCAGCTCCCGCGTCGGGTCCAGCCCCGGCCGCGGCGCGAACCGTCGCAGATCGAAGAGAAAGTCCGCCGCCTCGTGAAACTCCATGCACGTGCGGTTCCAGATGGGCCCGCTTAGACCTGTCGGACTCACCAACGAGCGGGCCGCGACCGTCGACACAGTCGTCACAGAACGAGTCGCTCCGTCCGGCGTGGCGCCCGGCCTACAGTGACCGCCGCTCGACCGCCGGGTCGATCCCCGCCGCGTCCATATCCATCCGGATCCGCTCGCGCAGCGGCGTCGGCACGGTGTCCCGGCCCACCGGGACGGCCGTCTCGCCGCCCTCCTCGGGCGGCACCTTCCAGTAGATCACGCAGTCGCTCGGCGCGTAGTATTCGACGCTGTAGCGGTCGCCCTCGCCCTGATAGTGGACTCGCGCGGCCGATCCTTCGACGCGCCAGCCTTCTCGTTCGGCGAGGCCGTCGAGGGAGCGAGCGGACTGGCCGTCGCGCTCCCGTTCACTCATCGTCGCGGTCGTCGACCGGGCCGTCGACCAGCGGGTCCCGCGTCGGGTCCTCGCTGAACTTCCGGACCGCCGCCGCGACGACGGCGAGCGCCGCCAGCCCGACGAGCGCGCCCACGTCCGAATCGTTCCTCGCCCGGCTGGCGGTTCGAGACGGGTCGGTCCCGCTTGCGTCGTCGCTCGTGTCCGCGTCGCGCTCGTCTTCGGCCACGTCCCGGGCGTGGCGGACGGTCTCGTCGACCTGGCGGTCGGCGTACTCCTCGCGCTCGCGGCTCGGCGCCTTCGCACGGCGGCGGGCCTCGGGGACGTCCCCGGTCACGTTCTCCGGCGACGGCGAGGTCGACTCCTCGTCGTCGCTCCCGATCTTGTCGCTTGCGACGTCTTTCGCCTTCCCGAGGTAGCGGTACGCGAGGAAGCCGACGACCGCGAGGACGGCGAGCGCGATGCTCCCCTTCAGGAGGATCGGTTTGAGCTTCGACTTCCAGCCGTCGTCAGAGTCCTCCTCGCCCGGTGACGGGACGGGGCCGCCGACCGGATGTTCATCGCCGGGGCTCGGCGTGTCGGTCGTCCCTGTCCCGGTGGTAGTCCCGACCGGGATGCCGGTGTCCGAGCCGTCGGCCTCGACCGCGTCGTCGACGAGGTCGGTCCCGGCGTCGTCGTCAGCCGTGCCGACATCGCCGGCGTCTCGGCGGTCGGTCGCGTCGCTCTCGTCGCGCGGATCGCGTCCGCCGTCGGTGAGTTTCTCCATCTCCTCGTCCGAGAGCAGACGCTCGACGAACCCCCCTACGGGCGACTCGTCGAGGTCGATCCCCAGCAGCGTCTTTCCCATGTCACGTCGTTGGGGCGTCACCCGGAAATAACTGCGTGGTCGGGCGGCCCGGCCGGGCGCTCAGTTCCGCTCGGCGACCCGCTGGTCGTCGGGCCCTTTCCGGAGTTCGTCCTCGCCGATGGAGGCGAGTTCGTCGTCGATCGCGGAGACGCTGTCGCGATGGACGCCCTCCTCGTCCATGATCCGTTGCATCCGCTGCTCGAACTCGAACTCGGAGACGTCGCCGTCGACGTAGCGGTCCTTGAGGCGCTGGATCCGGTCCTCGGCGCGCCGGTCGGGCGAGCGGGAGTCGAACCGCTCGACGAACTCGGCGAGGCCGACCAGCCGCGCGAGTTCGCTCTCGCGCTCGACGTAGGAGGCGACCTGCCCCAGGCGGACGCTGGCGAAGCGAGTCCGCTCGCTGACGGCGGCGGACGCCCGCGTCGCCAGCCCGGCCGCCGCGGCGACGAGCGACACCGCGGCGCCCGGAACGCCGACGACGACGCCGACGAGAAACAGCGGCAGTAACGTGGCGAGCGTCGACGCACCTCCGATGCCGAGCGCCGCCCAGAGCACCCACATGGCGACGCCGAGGACCGAGACGACGGCGAGCGTGCCGAAGACGAGCGACAGGGCGACCGTCGCGAGGAGGTGGTTCCGAGCCCAATCCGTGAGTCCCATGTCTCCGTTCACGTCGCGAGCACACCTAAGGACACCGGCCGGTCCGCTGTCGGGCGGTTGCAGGCCGAATCGATTCCGCGGATTGACTTACAGTTCGACGGTCTCGCGCGCCTCGGCGAGCAGTTCCTGCGGGTCGACCGCCTCGTCGCGCTCGCTGCTCTCGATGGCGGCCTCGACGAGGGCGACCGACTGGAGGTTCGACTCCACGTCGGTCGCCATCGGCTCGCCGCCGTCGAGCCAGTCGACGAACTGCCCGACGAGCCAGGTGTTCGCCCAGAACTCCTGCTCGTCGAGAGGAACCTCCTCGCCCTCGACTTCGTTCGTGCCGCCGACCGTCTCCTCGGCCTGGTCGTAGGGGTAGCGCGTGATCTCGCGGCCGTCGAGGACGAGCGTCTCGTCGCGACATTCGGCGCGGACGTAGTCGTTGCCCCAGCCGTTGAGCGTGGTCGCGTTGGCCTTCGCGCCCTCCCAGGTGGCGCGGACGCCGTTCTCGAAGCGCAGCTGCACCGTGGCCTGCACGTCGTCCTGATACTCGGCCCATTCGGGGAGCCAGGTGTCGGCGTACAGCCGCTCGCACTTCGCCCCGGCCATGTCCGCGAGGAAGTCCAGCTGGTGAACCGCGCCCTCGACGAGCAGCGGGTTGTCCATGTCGTGCCGGAAGGCGCCCCACGTGCCGTACGTGCGGGCGTTGCAGGTGAACCGGCCGACCAGGTAATCGAGCGGGCCGGGCTCGCCCGAGCGCAGGCGCCGGCGCATCGTCGTCTTGTCGCGGTCGAACCGGTGGCTCATCGTCACGCCCATCTTCAGGTCCGCGCGGTCGACCTTCTCGGCGATGCGGACCGACGCTTCGAGCGTGTCCGCGATGGGTTTCTCCGAGAGGACGTCCAGGTCGTGTTCGATAGCGGCGTCGACGACCTCCTCGTGTGTCCACGGCGGGGTCACGACGGTACAGAAGTCGGCGTCGACCTCCGCGAAGGCGGTCTCGGTGTCGGTGTAGCAGTCCTCGGGGTCGACGCCGAGGTGCTCGACGGCGTTCTCGTGTGCGTCGGCGTCGACGTCGACGGCGGCGACGACGTCGATCCGTTCGTCCTCGACGTGCGGCGGCAGGAACGATTCGCACCAGCGGGCGCCCTGCCCACCGGTCCCCACTTGAATAACGCGGTACGTCATACCCTATCGCGCGCCCCATCGGACCGTAAGTGGTGCGATCGCGGAAGGTCGACCGGGGGGACGGTCCGAACGCTCCGGCGCTCAGTCGTGACGGAACGCGCGCTGGCCGGTCATGACCATCGCCATGTCGTGTTCGTCGGCGGCCTCGGTGACGATGTCGTCGTTCTTCGACCCACCGGGCTGGATGACCGCCTCGATGCCCGCCTCGGCGGCCTTCTCGATGCCGTCCGGGAACGGGAAGAAGGCGTCAGAGGCCATCACGGCGCCCTCGGCGGACTTGCCCTCGGCGTCCTTCTCGGCTTTCATGCCGGCGATCTCGACCGCGTCGACGCGGGAGACCTGTCCGGCGCCGACGCCCACGGTCTCGGTGCCCTTCGCGAAGACGATCGCGTTGGACTTGACGTGCTTGATGGTCTGCCAGGCGAAGAGCAAAGCCTCGATCTGCTCGTCGGTGGGTTCGCGTTCGGTGACGACTTCGAGGTCGTCGGCGGTCAGCGACTGCGTGTCGCGCTCCTGGACGAGGCGGCCGCCGACGAGCTTCTTCTCGGTGACTGCCTCGGTCACGTCGTACTGGTCGGAGACGTCGAGGACTCGCAGGTTCTCCTTCTCGAAGAGCGTTTCGAGGGCCGCGTCGGTGTAGCCGGGCGCGACGACGACCTCCTTGAACGAGTCGATGATCTGTTTGGCGGTGGCCTCGTCGCACTCGCGATTGAGAGCGACGATGCCGCCGAAGGCGCTCTTGGGGTCGGTCGCGAGCGCGTCGGCGTAGGCGTCGGCGAGCGTGTCGGCGGTCGCGCAGCCCGCGGGGTTGGTGTGCTTGATGACCGCCGCGGCGGGCTCGTCGAACTCCTTGATGAGATTGAGAGCGCCGTCGGCGTCGTTGTAGTTGTTGTACGACAGCGCCTTCGCGCCCTCGTTGAGCTGGTCGGCGTGGACGACGCTGGCCTCGTCGACCGTGTTGTCGGCGTAGACCGCGGCGTCCTGGTGCGGGTTCTCCCCGTAGCGCAGGTCCGCGGCGCGGTCCTCGGAGCTGAACAGGCGGGCCGGCAGGTCGCCCCCGGTGTCGGCGTCGACGGACACCGTGTTCGCCTCGTAGTCGACGGTCACGTCGCCGTCGGCGAACCACTTGACGGCTCGCGGGTAGGCCTTGAACTCGCCCTCGTAGAGGACGCGCTCTTTGAGATCGTCCTCGTCGTCGCCCTCGTAGACCGGGATCGGCTCCTGCGTGACGACCGGCCCGCCGTCGACCTCCTCCTCGACGATCTCGCCCTCGTCGTCGATGGCGTTGGTCACGACGTGGACCGTGCAGCCGACGACCTTCGCGCCGTAGTCGAGCGCGTCGCCCCACGCGTCCATGCCGGGGAACGACGGGAGCAGCGACGGGTGGACGTTCAGCGTCGTCGGCGCCTCGTCGAGGAACGTCTCCGACAGCAGGCGCATGTAACCGTCGAGGGTCACCAGTTCGAAGTCGTAGTCGGCAAGCGCGTCGAGGACCCGCTCCTCGTGGTCGCGGCGGTCCTCGCCCTCCTCGCGTTCGACGACTTCGGTTGGGATCCCGCGCTCGGCCGCCGCGTCGAGAACGGGCGCGCCGGCGTCGTTCGTGAGGATCACGGCGAACTCCGCTCCTCCCGGGGAGCGGTCGGCGATGTTCAGTAAGTTGCGTCCGCGATTGCTTGCGAGTCCCGCGAGTTTCATGTTCGGAGGGCCGTCGGCCCCGCGCAAAGTAGTTGCGAATAGGCGAAGACACAGTCGACACAATAGACAACAGACCATCTGGACATGTCATTTGTAGTAACAAGATCTGAATGGGATTCTGATGAGTCATTTTGCAGAGTACCTGAGCAACCTGCGAGCAACTTCACACGAAGAATTAATGCCTTTCCGTCCGGACAGTATAAACAATTAAATGACCAATATTGAGTCTCTACGCATTCAGGGCTTCAAAGCTATTGAAGAGTTTGAGGTAGCTCCCAAAAAGATAAATTTGATTACAGGACCAAACAATTCTGGGAAAACCTCTCTACTCCAATCTATTGAGTTTGGTTTCAATCCCCGTTCCATCCAGAGATATGGAGATAACATCGATATGGTGGTGAACAAAAGTCAAGAAGGTGACACTTGTTCAGTGAATATAAAATATGGGAAGAATCAAGCCACTTTAGATGGAGATTTCGATTCTGGAGAGCCCTACAAAAATAATAGAGAAGTAGGTCTGCGAAAACCACCAGATAAAATGCTTCCACAGCTCATGTTGAAGACTCTGCAAGATATCTTAGACATGAATGAAGAATATCCCATCCCATCACACATCAATCAAAAAACATTCGAAACTCCGGAGGGGGAGTTCGGTGAGCTAGAAAGCAGATTGGTTGAAAGTATTACTGATCTTTCAGAGGAATATTTGTTTGAAGCTGCTGAAGGTAATTGTTTAATTGTTGAAGTTGACGGTAAAGAATATCCATACATCTATCTGGGGACTGAATATGATAGCCTTCGGGATAGAATCATTGATCATGTCCGGTCAGATATTGATTTAGAGGAACTCATGGATGAGAGAGGGGTTCCAGAAAGCATGATCGAAAGAAGTCTACGAAATCTACTAGTTCCAAGATTTGGACGTGGACGATTTATTGAGGAAAAACCGTCTCCAGTTGATGGAGTTCGTTTTGTGCCCACTGACCCAGGGTTACCTTCTGAGGAAGACCCAGTACGCATCTCAAATATTGAAGAATATCTGGTTGACAATAACATCGTTGAGAATTTATCCGACTTTTCATTCGAAAGTTTGGTGTTTGAAGAGGACGGAGAAAAATATGATGTCCCCTATGATTTTGTTGGGAGTGGTCTACAATCTATTGTCCACATTCTTTGGGAGTTGTTTGATGAAGAGTATCAAGGAGAAGTCCTCATGATAGAAGAACCAGAAAACAATCTTCACCCAGAGTATATTATCCATCTTGTTCAAGAAATCGTGAGGATTTCTGATGAAAATAACATTCAAATGTTTATAACCACCCATGATACAGACTTTATTGACGCCTTCTTCTCAGAACCTCTAAAAGAGGAAAGGGAGAGCTACTTAATTGATAATTTCCAATTGACTCAGCTAACGTCTCCTTTGCCGAGAACACTAAACTATGAAAGGTCCCGCGAGAAAATTGAAGATCTCCATGCTGACCTTCGAGGTGGAAAATGAAACACATCATTCTTAGCGAAGGAGAGAACGACTTAATCTTTTTGCGAGAAGTGGTTAAAGAAACCCATCACCCAGAAGAATACGACCTCTTCCATAATGAACAAGCCCAGATCCCTCAAAAAAGACGGATAGAGCACTGTTTATTGCAAGATAATTTGAGATCCTTAATCAAAGCTGAAGGCGGCTACAATAAGGTCGCGGGCATGTTTCCAGAGATAGCATTCCAGTTCTATAATAATAGTATTGAACTCACAGTAATGGTTGATCTTGATAATGATCCATTTAGCTCATGCATTGACGATATAAATAACGAACTTACAAAAGATTGGCAGAATAGTATCCATGTATTTTGTGAAGAGCGCACTAATTTCGAAGATTTGTGTACCGCGAAATGCGTATTAGAGATCGAAGGCCATGGAAAAAAGAATTTCAATATAATTTCATTCTATTCAGAATTAGAGGATTGTTTGGATATATTCCCAACCGATAGTGAGTATGACAAAATACAGAAAAGTAAAGAATATTTATCTTTAGAGAACGATGGTGTGAACGGTATAAAATCGATGATTGCATAGATGATATCTGTTCATATGGGATTTAGACGTTCGCAGTAATCTAGACCGACACCCTCTTTGGCCGACTCGTCACAGGGGCGAACATGACCGACCGTTCGTCACTGCAGGCCGTCTCGCCGCTGGACGGGCGCTACGCCCGCTACACCGAACCGCTGGTCCCCTACGCCAGCGAGCAGGCGCTGATGCGGGCTCGCACGCGCGTGGAAGTGGAGTACCTCATCGCGCTGGCGGACCTCCCTCAGACTCCGCTGGAGATCAGCAGCCCCCAGCGCGAGGAACTCCGGTCGATCTACGAGGAGTTCGACGGCGACGACGCGGCGCTCGTCAAGCAGATCGAGACCGAGGGGTACGGCGAGTACCCCGCGACCAACCACGACGTGAAGGCCGTCGAGTACTTCGTCCGCGAGCGCTTCCCCGAGGACCTGAGCGCCGCCGAGTGGATCCACTTCGGCCTCACTAGTGAGGACGTGAACAACCTCGCCCACCGCCTGATGGTCAAGCCCGCCGTCGAGGAGGTGCTCGTCCCGCAGCTCCGTGAAGTGCGCGACGCACTGGCCGAGATGGCCCGCGAGTACCGCGATCTACCGATGCTCGCGCGGACCCACGGCCAGCCCGCGACGCCGACGACGTTCGGGAAGGAACTCGCCGTCTACGCCTCCCGCCTCGGTCGAGCGCTCGGACGGATCAAGCGTGCGACCGACGAGATCGCGGGCAAGCTCGCCGGCGCCTCGGGCGACTACGCGGCTCACGAGGCGGCCTACCCCGAGGTGGACTGGCCCGCCTTCTCGCGGACGTTCGTCCTGGATCTGGGCCTCGACCACGAGCCGGTCACGACGCAGGTGAACCCCTGCGACGACCTCGCGGCCGTCTTCGACGCGCTCCGCGGCGCGAACAACGTCCTGCTCGACCTCGATCTTGACGTCTGGCTCTACGTCTCCGACCGCTACCTCGGCCAGGAAGCAGCGGAGGGCGAGACCGGCTCGTCGACGATGCCCCACAAGGTCAACCCGATCGACTTCGAAAACAGCGAGGGCAACCTCTCGAAGGCCAACGCCGATCTCACCTTCCTCGCAGACTACGTCACGAAGTCCCGGCTCCAGCGCGATCTGTCGGACTCGACGGTCAAGCGGAACATGGGCGCCGCGCTGGCTCACTGTCTCATCGGGTACTCGAAGCTCCAGAACGGCCTCGGCAAGGTCGTCCCCAACGAGCAGGTCATGCGCGACGATCTGGAGTCGACGCCGGAGGTAATCGGCGAAGCTGTCCAGACGATTCTGCGCCGGGAGGGCTTCGACGACGCCTACGAGCACGTGAAGAAAGCGACGCGCGGCCGCGACGTGTCGATGGACGACTTCGCCGCGATGATCGACGACCTCGACGTGAGCGAGGACGTGCGCGCGGAACTCCACTCGCTGACCCCCGCGGGCTACACTGGCGTCGCCAGCGAGCTAGTCGACGACATCCGGGAGTGAGCGCCCACCCGCGGTCGAGGTCCAAATAGCGGTCGCTCAGTTCCAGGGGTTGCATCCGCAAGAGTCCGACAGAATCAGTGGTTGTCTCCGCGGCTCTGTGCAGTCAGTCGCCCGCCGTCACTCTTGGGCCAGTTCCAGGGCCTCGTCGACGCTGGCGGCGACGGCCGTCTCGACGCCCTCGATGGACCCGATCTTGCTCTGGAGCGCCCGGTTCTTGATGTCCTCGGAGACGAGGATCCACGTCGTGATGTCGAACTCGGTGCCGACCCGCGCCGCCTCCCTCGCCTTCTCGAAGACCTCGCCGTTCAGGGGGGAGTCCATGCGCATGACCGAGATGTGCGTGTCGACCTCGGGTTGGGGAGCGAGTTCCTCGAACCGTTCGTTGACCGCCGCGAACACCGACTCCGACGTCTCGAGATCTTCCGGGAAATCCGCGATGAGTGCGTTCTCTTCGACGTACAGCCGCCAGTCCGTTGTTGCCTCTGACATCGACCGTACCGAAGGAGTGTCGGGATATAGTTTCGGAACCTAACAATGTTGGTTCCCCGGACGAAGCGGCGGGCACAGACCTATGCCAGTGTGACTCGTACCCACGCGCATGTTCCGCGACCGAACGGACGCGGGCGCTCGCCTCGCCGACGCTCTCGAATCGAAGGGGGTAGTGGCCGACGTCGTCGTCGCTATCCCTCGTGGGGGGTTGCCGCTCGGTCGCGTGGTGGCCGACCGCCTCGGCGCGCCGCTGGACGTGGTCGTCGCCTCGAAGATCGGCGCGCCGCGCAACCCCGAGTACGCCATCGGTGCCGTCGCCGAGGACGGCGCCGTCTGGCTCAACGAAAAGGCGCTCGAACGGGCCGCTCCCTCGGAGGAGTACCTCGCCGATCAGCGAGAACGGGAACGGGCGGTCGCCGCCGAAAAGGCCGCTACCTACCGGACGGGGGAGCGCCCCGACTTCGCCGGCAAGCGCGTCGTGGTCGTCGACGACGGCGTCGCGACGGGCGCGACGATGCGGGCTTGCCTCCGACTGATCCGCGAGGACGACCCCGCGTCGCTGGTCGCCGCCGTCCCGGTCGGACCGCCGGAGACGCTCGCCGAACTCGAAGCGCTCGCGGACGCCGTGGTCGCGGTCGAGCGACCGCACGGCTTCCGGGCGGTCGGCGCTCACTACAGAACGTTCGGCCAGGTCAGCGACGAAGAAGCGATGTCGTATCTCGCGTGACCGTCACGGTCGCTCAGGCCGTCGGCTCGGCCCCGCGGAGTCGCGGCAACACGATGTGGTAGGCGACGTTGAGGCCGGCGTAGATGAGAACGGCACCGACCACGGCTTCCCAGACACCGAGCGTCATCTGTCCGGCGTTCAGGTTGTGGACGCTCGCCTGTTCGGCGAGTGTACCGACGACGGTCAGTGCTCCCGCGACGACGACGTACAGGACCATGCCGAGCGCCTCGGCGATCGGTCCGAAGAGGAGTTCTCGCATTGGGGCCCGATATGCTACTATCGCACATATGGTTTTCGTGAGAGTCTGTGACGGTGCAACGCGAGGGATTTTTGTACGGGGGCGGGCCATCGAGAGGTATGACGCAGTACGTGTCTACCGACTACCCGTCGCTCGCGAAGCTCGGATTCCTCGCTGGAGTCGCGCTGTTCGCCCTCGGCGGGCTCGGAGAGATCGCCGGGACGGCGATGTTCGGCGGACTGCCCGGCTGGGAACAGACGCTGTTTTTCGACATGGAAGTCTTCGGGATCCTGCTCGGGCTGTTCTCACCGCTCGTGTTCGGCATCGTCCTCCCGCTGGTCGAGTAACGATCCGATATCGGAGCCCGCGGCGGAATCGATCTTCTAGAGAAGCACGTCGATAGCGTCGCGGACCGCCCGTGCGGCCGCGCGGACGTCCTCGCGACGGACGTATTCGCGCTCGCTGTGGGCTACCGCGCCTTCCTCGTCAGCGAGATCGCCCGGACCGAAGACCACCGTCGGCGCGTGCTCCGCGAAGTACGAGGCCTCCGTCGCGGCGCCGAACGGGCGCACCTCGCCGCCACTGGCCGCGGCCACGGCTTCGACGAGGGGATCTTCCGAGTCGGTCGCGAACGCCGTCAGGAACGGCGTCTCCCGCGGTGTGAACACCACGCTGAGGTCCATTCCGGTCGGAATCCACTCCGAGAGGTGCGCTTCCAGCCCCTCGCGGAACTCCTCCGGCGTCTCGGGCGGAACGGGCCGGCGGTCGAAGGTGAGGACGCACTCCTCGGGCACCTGATTGGACACCTCGCCGCCCTCGATCACCGTCGGGGTGAGCGTCGGTCGACCGAGCGACTCGTGCTCGGCCGGTCCGCGCTTCTCGTCGTAGGTCTCCATCGCCTGCAGGATCGGCGCGACGGCCCGGATCGCGTTCGCGCCGCTCTCGGGCGTGGCGGCGTGGGCGGCCGAGCCCGTGATCGTGATCGATCCCTCGTACTGCCCGCGTGCCGCGTTGCAGACGTCCAGTCCCGTGGGCTCGCCGACGACCACGCCGTCGGCGCCGAATCGCCCCGCAACGTGTGCAGCCCCGGACTGGACCGTCTCCTCGTCGGGCGTGATCGCGAGCGTCAGCCGACTGCCGTCGTCCTCGACCCCCGCGGTCAGGAACGCGTCGACCAGCGCTGCGAGCGGCCCCTTCGCGTCACAGGCCCCCCGTCCCTCGACGACGTCCCCGTCCTCGCGCTCGGCGAAGGGAACGTGCGGCGGCACCGTGTCGATGTGCGTGTTCAGGACGAGGTGGGTCCCGTCCGCGTCGTCCTCGCTCCGTTCGGATTCCCTATCGGCGGGCGCGATGGCGGCGTCACCGGACTCGAACCCGTCGGCAGTCCGGGTCGCGAGGGTGTTGCCCGCCTCGTCGACGACGGGCTCGGCGCCGGTCGCTTCGAGCGTCTCGACGAGCAGTTCGCGCATCTCGTCGACGGACTCGTGGGATTCGGTCCGGACCGCGCGCTCGTGAAAGTCGAGGGTGTCGAAGGTCATCGCTGCTGGCTTCCCTCTGCGGTTCCCGATGCTTCGCGCTCGACTCGCGTCACGTCGTCCATCGACTCCCGCCGGCGGACGACTCGCGTCTGGCCGTCCTCGATGGCGACTTCCGCAGGCCGGGGCTGCGAGTGGAACTGGTTCGCGAGTTCGTAGCCGTAGGCGCCCGCGTTGCCGATGGCGAGCAGGTCCTCGCGCTCGGGCCGGGCGACCGGTCGGTCCGTGCAGAACACGTCCGCGCTCGTGCAGCACGGGCCACCGATGGACACCGGTTCGGCCGCGCGGTCGGGTGCGGAGACGTTCGCGATCGGGTGGTAAGAGTCGAACATCGCCGGGCGGATGAGCGTCGCCAGCGAGGCGTCGACGCCGACGACGGTCGCCTCCGGCGTCTCCTTGACCGTGTTCACCTCCGTCAGGATCACCTCGGCGTCGGCGACGACGTAGCGGCCGGGTTCGAGCTTGATCTGCGCATCCAATGCCCCGACCGCGTCGCGGACCTTCTCGCCGACGACCTCCATGTCCAGCGGCTCCTCGTCCTCGCGGTAGGGCACGCCGAACCCGCCGCCGAAGTCGACGAACTCGAGGTCGTCGTCACCGACTTCGCGAGCGAGGTCGGCGACCTTCCCGATGGCTCGGCAGTGGTCGTCCAGGTCGTCGTGCAGGACGCCGCTGCCCATGTGCGCGTGCAGCCCCACGAGGTCGAAGCGCTCGCGCAGTTCGTCGGCCAGTTCGACCACTTCGTCGTAGGGAATCCCGAACTTCGCGTCCTTCCCCGTCGCGACCTTCTCGTGGTGGCCGGTTCCGATGCCGGGGTTGATCCGGATGGCGACCCGGCCGTCGTAGCCCCGCGCTTCCAGCCGGTCGAAGGTGTCCCGCGCCCCGCCCGTGACCGTCAGTCCCGGGTGTTCGGCACCGAGCTCCGCCGCGTAGTCCAGGTCCGCGTCCGGCGGGTTGACCGCCGTGTACTGGAGCGTATCGGGGTCTGCTCCTGCCTCGATCGCCCGCTGGAGTTCGCCACGGGCGGCGCACTCGATGTCCGCGCCGGCGTCGAGGAGCGTTTCGAGGACGGCGCGGCCCGTGTGGGCCTTCGCGGCGTACATGACGTGAGCGTCCGGGAACGCCGCGGCGAAGCGCTCGTAGTTCGCCGCGACCCTGTCGAGGTCGACGACGTACAGCGGCGTATCGTGCTCGGCCGCCAGCGAAGACAACTGATCGAAGTCCCAGTCCGCGACGCGGCGGACCGGCGACGAAGCGTGGCTCATTGCTCCAAGACCGGTGACGGCGGCTAACAAAGCTTCCGAACCGCCGTTTTGCGGGCGCGGTATCCCCGTTCGCCGACGGCGTACTCCGTCCGCGCCCGGTGAGACACCTCGAGACGTTCTCGCCCTAAAACACTTACCTGACAGACACGTAGTACTACGATATGGGAGAACGAGGACAGCGTTTCCGTTCCGCGGCATCGAGCGCGGTTCGGTGGCTGCTACGCAGAGTGCTATTCCTCGCTGTCGTCGCCGTGATCCTGTCCGCCCTCGTCGGCGGGTTCGTGGTCGTGCTGTTCGCGATCGACTGGTTCGCCGTGAACGCCCTCGCCGAACGAGGGGGACGAGACTACTGGGTGGCCGATCTCCTGACCGTAGTCACCCTCCCCGTGTACTTGTTCGTCGCGTTCAGGTTGTTCTCCGGGGGATACCCGAGTCCAGGCGTGAGGGCCGACAAGTACGTCGATTTCGGCGACGACGGCCTGCTGTGACTCGAACTCGCGGCGGTCGTGACGGCCGCTGATAGAGTAGCCTGATCGAAAGGGTCCACGCTAATCGTCGGCACTGACCGGCTGGTCGTCGGCCTGGGCGTGCCAGAGGTCGGCGTAGTCGCCGCCGACCGAGAGGAGTTCGTCGTGGGTGCCGCGCTCGACGATTGCGCCGTCGTCCATGACGACGATGCGGTCGGCGTCGCGGATGGTCGAGAGGCGATGGGCGATGACGAAGGCGGTGCGGTCTTCGACGAGGCGGTCGAGGCTCTCCTGGATGCGCTCTTCCGTCTCGGTGTCGACGTCGGAAGTGGCCTCGTCGAAGATGATGATCTCGGGGTCGTTCAGCAGGGCGCGGGCGATGGCGACGCGCTGGCGCTGGCCGCCCGAGAGCTTGACGCCGCGCTCGCCGATCTGGGTGTCGTAGCCGTCGGGCAGGTCGGTGATGAACTCGTGGGCTTCGGCCGCGCGAGCGGCTTCGCGGACGCGTTCGCGGGCCGCGTCGGCGTCGGCTGTCCGCTCGCGCTCGTCGTGGGGCCGCTCCCCGTCGTCGTCCTCGTGGGCGCGGCGCTGTTCACCGGCCAGCACCTCCCGGTCGCCGTAGGCGACGTTCTCGGCGACGGTGCCGGAGAACAGATACGGCTGCTGTTCGACGACGGCGACGTGCTGGCGGAGCGTCTGGAGGCCGTACTCCCGCACGTCGGTCCCATCGACGCGGACGACTCCCTCGTCGGCGTCGTGGAAGCGGGGCACGAGTTTCAGCAGGGTCGACTTGCCCGCGCCCGTCGGTCCTGCGAGGCCGATCGTGTCCCCCGCGTCGACGTCGAGGGTCACGTCCCGGACCACGGGGTCGTCGTCGTAGGCGAAGGTCACGTCCTCGAAGGCGACGCTGCCCTCGATCCGGTCGGGATCGTAGGGGTCGGCGGGCTCGGTGATCGCCGGCTCGTGGCCGAGCAGACCGAACACGCGCTCGGCGCTGGATTTGGCGAGCTGGTACTTGTTGGCGGACTTGCCGACGCGGCGCATCGGCGAGTAGAGCCGGCGGAGGTAGAGGAAGAAGACCGCGAAGGTGCCGGCGCTCAGAGCCGCTTCGCTCTCTGGGTTGGTGATGAAGTCCGTCCCGGCGACGTAGAGGATGGCGACGAAGACGACGCCGGTCAACAGCCGCAGCGCGGCGAAAAAGCCCCGGCGGATGCGCAGGGCGGCGACCTTCTCGTCGTGGTAGGTCTGGCTCTGGGACTCGACGCGCTCGCGCTCGAACTCGTAGCGGTCGAAGGCCTTGATGACCGCGGCGCCGCTGAGGTTGTTCTCCAGTCGGGTGTTGAGCCGCGAGACCGTCCGGCGGATCGACCGGTAGCGCGGTTCGATCCACGTCAGGAAGTAGCCGCTGGCGATCCCGATGATCGGGACCGGCGCCAGCGCGATGAGCGCGAGCTTCACCGAGTACGTCGAGAGGATGGCGGCGATGCCGCCGACGGTGGCGACGACGCGGATCAACTGGCGGAACTCCGTGTTCAGGAACGACTCCAGTCGGTTGATGTCGCTGTTGAGGATCGACATCATCCCGCCGGTCTGGTGGTTGGCGAAGAAGTCCATCGACAGCCGCTGGAGGTGGTCGTAGGTGTCGTTGCGCAGGTCCCGCTGGATCTTCTGTGCCGAGGACTGCAGGAGGTATCGCGAGACGAACCGTGTCACCGACCGGACGAGGTAGGCGATGGCCGCGAGGGCGACGAGTCGCTGGAGGAACGCCATCTTCGCGGCCTCGCCGGTGATCGTGCCGCGGGGGAGCAGTCCGGCCTGAGTCAACAGGCCCGGTTCGCCGTTGTTCAGGATGACGCGGTCGATGGCCGCGGCGACGATGATCGGCGGGACGAGCCGCGCGAACCGCGTCAGGAACGAAGCGAGGATGCCGACGGTCAGCCTGAGCCAGTACGGCGTCGCGTAGCCGAATAGCTGGACCATCGGGTGGCGGTCGAGGTTCTCGCGGACGCCCTCGAACCCGCCGTGTTCGTCCGTCATGCCACTCAGTTCGGCTACTGACTGAAATATCCCGGGCTTGCAGCCAACGACTCCGGTTCGTGGCTTCGCACGGCCCGCGCGTCGGGTTCCTGTCCGACCGCTGCCACCGGAATTATCGTCTGAGAAAATCCGGCAGATAGCTATAACACTTCGTCCGGGAAAGCTCTCCTATGATACGTACGTCGTTGATCGACGTGCTCCTCGTCGACGACAGCGGTTTCTTTCGGGAGATCGTCTCGGACAAACTCGGTGAATCCGAGAACATCTCCGTGTCGAAAGCGAGCAGCGGCGAGGAAGCGCTCGAAATTCTCGCGGACCGACCGGTCGACTGCGTGGTGAGCGACTTCGAGATGCCGGGACTGAACGGACTGGAGCTGTACGAGCGCGTCGAAGCCGAGTACGGGCTCCCCTTCATCCTGTTGACGGGCCAGGGCGACGAACAGACGGCGAGCCGAGCTATCGGTACGGGGATCGACGACTACCTCCGGAAAGACGACATCGCGGAGGAGGGCCAACTCCAGTTGCTCGCAAACCGGATCGAGAACGTCGTCGCCCAGCGTCGCGCCGACGAGAAGTACGAACTGCTGGTCAACAACACACCCGACGAGATTACACAGGTCACCGTCGACGGGACGATCACGGCCGCGAACGACGCCGCAGCGCGGTCGTTCGACACCACCCGCTCGGAGCTAATCGGCGAGCACATCTCGGACGTCCTCCCGAGGGAGACGGCCGTCAACCGTCTCGAACACGGCCGCAGAGCCCTCACCGCTGGATCGGCGGTCACGTTCCAGGACGGGTACGGCGTCCGCCACTTCCACAACGTCGCTGCCCCGGTCAGCGTCGGGAGCGAGTCCGACTCCTTCCAGCTCATCACCCGCGACATTACCGATCAGAAACGCCGTGAGCGGGAACTGGAGTCCCGGACCGAGGAGCTTGCCGTCATCAACCGGCTGGTCCGCCACGACATCAACAACGACGTCCAGTTGCTCATCGCGTGGGCCGACGGCATCGGCCGGCACGTCGACGACGAAGGCCAGGAGTACGTCGACCGGATCCAGCACACCTGCGACCACATCGCGGAACTGACCTCCATCGCGCGGGATTTCGTCGACTCGATCGGCGGCGAAACCGAGTTCGCGCTCACCGGCGTGAACGTCCGGCACATCCTCGAAGACGAGGTCGAGAAGGCCGACCGACGGCACGACGACCTGACGGTCACGGTCGACGGCGACATCCCGGACGTCGCCGTCAGGGCCAACGAACTGCTATCCTCGGTCTACGGGAACCTGCTCAGCAACGCCGCCCGCCACAACGATTCGTCCGATCCGCGGGCCACGGTGAGCAGCGAGGAGTCGGAGACCCACGTCCACGTCAGCGTCGCGGACAACGGCCCCGGGATCCCCGATTCGCAGAAGGAGTCGGTGTTCGGCAAGGGCGAGATGGGTCCCGAGAGCCCGGGGACCGGGATCGGCCTCTATCTCGCACACACGCTCGTCGAACAGTACGGCGGCCGGATCTCGGTCGAGGACGGCGACCCGAGCGGTTGCGTCTTCACCGTCTCGCTCCCGAAACACGCCTGAGTCCCCACTCGGGTACCCCGACGGGGAGTGCCGAAAACAGTATCCGTCGGCCGTCCGAACCCGCGACCATGCCACCGACGAAGGAGATCAAGTGCACGAGCGAGGACTGCTTCCTCGACATGTTCGAGAACCACTACACCTACGACGTGCCCGACGACCACTCCGTCGAGGACCTGCAGTGTCCGGTCTGTGGCGGGACGGACTGCCTCGAAGAGATCGAACTGTAACAGCACGAATTCGCACGCTTCCCGCTCGGCCCGCCTCGCCGTTTTTGTCCTGCGCCCGCGGGCACAATCCTGAAGGGAACACCGGCCTAATCGCCGCGTATGAGCAAGATCCGTCACATCGGGGAGTCGCTCGGTAACGCCGTCCTCGAGAACGTCGGCCGCGCGATGGGGCGCGCCCAGGAACGGACGCCGCTACCGGTCGACCTGCTGGAGAGCGAGGACGTCTACCTCGCGGTCTTCGACGCGCCGGGCGCCCGCGGGTCGGACGTCCAGGTGCAGTACGACGACGGCGCCGTCGAGGTGCGAATCGACCGGTTCCGCGGGTTCCACGAGGGCTTCGAGATGCGCTACCCCGGGCGCGGCCTCGCGCTCGACGGGCGGGTCGAACTCCCCGAGCACGCGCGAGTCGACGCCAAGGCGGCGTCCGCGACGCTCCGGGATAACGGCACGCTGGAAGTCCGAATCCCCAAGACGAGCGAGCCGGTCGAACCCGACGTCGACGAAGCGCTCGAAACCGAGAGCGTCGACGAAGGGGCCGCCGACGCGAACGAACTCGACGCCGAGGCCGCCGGTAGCGACGAAACCGACAGTAGTGACGAAACCAGCGACGACGAGGGCGACTGGAGCGGCGCGAACGCGTAACTCCCCGCGACGGACTGCGCCGACCACCCAGCACTGCTATTCTTCGACGGTCATGCCCTCGACGACCTCGAACGACTCGTCGCCGTCGAAGCGGCGCGGGTCGAATCCGTCGATCCCCTCGCCGCCGAGAATCTCGTCCGCGATCCGCTCGCCCAGCGCCGGCGCGCGCATGAACCCGTGGCCGTGCCACCCAGTGGCGACGAACAGGCCCGGTTCGACCTGCCCGAGCAGCGGGTCGCGGTCGGGCGTGGCCGTACAGAGACCAGCCCACGACCGCCGGACAGTGAAGTCGCGGTCCGCTATCGGCTCGCCGAGGACGCCACGGAGCCAGTCGAGCGACGACCGCTCGAAGGACGGATCGGCGTCGGCGTCGTAGTCGTCGGGGTCGAACTCCCGTTCCTGCGTCCCGTCGCCGACGAGGAGGCCGCCGTCGCGGGGGCGGGCGTACTGCCCGCCGGTCGCGTCGTAGCAGGTCGGCACGGACCCGGCGTCGTCGAACGCCTCAGTTACGAGCGCCTGGACGCGGTAGGGTTTCATCGGGATCGGTACGTCCACACCGGCGAGCAGGCGCTTGGTGTGCGCGCCCGCGGCGACCAGCACGGCGTCGAACGACTCGGTACCCGCCGCCGTCTCGACCGCCGTGCCGCCGTCGGCGAGCGCGACCCGCGTCCCGGTCTCGACGGTCGCACCGGTCGCGGCGGCCCGGTCGGCCATCGCCCGGACGTATTCCGCCGGATCGAGGTACCCCGCGTCGTGCGCGACGGCGGCGACCGCCACGTCGACCGACGCGAGCGGGGGGAACCGGCCGGCGAGTTCCCCCTCGTCGAGGAGCGTCACGTCGCGGCCGTTCGCCCGCATCCGCTCGGCGCTCTCGCGGACGACTTCGGCGCGGCGCTCGTCGCCCGCCCGCGCGAACCAGACGTAGGGATGCTCGACGAACTCGATGGTACCCTCGGCGTCGAGGGCCCGGAATCGCTCGACCGCGCGCTCGGCGACCGCGGCGTCGATATCCTCGGCGAAGGCGTCGTAGGCGATGCCTGCCGCGCGGCCGGAGGCGCCGTTCGCCACCTCGTCGCGTTCGTAGAGCGTCACGTCGGCACCGCGGGCCGCGAGGTCACGAGCGGCCGTCACGCCGAGGGCACCGCCGCCGACGACTGCGACGCGTCGGGACATCTACAGGAAGGGGTCGAGGCCGCGGGCGGGGTAGCCGACGACGTGGTCGGCGCCCGCCGCTTTGAGCTGTTCGACGCGGTCAGAAACGTGGTCGACGTCGCCCACGAGTCCGTAATCGCGGACGGCCTGCGAGAGGACCTCGCGGGCGCGTCCGTCGGCCTCCGCGTCGGTGGCTGCGCCGTCGGGCAGTGCGGACCTGACTGGACCGCGGCGAGCGGCGTAGGCACCGAGCGCGTCGAGAACGGCGTCCTCGTCGTCGGTGAGGACCGTCGGCGCGTAGAGGGCGACCTCGCCCTCGAAGCCGGCCTGCCTGAGCGCGCGGAGGCGACCGTCGGTGCCCGGGCCGAGGAGTTCGAACTGCGTGCCGCCGACGGCGAGGGCGATCCGCTCGATCCCCTCGGTGCCGACCCAGGGGTCGCGACTGCGCGCGGCCGCCGCCCGGAGTCGTGGCGCGACCTCGCGCTCGCGTTCGACGTCAGTGAGATACGCTCGGTGACCGGCGACGAGTACCCGCCCGGCGTCTTCGGGGAGCGCTTCGGCGAGGTCGTTCTCACCGAGCGGGTCGAAGCCGTCGGCGCGGACGGGCGTGGTGACCCGGACGTCCGCCTCCGCGGCCAGATCCGCGAGCGTCTCCGGCGACGGCAGGTGCTCGCGGCCCTCGTAGTCGACCGCGAAAGCGTCCACGTCGAGGGCGGCGGCGCGCTCGACGTCGACCTCCGCGGGCTTGACGGCGACCGCGTCGATCCCGGCTCGTGCCAGCGTCGCGCCCTGAAGCATCTGTGGTACCCCTCGCTATCGAGCGACGGGGAAAAGCTCTGTCGCTTCCCGCGAAGTTGGGCCACCGACCGCTTTATGCGGTCCTGCGCCGAACTCCGTGACCGTCCCATGCTCACCGACGGCACCGCGGCGCCCGACTTCATCCTCCCCGGGACGGACGGCGAGATCGTCCGCGAGTACATGCTCGCCGAACACACGCGCGACGGCCCCGTCGTCCTCGCGTTCTACCAGTTCGACTTCGACCCCGCCTGCGTCGACCAGTTGCGCGGCCTCCGGGACGCTGAGTGGGTCGACGCGCGCGAGGGTCTGACGGTGCTGGCCGTCTCCCGCGACAGCGCGTTCAGCCACCGGGCGCTCGCCCGCGAGTACGACCTGTCCTTCCCGCTGTTGTCCGACAGCGACGGCGCCGTCAGCGAGCGCTACGGCGTCCGCCACAACGAACTCGCCGGCCACCGGGACGTCTCCCGCCGTTCGGTGTTCGTGATCGACGGGGACACGAAAGTCCGGTACGCGTGGGCCGCCGACGAACCGTCCGAGCAGCCAGACTGGGACGCGATACAGGCGGCGCTATCGGCACTGTAGCTGGCTGTATCGGCGGAAGTCGAACTACGAGGAACCGCGGTTGATGTCGCGGAAGGTGTCGACGATCTCCTCGAAGTCGGGGTGGGACTCCTGGAGTTCCCGGCCGAGTCGCTCGGCCTCGCGCTTTCGCTCCTCGTACTCGTCGCTTTCTGCGAGTTCCGCCGGCGTGAGTTCCGCTTCGAGGACCTCGATCTTCGAGACGACGGCGAAAAACTCCTCGAGCTTCGGGTCGCCGGACTGCTTGCTGTCGAGTTGCTGGTCGAGCGTCGTCAGGAGCGTCTCCGTCTCGACGGGCTTGGTGAGGTAGTCGTCGAAGTCCATCTCGAGGATGTTCAGGTCGGGATCGACGGCCGTCGTCATCACGACCACGCAGTCGTAGCCGCGCTCGCGGATCTCCGCGAGCACGTCGTCGCCGTGGATGTCCGGCATCCGCCGGTCGAGCAACACCGCGTCGACGCTCTCGTCGATGACCTCCAGCGCCTCCTCCCCGCCGGTGGCCACTCGAGTCTCGTACTCCTCCCGGAGTTTGAGCGCGAGCACTTCCGCTACTTCCTCCTCGTCGTCGACGACGAGGACTGTCGGTCGATCGCCGACGTTCGATGGCACGTCTCTGCTACCCCTCCGGACTGCCCGGATTTGACTCTGTTGGCACACCGGGCCGCTCGCAGCCCGGACGCCACCGCCCGCCGGTCACCGGATACCGCGCTGTCGCGGCGACAGTGTTATATGTGAACAACACACACAGTACGTCGGGGATACCGATGCCACAGCACCCGGACTGGTTCCGCGACGCAGACGCAGCGATCTTGAGTTACCTCGCCGAAGAGCGGCCGACATACGTGGCGCTCGTCGCGAACCGTCTGGGGATGCCGACCGACTACGTCGAGCGACGGACCGAACAACTGGTCGAGAACGGCCTCGCCGAGCCGGTGAGCCCGGAAGTGGTCTACCGGATCACCGAACGCGGCGAACGCCAGCTCGACGCCTACACCGAGCACGAGGGCACTCCGGAGCCCGGCCTCGTCGCCGGCAACTGACCGGCGGCGTCGTTTTATCGATCGCCTCGAAAGTGACGAGTTACGCCTCCGCGCGGCGTTCGTAGAGGACGAGCCCGACCATCGACAGCACCTCCTCGCCGTCGGCTTCGGCCTCGATAGCGACCGAGACGAGGCCGTTGTCGTCGTCCCAGTCGTCTTTGTCGACGATCTCGGTCCGGACGACGAGTTCGTCGCCCGGTCTGACCGGTCGGCGCCACCGGAGTTCGTCGACGCCGAGCGCGCCCCGCGTCGCCGCGTCGGCGAGGTGGTTCTCGACGAGTAGCCGCATCGTCATCGCCGCGGTGTGCCAGCCGCTGGCGACGAGCCCGCCGAACGGCGAGTCCGCCGCGGCCTCGGGATCCGTGTGGAACGGTTGCGGGTCGTACCGTTCGGCGAACGCCGTTATCTCCTCGCTCGTCACCTCGTAGCTCCCGAAATGGGCCGTTTCACCGACGGAGAGGTCCTCGAAGTACCGCATTGGCCGGCGGTACGCTCCGGGCCGTGAAAAATACCAGCAGCTGCTATCGGGGACGAAAAACGGGAAAGAAAGCGCGCCGCGGACCCCTCTCAGGGGGCGAGTGCGGCGGACTCGTTGGTGGCCGTCTCGTTGCCGCCGGATCCGCCGGACTCGCTGTTGTCGGCGAGCCAGCTCTGGAACTCGTCCTGGCTGCGCACCTCGACGGTACCCAGCATCTCGGAGTGGCCGGCGCCGCAGTACTCGGCGCAGTAGAGCTGGTACTCGCCGGTGTCAGTCGGCTTGGTGAAGATGTAGTTCGACTGGCCGGGGAACGCGTCACTCTTCAGGCCCAGCCCGGGGACGTGGAACGCGTGGAGCCAGTCTTTCGAAGTGATGTTCAACCGCACTGGCCGATCGGCCGGCAACACCAGCGTGTTGGCGTTCGAGACCTCCTGGCCGGGGTAGTTGAACTGCCAGTTGTACTTCTGGGCGGTCACTTGCACTTCGAGGATCTCCTCCTCGTTGGCGACGGTGTCGACGCCGGTGTCCTCCGAAGCGGCGGTGACGTACGGTTCGGCGAGCACCTGGTACGAAGCGACGCCGACGAACAGCAGGATGACGGCCGTCGCGACGGTCCAGGTGATCTCCAGCCGGCGGTTCTCCTTCGTGGGAAGCGGCGACTCGTTGTTCCTGAACTTCCAGACCGTGTAGAAGAGGATGGCCTCGACGAGCACCGTGATCGGCACGGCGATGTACAGCAGCTGGTTGTTCAGGTTCCAGATGAGCTCCTCGGTGGTCGAGTCGGCCCCGGACTGGGCGGCGGCGGGCTCGATCGCCACCACGGCCAGGGCGGCCGCGAACAGCGCCAGGAGTGCGACGCGCTTACCCTTCATTCTTGACGTGGGCTTGGGATTGTCCGCATATTAACGTGCTGAATCCCGTCGCCGTGTCCGAAAGATGATGATACTTCATCGGCGATATGTTCCCGAACGTGTGCGGCTCCGCGGCGACTCCTCGGCGGTTCCGATACCCCGGACACGTCGGCTCACTCCGCGGTCCGATCCCCGAAACGCGAACACTAA
This sequence comes from Halosimplex yunnanense, assembly GCF_054504345.1. NCBI lineage: Archaea > Methanobacteriati > Methanobacteriota > Halobacteria > Halobacteriales > Haloarculaceae > Halosimplex > Halosimplex yunnanense. The sequence continues at coordinate 234,844 of NZ_JBTJEL010000033.1, read as the reverse complement.
GTGGAGACACCCCAAAGTCCTGGCAACAGCGGGGTTTCCAACGTGTTAAAGCGCGCAACTCGACCGGCGTTCCCGGATCTGCTCGCAGCGACGGCGATGGGCGTCTACCTGCTCGTCGTCGCCGGCGCGACGGCGTCGATCGCTGATGCCGCGCGTGCGTGCACGAACTGGCCCGTCTGCCGCGGTCCCGTCACGCTCGCCGACCCCGCGCTGCTCGTCGCCTGGGGCCACCGCGCCGTGGCCCTGTTCGTTGGCTGTCTCGCGCTCGCGACCGCGGTCGCCGCATTCCGCGCTCGCCACCGTCTACGCCGGCGCGTCCTCGCCGCGCTCGCGCTCGGAGTCGCCCTCTTTCCGGTACAGGTCGGCATCGGCGCCGTGGTCGTCATCTCCGGCCCGACCGACCTGCTGACCACCGCCCACCTCCTCGTCGGGATGGTCCTGTTCACCGCGCTGGTCGTCGCGCTCGCGTGGGAACTCGAGCCCGACGCTGCCGACGCACCCGAAGACGGCTGGGCCGTCGAGCCCGGCGACGAATCCGCCGACCGCCCGGACAACCCGGACCCCGCCGTCGCGACGGACGCCATCGATTCCGCGGCCGCAACGGGTGCCGGACCCAGTTCGCCCGCGGATATCCCGCCGCTCCGGCGCGTGACGGCGACGCTGTCGGCGTACTTCCGGCTGATGAAGCCGCGGCTGATGTGGCTGCTCTGTCTCGTCGCCGCGGCCGGCATGGCGCTGGCATCGACCGGCGGCGACGAGTTGACCGTCCGGACGGTCGTGCTGACTCTCGGCGGGGGCGTCCTCGCCATCGGCGCCTCGGGGACGTTCAACCACGTGTTCGAGCGCGAGAAGGACAAGAAGATGGACCGGACCTCCGACCGGCCGATCGCGACCCACCAGATCCCGGTCCGCCGCGCGGTCGCGTTCGGCGTCGGGCTGGCGGCAGCCTCGCTGGCCGTGTTCGCGCAGGTGAACCTGCTCGCGGCCGCGCTCGGCCTGTCGGCCATCCTCTTCTACAGCGTCGTCTACACGCTCGTGCTCAAGCCCAACACCGTGCAGAACACGGTCATCGGCGGGTTCGCTGGCGCGCTCCCGGCGCTCATCGGCTGGGCGGCCGTCACCGGCACCTTCGGCCTGCCCGGGCTGGCGCTCGCGGGCGTCATCTTCCTGTGGACGCCGGCGCACTTCTACAACCTCGCGCTCGCGTACAAGGAGGACTACGCGAAGGGCGGGTTCCCCATGATGCCCGTCGTCCGCGGCGACGCCGAGACCCGCAAGCACATCCTCTACTACCTCGCCGCCACGCTCGTCGCGGCCGTCGCGCTCGCGGCGATGACGGGGCTCGGCTGGGTGTACGCGGCGACGACCTGCGCGTTCGGCGGCCTGTTCCTCTGGGCGGTCCTCCGACTGCACCGCGAGCGCACCGAATCAGCCGCGTTCCGGGCGTTCCACGCCTCGAACGCCTACCTCGGGGCGCTCTTGGTCGCCATCGTCGTCGACGCGCTGGCCGTCTGACCGATGTCCACCATCGACACCGACGCGCTCGCCGACCGACTCCGCCCGCGCCGCGAGACGCTGCTGTGGGGCGCGCTCCTCGTCAACACAGAGGCGCTCCTCCTGCTCGCGTACGCGGCGTTCGGCGGCCAGAGCCTCCTCTCGGTCGGCGGCCTGCGGCTGTGGATCTACCCGTTCGTCTGGTTCAACGTCTCGCTGTGGGCGATCTCCCGGACGGACCCGGCGTCGACCTCGGTCCGCAATCGCCGAATCGCGGCCGCGCTCGCGGTCGGGTACTTCGGGATCCTCGCATACACCGGCGGACTCGTCGGTCCCGGCCACGGACCGACGACGGCCCGGATCTCGTGGGGGCTGCCCCCCGGCTGGTCACCGGCGCTCCTGTTCAACGGTGGCGGCCTCTCCGTGACCCTCATCCCCTACAAGCTGGTCGGGTACGCGACGCTCGCGTACCTCGTGTACGCCACGATCCTCGACGCCGCGAAGTCGGCCGTCACGGGCGTGATCGGCCTGCTCTCGTGCGTCTCGTGTAGCTGGCCCGTGATCGCGTCGATCGCCACCGGCATCGCCGGCAGCGGCTCCGGCGTTGCCGCCGCGGTCGCCGACGGCTCCTACGGCATCTCGACCGCCGTCTTCGTCGCGACCGTCGCGCTGCTGGTCTGGCGGCCGTTCCGCCGGGAGTGAACACCCCCGCTCGGCCGTTCGCGACACCGCCCGCGACCGCGTCGCACGGTTTATCCGGGCTCCCGCCGGAGAGTCCCCCATGACACGAGTCACGCTGACCTACTGCGTCCCCTGCGGGTTCAGGGAGCGCGCGCTCGACACGCAGGAAGCGATCCTCACCAGCCTCGAACGGCAGATCGACAGCTTCGAACTCGTGATGGGCGACCACGGCGTCTTCCGCGTGGAAGTGGACGGCGAGGTCGTCTTCGACAAGGCCGACGACGAGTTCGACGTCGATGCCGTCGTCCGCGACGTACGGAATCACTGCTGACCGACGAACCTTCACTTAAATATTTCCCCGACTTACCGGGTCGGAAGTTCGCGTTCGGTACTTACCGGGATGGGGGACGACGGTCTAACTGCAATGGCTCCCCTCACCCCAGAGGCCCGCTCTTCGCGGGTCCTCGTACTCGTATGCAGTCTCGTCGTCGCGTTCGCGCTCCTGCCGGGCGCGGCGGCCGCAACGCCCCAGGACGCCGATCGGGTCGTCGGGCCGGACGAGACGGTCACCGGCGACCTGACGGTCATGACCGGGGACGTCCTCGTCCGCGGGACCGTCACCGGCGACGTCACAGCCGTCGCTGGATCCGTCGAAGTCGCCGACGGTGGCAGTGTCGACGGCGACGTCACCTCCGCGTCCGGGTCGGTCACGGTAGCCGGAACCGTCGGAGGTGACGCGACCGCGGCGGCCGGGTCGGTCGACGTCGTCGACGACGGCCGCGTCGAGGGGAGCGCCAGCGCTGGCGGCGGGTCCGTCACCGTCGCAGAGGGCGCGACCATCGCGGAAGACGCGAGCGCGGGTGGCGGTGACATCGAGGTCGCCGGCACGGTCGACGGCGACGTAGCCAGCGGCCAGTCGGTCGTCCTCGAATCGACCGCGACGGTCGGCGGCGACGTGACCTACCACGAGACGCTCGACCGCGCGGCCGGCGCGTCAGTCGCCGGCACGGTGACCGAGGAGTCGAATCCGAAGTTCCAGGTCGGCGGCGCGGAGGTCGGCCTCGGCATCGGTGAGACGTTCGACGACGTCTTCTCGCCGCTGTCCGCCGTCTACTGGACGCTCCTGTCGCTGCTCGTGGGTTCGCTCCTGATCGGGCTGTTCCCCGAGTTCTCCGCTGAACTGGTCGAGACGGCGACCGACGACCCGGCGCGGTCCGGTGCGGCCGGGCTCGCGGCGCTGTTCGCCGTCCCCGTCCTCCTGATCGCCGTGATGCTGACCGTCGTCGGCATCCCGCTCGCCATGGGCGGCGGCGCCCTGTTCGGACTGGCCGTCTGGACGGCGCTGATCTACGGCGAGTACCTCGTCGGCCGGTTCGCGCTCACGTCCGCCGGCTACGACAGCCGCTGGGCGGCCCTCGCTGTCGGCGTCCTCGGCGTCGAGGCGTTCGGGCTCCTGCCGGTCGTCGGCGGCCTGGTGACGTTCGCGGTCCTCCTCGTCGGCCTGGGCGCCGGCGCGCTCGTCGTCGCGGCCCGCTGGCGCGGCGACGGTGACGACGGTGTCGAGACGCCGCCCCCCGATCCCTCCCCGCGGGCGGCCTGACGCTGGAGTCCGGAGTCCACCCTTCCCCGCTGACGCGCAGCCCTCCATCCCATCGCCCTCCGCTGACGCGCAGCCCTCCACCCCTACCCCGCTGACGTGCGGCACTCCACCCCCACCCTGCTGACGTGCAGCCCTCCACTCCGTCGCCCTCCGTTGACGCCCGAGCCCCACGCACCGCCCTGCTGACGTTCGCCCTCCTACTGGTTTCCGTCGACGCTCCCACCCATCCCCACATACTCGCCTGCCCTGCCGCCGTCACCACTTGTCTCCCTCGCCTCCGATTGCGACCACCGGCTCCCGGCAGCCGAAGCCGAGCCTTCGCCCCCCATCGTCGTGGCTGAAACAGGGACGTGAGTTACCGGTCGGATTATACAGTATCGGCGACATAAGCGATCCATGGAGGCGGGACGAATCTCCCGTAACGTCGCCATACCGCTCGCTGTGGCCATCCTCGTCCTGATCGCCGCCTGTCTCGGTACTCAGTCGTCACCTCCGGAGTCGTCGACACCGCCGACGATCGATCGGAATGCGACGGACGTGGGCGGGACGCCCGTCCCCGGATTACCGGACGATACCGCCAAACAGCGGGCTTTGGGCGCTGAAAGAGCGTTCCTTTCGGACTCCCTGCCGAGCAAATCCTGTGTCGACGACTGGGGATTCAGCGCGCCAGTGGTGAGCAAAACAGCGGTCATCAGGAATCGGACGGGAGATACCGTCGAGGTCGCGGTTCGCCATCCGTTCTGGTATTCGAGCGGCAACGGCCACGGAGATACCTACTCGACTGCGATCTACTTCGTGACCGCAGAAGCTACAGACCGTGAACGGAGATCCGGTCCACAGATCTGTTGAGCCCGGGTTCGAACCGAACGGTCGCCACCTGCTGTTCGTCGCGAAACTGACTGCCTTGTGGAGGTTTTTTCGGCACATTCGCACGTCTCCGAACCGAACCGCCTTTGCGACTTCCAGTGGATCCTCCAGCTATGACAGCGACGCTCGTCGCCGAGGACGTGCGGCGGACCTACGGCGACACGGTCGCGCTCGACGGCGTTTCGCTCTCGGTCGACGCGGGCGAGGTGTTCTCGCTGGTCGGGCCCAACGGCGCGGGCAAGACGACGCTCGTCCGCGCGTTGACGGGCACCACCGACGCCGAGGGGTCGGTTTCCCTGTTCGGCGCCGACCCCCGACAGGTCGACCGCGAACGCATCGGGCTCCTCCCGCAGGCGTTCGCCCCGCCCGAGCGGCTCACCGCCCGCGAACTGCTCGAGTACTACGCCGGGCTCTACGACGACAGTCGGGACGTCGACGCGGTGCTGGCTGACGTGGGGCTGACCGACGACGCCGACACGTGGTACGAGAACCTCTCCGGCGGTCAGCAGCGCCGGACGTGCGTCGGCGCGGCGCTGGTCAACGATCCCGACCTGCTCTTCCTCGACGAGCCGACCACCGGCATCGACCCGGCGGGCCGCCGGACGCTGTGGGACCTCCTCGAATCGCTCGCCGCCGGCGGGACGACGATCTTCCTCACCACCCACGACATGGCCGAGGCTCACCGGCTGGCTGACCGCGTCGGCCTGCTCGCCGACGGCAAGCTCGTCGCTGTCGACGACCCCGACGCGCTCGTCGCGGAGTACGGCGGCGAGAGCCGGCTCGTCGTCGAGACCGACGCCGATCCGGACGCGTTCGAACTGCCCTATCCGGCCGAGCGCACCGGCGACGCGCTGGTCGTCTCCGACGTGGCCCCCGAGGCCATCGGCGACGTGGTCGACGCCCTCGAAGCGGCGGGCGCGAGCTACGACGCCCTCTCGTGGAGCGAACCCGACCTCGAAGACGTCTACCTCGAACTCGCCGGCGGATCGGAGGCGCGGTACGGCGGACAGGCGGGTGGTCGCGGGACGACGAATGGGCGAGCAGCCACGCCAGCGGAGGGCGACCGATGACCCTTACCGGGCGCGTCGCGGCCTCCGTCCGCGCGGGCTGGCAGTCGTTCCTGCGGCGGCGGACGGCCGTGTTCTTCACGTTCCTGTTCCCGCTTTTGATCGTCGTCATCTTCGGCGTGCTCGTCCAGACCCAGCCGACCGGGGGCGGGCTGTTCGCCGAACCCCCCGTCTACTACATTCCCGGTTACCTCGCGGTGGTCGTCCTGTTCACGCCGCTCTCGCGGGTCGGCAGCGAGGTGGCGCGCCACCGCGACGGCAACCGCTTCGAGAAGCTCGCGACGACGCCGCTCTCGCGCGGCGAGTGGCTGCTCGCCCAGACCCTCGTCAACGTCGTCGTCATCGGGCTGGCCGCGCTGATGCTCCTCGCCCTCGTCGTCGGCCTGACCGGCGCCGAGGTCACGCTCTCCGCAGGGGTCGTCGCGCTGCTCGTCGGCTACGTCGTCCTCGGTGTCGCCCTGTTCTGCGGCATCGGCGCGCTCATCGGTTCGCTGGCCGACTCGCAGGACGGCGTCATCGCGACGAGCAACACCATCGCCTTGCCCCTCCTCTTCCTCTCGGAGACGTTCGTCCCGCTGGACATGCTCCCCGCGTGGTTCCGTCCCGCGACGGCGCTGTCGCCGCTCACCTACTTCGCCCGCGGCGTCCGCGCGGCGACCGACGGAGGCGAGGTGGTCCCGCTCGGAACGCTCGCCCCGGAACTGGCGTACCTGCTCGTGCTCGCGGTGCTCGCGGCCGTCTTCGTCGGCCTCGGCGCGTACGCGCTGCCGCGGACCGACTGAGGGCCGGCGGTCAGCGCGTACACTGCTGGCTCGTCGCCGTCGCCTACGACTTCTCGTCAGCCGACGAGTCACCGCCAGCGAACCCGTCCACCCCGGGGTACTCCCCGGGCGGTTCACCTGCCGACTGACCGACGGGCGGCCCCTGTCCGTACCCCGCGCCCGCACCGTCCGTCCCGCTGGCCACCGAGTGCTGCCCGTCCCCCTGGGCCTGTCCCGCGTCGTTTCCGCCGCTAGACGGTTCCCTGCCGTGGTCGGGCGGTCCCGGGAGTTCGACGGTGACGATGCCCTCGCCGGCGGTGTACTCGTAGGCGACCCACTTCGGCAGCGTGAGGACGCCGCTCATTTTGCGGACGCGGATCCGCTTGACGAGCGAGTCCTCGACCAGTTCCTCGTCGAGGTTCAGCTCGACGATGCCGTCGACCACGTAGTTGAGGTCGTGGGGGAACTGCTGGTCCTCGCCGGTCACGGTCGCGCCGGCGTAGATGGGGACGAACCGGCTCTTGCACACCTCCGCGCGGACGTCCTTCAGGAACGCGTAGGCCTTGACCGGCTGGACGAGCGCGCCGAACTCCGTCAGCGAGTCGACGACGACGATGCCGCGGTCTTCCATGTCCCGGGCTTCGAGTACGGCGTCGATCCGGTTGTTCAGCTCGCCGAGTTCGGTCGGATCACGGACTTGCGTCGTCGCGCCACCTGCGACCTCCGAGAGGAAGGCGTTCCAGTCGTTGAGCCGCTCGTACATCCGCTCGCGGTTCTCCAGCCGGTAGGTGAAACAGTCGAGTATCTGCAGCTGGCCCGCCTCCAGGTAGGGGAAGACGTTCCAGTCCAGCGTGACGAACGTCTGGACGACCGACATCGGCGGTTCGAGGAAGGAGACGTAGACCGCCGGCTCCCCGCGCTGGAGCGAGCGCCAGACTAACTCGGCCTGGATCGCTTCCGTCCGCGTGCCCGCGAGGTCGGTCAGGAGGACGAAGGAGTTGCGCGGCACCCCCTGCGGCAGGCTCTCGTCGAGCGGCGCGACGCCCGTGGGCACCCGGCGAAACCCGTGGTACTGCGTGAACACCTTCTCACAGTTCCGGGCGGCGTCGCGGCAGGCGTTCGAGCAGTAGGAGTACTCCTCGCCCCCGTACTCGTCGGTGACCGGCACTTCCGGAATGGGGAGCCGACAGAAGTCACAGCGGCCGGTCTCCGGTGACGGCTGGCCCTGTCCCTCGTGGCGAGAGGCTCCCTGTGCGGCGCCGATCCCCACCGCCGCGTTGCCGTCGGGCGCGTTCGGCTGCTCGACCATGTGAGACAGTAGCGTGCGCGGCTGGAAAAAGTGCGTGGCGTGTTCGCGACTCGGGCCGGGTGGGCGATGAGAGTGCCGTCAGTCGTCGGATTCGCGTTCGACGAACGCGCGGATCGACGGGCCGATAGCGAGCAGGAACAGGGCCTCGTGTCCCCGCCGCTCCCACATGTAGACGTGGTTGAGCAGGAGGTAGGTCACGATGCCGAGGAAGAGGCTGAGCGACCACGCGGCGACGGCGATCCGGCCCACGCGTGCGTGAGAGGTGTCGCGAAGCTCCGACGGGGAGTGCGTCAGGCCGAGCACGACGGCGTGGAGGACGACCGGCACCGCGAGCGCCGAGAGGAGGATGTGGACGGCGAGCATCACGAGGTAGGCGTAGTAGACGACGCCGGAGGCGAGGATGGACTTCTCGAACCCGCCGCCGACCTTCAGCAGGTACAACACGAGGAAGACGAGGATGAGCCCGAAGGCGGTCAACATCGCGGTCCGGTGTTTCTCCACCTCGCCGCGTTTGATGTACCGGACGCCGATCAGGATCGAGATCAGGGCGAGGGAGTTGACGACGGCGATGGCGTCACCGAGGAGGATGACGGTGTCGTCGTGAATCGACGGAAACGGCGCGTACGGCGTGAACGCGGCGATGACGAGGGCGTACCCGATCACCGAGAGGACGGCCGTGACGCGCCGTGGGTTCGCCCGCGCGCGTGACTGGAGGGTGTCGGCGACTGCCATACCGGATCTGTGGACGCCGCCGGTATACCCGCTTCGGAAGCGAGCGCGCCCGCGAGCGCCCGCTTCGCAAAAATCACCGCAAACGTGAAACGGGAAACGGGCCAACTAGCGGCCATGAGCGCAGAGCAGGGTCGACGCCAGATCCGCTGTCTCGTCGCCAAGGTCGGCCTCGACGGGCACGACCGCGGCGCGCACGTCATCGCGCGGGCGCTGCGGGACGCGGGGTTCGAGGTCATCTACTCCGGGCTCCACCGCTCGCCCGACGAAGTAGTTCAGGCCGCCGTCCAGGAGGACGTCGACGTACTTGGCATCTCTATCCTCTCGGGCGCTCACAACACGCTCGTCCCGAAGATCATGGACGGGCTGGAGGAGTACGGCGCCCGCGAGGACACGCTGGTGCTGGTCGGGGGGATCATCCCCGACGACGACGAGGAGTTCCTCTACGAGCAGGGCGTCGCCGAGATCTTCGGCCCCGGGGCGTCGATGGACGAGATGATCGACTACATCCGGGAGCACTCGCCCGAGCGACGATGACCGGCGGGGACCCCGACGCTCGGGGCGACGCTCCCGACGCTGGCGGAGACGGTGCAGACGCCGACGATCCCCTCATCGCCGACTTGCTCGACGGAAACCACCGCGCGCTCGCCAGAACCATCACGAAGATCGAGAACCGCTCGCCGGGCTACCGCGATCTGGTCTCCCAGCTCCACGCCCACACCGGGACCGCTGACGTGATCGGCATCACCGGCAGCCCCGGCGCCGGGAAGTCGACGCTCGTCGACAAGCTCGCGAAGGCCTACCGCGACCGGGGGCTGACGGTCGGCGTCATCGCCATCGACCCGGCCTCGCCGTTCACGGGCGGTGCCGTGCTGGGCGACCGCATCCGGATGGCCTCGAACGTCGGCGACATGGACGTGTTCTTCCGGTCGATGTCCGCCCGCGGGACGCTCGGCGGGCTCTCGACCGCGACGACGGACGCCGTGAAGGCGCTCGACGCCTTCGGGAAGGACAAGATCATCGTCGAGACGGTCGGCGCCGGCCAGAACGAGGTCGACATCGTCCGTACCGCCGACACCGTCGTCGTGCTCGTCCCGCCGAGCAGCGGCGACGACGTCCAGATGCTCAAGGCCGGCATCCTGGAGATCGCGGACCTCTTCGTCGTCAACAAGGCCGACCTCGACGGCGCCGACCGCACGGTGCGGGAGCTCCGGGAGATGCTCCAGCTCCGCGACGGCGAGGTACGCGGCGGCGGCCACCACGGGTTCGCGGAGACGGCTGTCGATGTCGAGGGAAGCGACTCGGGAGACGACTCCGAGACACCCGATCCCTGGGACCCGCCGATCGTCGAGACGGTCGCCAACCGCAGTGAAGGGGTCGACGACCTCCTCGACGCGCTCGCGTCCCATCGCTCGTACCTCGTCGAGTCGAGGACGCTCGAAGCGAGGGAGCGAACGCGGTACGCCGAGGAGATCCGGACGCTCCTGCGCGAGGACGTCCGCGACCTCCTCGCCGCCGAGATCGAGGCGGGCGGCGGCCTCGAGGAGTACGTCGACGCGGTGGCCCGCCGAGAGACCGACCCCTATACCGTCGCCGAGGAGATCCTCGAACCGCTCGCCGACTGCGCCCGCGAACGGCGTAAGTGAGCGGCGCTGGAGTGCGTGGCGTCGGCGGCAGTGCATGTGGGAGAGGGGGGCCGAGAGCGAGTGGAGTGTTCGTCGTGCATCACTTATATGCGGTAGAGGCCCCTACGTCCGGTCATGAAACTGCGGACTCTCGTCGGAGCGACGATCGGAGCGGTCGGTGCGGCCGCAGTGACCAACCGCGCGCTCGGCCGGCGGGCCGGGGAACTCGGTCCGCCGCTGCGCGGCAAGTCCGACATCTACCGCTGGCGCGGGTTCGACGTGGCCTACACCGAAGCCGGCGACCCCGACGACCCTGATCTGGTCCTCTTCCACGGGATCAACGCGGCGGCGACGAGCAACGAGTGGCGCGATGTCTTCGAGCAGCTGGCCGAGGACTACCACGTCATTGCCCCGGACCTGCCCGGCTTCGGGCTCTCGGACCGGCCGCCGCTGACTTACTCCGCGTCGCTGTACACGACGTTCGTCCGGGACTTCGTGACCGACATGAGCGAGGACGCCGTCGTCGTCGCCTCGTCGCTCACCGGCGCGTACGTCGCCGACGCCGCTCGCGACCTGGACGTCTCGCGGCTCGTCCTGATCTGTCCGACTGCGAAGACGATCCCCGGGCGGCGCGTGTGGCTCCGCTCGCTGATCCGGACGCCGGTCGTCGGCCAGACGATCTACAACGCCATCGGGAGCGAGCGGTCGATCCGCTACTTCCACGACGACCACGGCTACTACGACACCGCGAACCTCGACGAGGAGACCGTCGAGTACGAGTGGCAGACCGCGCATCAGCCCGGCGCCCGCTTCGCGCCCGCCTCCTTCATCAGCGGCCACCTCGATCCCGATCTCGACCTGAGCGAGGTGCTCGGCGATCTCGAGGTTCCGGTCACGCTCGTCTGGGGCCGCGAGAGCGACATGCCGCCGCTGTCGGACGGCCGGGAACTGGCGAGCGTCGCCGACGTCGAACTCGTCTCTATCGGCGAGTCGGCGCTGCTGCCCCACGTCGAACACCCCACCGAGTTCCTCCGCGTGGTCCGCGGCGAAGCGACCGAACATCCCGAGATCGCCGAGTCCGACGAGTGAACTGATCGAGACCAGCCGCGTTTCTCCGAACTGCCGGTCGCCAGCCGCGCGACCGCCCGCCGCTCCCGCCTGCTTCCGCGAAAGGTAGTATAAAGAGCCGACGGGCCGACCGTGACAGAGAGTGACAGTACCATGACGCGCGAGATGGAGGCGCTGGACAGAGGCGTCGTGGCGGTCCCCGTCGAAGACGGCGTGTACGTCCGCTGGCGGCTGCTGGGGACCGACCCCGACGGCGTCGCGTTCGCGCTCTACCGCGACGGGGAGCGCGTGACCGACGACCCGATCACCGGGAGCACCGACTACCGCGACCCCGAGGGGACGACGGATTCGACGTACGCCGTCGCCCCGGTCGTCGACGGGGACGAAGGCGAGCGGTCGAAGCCAACGGAGGTCTGGGATCGGGAGTACCTGGAGATTCCGCTCGACAAACCGGCCGACGCTGAGCACCCCGAGGACGGGTCGTCGGTCGGCTACCACGCCAACGACGCGAGCGTCGGCGACCTCACCGGCGACGGCGAGTACGACATCGTCCTCAAGTGGGAGCCGTGGAACGCGAAGGACAACGCCCACGAGGGTCAGACCAACCAGGTGATCCTCGACGCCTACGCGCTCGACGGGACGCACCACTGGCGGATCGAACTCGGCCGGAACGTCCGCGCGGGCGCCCACTACACGCAGTTCCTCGTCTACGACTTCGACGGCGACGGGAAGGCGGAACTGGCCTGCCGGACGGCCGACGGCACGGTCGACGGCACCGGATCGGTCATCGGCGACCCCGACGCGCTCTACCCCGACGAGACGGGACGGGTCATCGAGGGGCCCGAGTACCTCACCGTCTTCGACGGCGAGACGGGCGAGGCGCTTGAGACCGTGGACTTCGAACCCGCCCGCGGGGACATCGCCGACTGGGGCGACGACTACGGCAACCGGGGCGACCGGTACCTCGCCGGCGTCGCCTACCTCGACGGCGAGCGCCCGAGCATCGTGCAGGCCCGCGGCTACTACGAGAAGACGATGCTCGCCGCCTTCGACTACCGCGACGGCGAATTGACCCACCGTTGGACCTTCGACAGCACCGACCCCGGCAACGAGGCCTACGAGGGGCAGGGCAACCACCACCTCAGCGTCGCCGATGTCGACGACGACGGCAAGGACGAGATCGTCTACGGCGCCTGCGTCATCGATCACGACGGGACCGGGCTGTACTCGACCGGCTGGGGCCACGGCGACGCGCTCCACGTCGGCGACTTCGACCCCGAGCGCGACGGACTGGAGGTCTATCAGGTCCACGAGGAAGCCGACGCCGAACACGGCGCGTCGATGCGCGAGGCCGGCACGGGCGACCTCATCTGGGGCGAGTACACGGGTACGGACACCGGCCGGGGGATGATCGCCGACATCGACCCGACCCACCCCGGCGCTGAGGCGTGGGCGCCCGCCGGCGTCGGCCTCTGGACCGCCGACGGCGAGCAGATCAGCGAGGAGATCCCCCAGTCGTACAACTTCGGGGTCTGGTGGACCGGCGACCTCCAGCGGGAACTGCTCGACCACGACTGGGACGGCGACGCCGGCGTCGGCGTGGGGAAGATCGACCGCTGGGACCACGACGCGGGCGAGCTAGAGACGCTGGTCCGCTTCGACGGCACCCGCTCGAACAACTGGACGAAAGGCAACCCCTGCCTCTCGGCGGACCTCCTCGGCGACTGGCGCGAGGAGGTGATCTGGCGGACGGATGACAGCGAGGCGCTGCGGCTGTACGCGACCACCCACGAGACGGACCACCGGATTCCCACGCTGATGCACGATCCGCAGTACCGGACTGCCGTCGCGTGGCAGAACGTCGCCTACAACCAGCCGCCCCACCCGAGTTTCTACCTCGGCGTCGGGATGGACGACCCGCCCGATTCCGACATCGAACTCGTCGGCGCCGATTCGAACGGGGAGTAGCCCGCTGGGAACAAAACCGCCTTGATAGCGGTGGCCGTATCGTTCGGTATGGACCCGGCCGTCGTCTTTCTCGGCGTCGTGTTGATCGGGCTGGGCGTGTTCTCGATCGGCTTCCCGAACTATCTCCGCAGTTTCGTCTCGGCGCGGACCTGGAAGGAGGACCCCGAGCGAGCCGAACGCTACCAGCGCCTGTGGGCATACGGCATCGGGATCACGATCGTCGCCCTCGGGTTCGTCGTGGTCGGGCTGGGACTCTTCTCCGCCTGAGTCACGGCCGCATGTAGGCGTATCCCTCGTTTTCCAGCCGCGTGATCTCGACGGCCCCCTCGGGGACCGTCTCGGCGTTCCCGAGGAGTGCCGACTCCTCGATGTCTTTCATCTCCAGCGTGTTGGCGCAGGCCTTGAACGAGACGCCCGCTTCGGCGAGGGACTCGACTTCCTCCTCGAATCCGCCCTCGCTGGTGAGGGCCTCGATACCGTCCGCCTGCGCGACGACGGCGACGTCGTCGATGCGACCGGATTCGTCGTCCACGAGGTTCTTCGCGATGGCGAGGGAGGTTTCCTGTTCCCCTTCATCGCCGGACACGAGGTGGAGTACTGATTGCATACGTTCCGCTCGGGGGCGGGGAGGGGAGCGTGTCGTGCTTGCGATAGACGGCCGGAACGTCCCGCGTCCCGATAGGTAGGCAGCGGCTGGACGGCGACGGCGGGACGGCGATCACCGGTCCGCGTTCCCGCTCCTAGCGCCGTCAGCGACCACTTCACCGCTCTCCGACGCCGTCGGTCGTCCCTCGCCGGCGTCGGAGTCGGTGCCAGCGTCGCCCTCGACTTCTGCGTCACCCGGGATTCGGAGGGGATCAGCCGTCGGCGCCGCGGGCGCCTCGTACGTGTATCGATAGCCGTCGTGAACGACGTGATACGCGCCGCCGTTCGGCTCCTCCATCACTGCGCTGTCGGTGTCGATCGCGAAGTCGACCAGGTCCGCGAGCGTCTCGGCGTGCGCTACCGGGAGGTTCCGGGCTTCGGCCGGGAGACGGATCGCAGTGATCCACTCCTCGAAGTCCGCCCGGTCGTTCCGATACGTTAGCCACTCGCGTTCGGCGTCGGAGAGGGCGATGGCGTCGCGCCACTGCGCGACTGTGAGACCGATCGCACCGATCACTCCACACAGCAACAGTAGCGGACCGCCGAGCCGTTCGAACGGACCGGGATCGTTCGGAACGGTGACCATCTCCCTCTCGGTGAACCGCTCGGTCGACGGTGTGGTTTCGACCCGATAGATCCCCGACTCCGCGTCGATCGGTAGCGCGTACGTGAATCGACGGGTCTCGGCGCCGCTCGTCTGTCGCGTCGCGACGACCGTCACGAGGAGGCGCGTCCGTATCTGTCCGGGAGCGCCGAGTCGTTGGCTCACGTTCCGCGCGTGTGCGACCGTCCGCGTCACGTTCAGCTCGAAGGGGACGGTCGCGGTCTCTCCTGGTTGTTTGACGGTCCGATCCGTTCCGAGCGGGCGCGTATCCCGCCAGTACACCGTCGGTTCTTCGTCGCCTCGTGCCGCGTCGGCGCTCTCGACGAGAAGCCGTCTGTCGATCGTGAGGTTCACCGGCGCGTTCGCACCGGGCGTTCGAAGCCGAAATTCGCCCGTGAGAACGGGCATGATCCGCTGGAAGTAGACAGTACGGCCCCGAACGGCCTCTCCGTTCCTGAACGGCGTTTCGTCGGCCGCGCCAGTCACGATCGAACCGTGGGCAAACGATCCGTTCACGCTCCACTCGTCGACGACGCGTTGTTCCTGGTGCGTCCCCGGTTCGAGATACGCACCGTGAACGAGGACAGCGCCCGTAGCGCCGACGACGAGTGACGCGATGACGATACCCCCGAACCACCGACCCACTATCGCCCGAACCCGGATCCGCCTGTCCTCGCCCATGCGAGATTATTGTGAAGTAATTGTACTTTATTCCACAGGATTATGAACTCGCTGTCCCCCCGAATCGCGTTTCGAGACGTCGAGGGGACACTGACGAACAGAACAGTAACCGCCGCATTCGCCTCGCTCGATTCCTCTCAGTCGAACACTCGTGATCGAAGCCGGTCGAGTCGAGAGGGGCCATCTCGCGACCGGGACCGAATCCGGCCGGTCCCCCCGAGAGAGACGCCGAATGCGTAAAACGAGACGCCGATCAACGCGTCGATCACGACGATCGGAAGCCACGGGTGGACCTCGTACAGCGCTCGCAACATCGATTCCGGTAGCACGTACAGGTATCGATGTTCGGTGAGGTACTGCCGGTAGTACCCGGTCTCCGGCGGCGCCGACAGCGTCAGCGTCGCGTTGACCGTCGATCGGCCGGGGATCACGGTACTGCAGGGCTGAACGTCGACGCCGTCCGTCTGTGGTTCGAAGTACGCCACCATCGGGACGAACCCCCCGTTGCCCAGTTTGTACCCCGTGGACTCGTTGGTCCCCGCTTCGATCACGCGAACGCCCGGTGACTCGCTTTCGGCGCTGACGACGCCGAATTCCTGTGGTCCGCTCGGGGCAACCATCGTGGCCGTGGCGACGAGGACCACGACGACGGCGAACGCGCCCACTAGCAGTCGCGTATCCATCCCCGAGTCACGCCGGGTTTCGCGGCTTCGATCCCGCCGGTCACTTCCGAAGCAGAGATCTGCCACGTACGCAAGCACCGAGACCCCCAGCAGCAGATACGCCACTCCCTGCGTTCCCAGCAGTGAGCGGGTTCCGAGCGCCGCGGAGAGTTGCCGCTGGATCGCCGTCATCACGGTTTCGCTGCCGGAGACGAGCGTTCCGACGCCGGGGATCGCGAGTACCGATCCGGACGGTTGCCAGACGACGGCGACGATCTGAGCACGCTTGACCGGCGGTTCGTTTCCATCCTGGTCCGTAAACGGGTTGTTGTCCCCCCGGGTGACGAATCCGCGATCCGTCTCCTCGACGATCCGATGTGTCGTCAGTCCGCCGCCGTGGATCTCCTTTGCCCGAAACGTGACGACATCGCCCTCCTCGATGTCCCCTGCGATAGCCGCCGGCACGGCCACGAACCCCTCGCCCGGGTTCAGGGTCGGCTGCATACTCCCCGTCTCGACGTAGCCCAGCAACACCGGCTGTCCGAATACCTGGCCGGCGACCATCGCCACCAGAAAGACGATCAAGACGGCCTCCAGAACCGTCCCGACCGAGAACCGACCCGACATCATCGACACCTCCGTTTCCACTCTGCAAATAACTGGTGGCTATTTTCTCCGGGGATCGGGCCCGGAGCGTTTCTTCGCGTCACCGGTTCTCTCCGGGCATTCGACGACCAAGCGGAACCCCGTCCTCGCGCTCGTCTCCGCGCTAATTCTGTGGGCGATGGTTCCCGGTCGTTGGCCATCGTCTGAACCCATCGGCTCCCTCGAACCTGGCCGACGGTCGAAGGCTTCCGATCCGTTATCGCGGGCGGAAGACGATGGCGCGGTCCCCCGTGGTCTCGCGCTGACCGACGTCGATTCCCACCGGCATCCCGACCTCGATTTCTTCCGGGTCGACCCCGCGGACCAATCCGGTCACGCGCACTGGTCCGTAATCGACGATTGCCGTCGTGTACGGCGTGTCCTCGCTGAACTGCGGCGTCGCGACCGCGACCGTCGTGTACGTCGCGACCTCGCCGGAGTCGGGGAACGGCGTCTCGGTCAGTTCACGGCTACCGCACTCGGGACAGACGCGCCGCGGCGGTAGCCAGCCGTGGCCGTTCTCGCATTCCACGTAGTAGCCCTCGCCCTCCTCGATGGCGTCGAGCAGGTCGTCGTACGCGCCGTCTCTGGCTCTGTCGCTCATCCCATCACCTCCAGAGCGAAGCTCTGGCGTAATCGCATGAACTCAAACCGCGAGTTCATGCGACCACCTCCAACACGTGGACAGTTGCACTCGCGACCGTGCCGCCGGCGTTGTGCGCGACGCCGACGCGCGCGTCACCCACGTCGTCGGACCACGGCGACTCGCCCTCGAGTACCTTCGTCAGCGAGGCGATCTGTGCGACGCCCGTCGCGCCGACGGGGTGGCCCTTCGCCTTCAGCCCGCCGGAGAGGTTAACGGGTATCTCGCCGGTCGCGCTGGTCTCACCCGTTCGCGCGGCGGTGATGCCCTCGCCGTCCTCGTAGAGGCCCAGCGACTCGATGGCGAGCACCTCGGCGATGGTGAAACAGTCGTGGACCTCGGCGACGTCCACGTCGCCGGGGCCGACGCCGGCGTCGCCGTAGGCTTCGTCGGCGGCCCTGACCGCGGCCGGCGAGTTCAGGAGGTGGTCGCGGTCCTGTAGCGCCATCCGATCGCTTCCCTGCCCGGTGCCGGTGATCGCGACGGGCGCGTCGAGGTCGTGGTCCTCGGCGTACTCGGCGCTCGTGAGGACGGCGGCGCTGGCGCCGTCGGTGATCGGACAGGCGTCGTAGAGCCCGAGCGGCTCCGCGACCATCGGCGCTTCCAGCGCGTCCTCGACGGTTATCTCCTTGCGAAGCTGCGCGTGTTCGTTGGGCAGCGCGTGCTCGTGGTTCTTCACGGCGACGTGAGCCAGATCCTCGCGGGTGCCGCCGAACTCACGGAAGTACGCGCGGGCCATCAGCGCGTAGGCGCCGGGGAAGGTCATCCCCGCGCGGATCTCGTAGAGGTCGTCCGCGGCGATGGAGAGGGCGTCCGTCGCGCCCGCGGTGCCGATGTTGGTCATCCGCTCGCTCCCCCCGACGAGGATCACGTCGGCTTCGCCGCTCCGGAGGTGTTTGACTGCCTCGCGGACGGCAGCGCCGCTGGAGGCGCAGGCGGCCTCGAAGCGCGTCGCGGGCACGTTCAGCCCAACGGCCTCGGCCATCAGCGGGGCCTGGTGGCCCTGGTGCTCGGCGAGTTCGCCCATGAAGTTGCCGTAGAGCAGGGCCTCGACGTCGTCCGGGTCGACGCCCGAGTCGTCCAGCGCGGCCAGCCCGGCTTCCGCGAACAGGTCCCTGCCCGTCCGTTCGGAGTGCTCTCCGAAGCGGGTCAACCCGACGCCGGAAACGCGTGGGTGCGTCATCGACTACCAGTAGGCACTCCATCCGATAAAAGGCGCGCGCTGGAACTGAAACCGATCGCGCGATCGGTCGCGCCGACCGACCGGCCGAACGGGGGCGCGTCCACCGCTCACATCCCCATGTCCGCCGCGGCGTCGGGGACCGGCAGGTCGTGGGGTCCGACGCCGAGCAGTTCTGCGGCGTGGTCCAGCGCCATGTCGAACCCGTAGTAGCGCTCCAGTTCGTCGCCGTCGGCGCTCGGGCGGACCTTCAGCATCGCGTATCCCTCGACGTTCTGTGCGATCGCGGCCGTCCGCCCGTCGCGCTCGAAGGTCACCAGTCGCTCGGCGTCGGTCTCCTCGTAGCGGGCCGTGATCCCGTCGTCGGTCGCGGTGGCGTCGGTCATTGGAGGACCTGTGGGCCGGTGATAGTCGTAGGCTTCGATCTCTCGGTCCCGATTGCGGGACACACAGCGCGAACCGCAAGAGTCGAACCACCGCCGGACGAGGGGCGAGTATGACCAAGTGGCTCCAGAGCGGCCGCCGCCGGGATCTCCTGATCATCCTCGCCGGCGAGGGACCGCTCCACGGGCAGGCGCTCAAGACGCGGATCGAATCGCACTACGACGAGCGCATCGAGCCCCGCTCGTTCTACGGGGCGCTCGACACGCTGGTCGACAACGGCCACCTCGAACTCCGGGAAGCGGGTATCCACGACGAGTACGCGCTCACCGACGCCGGCCGCCGGATGGTCGACGAGCAGTTCGAGTGGATGCGCGACCACCTCGACGCGTCCGAATCGTAGTCATCACTTTGCTCTGGCGGGCCCTTCTCGACCGGTGGTTTTCGGGCCGTTCAGTCACTGAAATGTCTGTTGTGTGAGAGCGCGCTCAGTGGATAGAATCAGTACCGCAGGAAACAGTAGGCGATGAAAGCCCTCGTCGCGCTCGCGAAGACCGCGCACGGCTATTTCGAGCGGCCCACAACGAGGTGGGCTCACTCGACAGCACGCGCCACTGCATTCCTGGCTTCGGCGTGCTTACGTCGAATACCCGGACACTGTCGGCGCGGGGGAGAAACCTCCCAGTGAAAAAGATGGTATTGGCACCCGCGGTTTTATACACACGGACCGGTACACCTCTCCCATGGACATTCCGGACCTCGTCAAGGGGGCACTCGGCGACGAGGAGATCCAGGCTGGCGTCTCGCTCGGCGACGAGGACGCCGTCTGTCTCACGCCGACGCGGACGCTCGTCTACCGCGGCGAAGGGCTGCTGAGCGACGAACAGGTCGAGGAGTATTCCCACGACATCGAGGCACTCGGCGTCTCGGAAGGCCGTCGCAAGACCAAGTTCACGATGCAGTACATCGACGGCACCGAGTCGTTCACCGTCCCGGCCAACCGCGGCGACAAGGTGCTCGGGCTCTTCCTCGAAGGCGTGCTCCGCCTCGACGGCGTCATCGAACCCCGCGAGTCCATCGCGGGCGTCTACCGATTCAGCGAACTGACGCTCATCATCGCGGAGCAGCGACTGATCAAACACATCGGCAACCAGGTGTGGACCGAGGACTTCGAGGTCTACGACTACGACGACGTGACCGGCCTTGAGTTCGAACGCGCGAGCGTCGCGACGAGCATCGCCCTGACGGTCAACGGTCGACCCCAGCGAGTGAAGGTTCCCAACGACAACGCGCCAGTCGTCCGCCAGACGCTCGAAGAGGCGCTGTTCGGGTACTATGACGTCGGGTCGATCGACGAACTCAACCGGATCGTCGGCGGCGACGACGGCGTCGATGCCGGCGGCGTCGAGCAAACCGACGACAGCGACGACGGGTTCTCGTTCGGCGACGACTTCGACCCGCTCGTCAGCGACGAGGAAGAGGAACTGATCGAACCGGTCGACGCGGACCGGCCGGAGCAGGGGGCCGCCTCCGGGGAGCCCGCCGGTGCACAGCAGCCCCGTGGCGGCGAGTCCGCAGGTCCCGCTTCGGAACCGACGCCCGATCAGTCTGCGGGTGCTGCGGCTGATCAGCCGAACGCCGGTGCCGACCCGTCCGCGAACGCGTCGAGCGGAACCGGTGGGGAACCGGGCCGTGGTGGGTCCGGCAGTTCGAACACGCCCGAACAACCCCAGTCGGCCGGATCGGGCCAGCAGTCACCTGAGCAGGCACAGCAACGCTCGGAGACGGGACACAGCCAGCCCAACCGGGGTCAGCAGCAGTCCGAGCCCGACACCCAGCAGACCGAGCCTGCACAACAGCAGACTGATCCCGCACAACAGCAGCCGTCCGGGGGAAACCAGCAACCGTCCGAACCCACACAGGAGCGGTCCGCGTCTTCGGGCCAGCAGCGCTCGGCGTCGTCCGGCCAGCGACAGTCGTCCTCGCCGGGGAACGCGGCCACGTCGTCATCCAGCGAGCAGCACCAGAGCGAGAGCCGGAGCGAGCAACCGGACCGGTCCGGGCAGGACTCAACGTCGACTTCGACGGCGACGAAATCGCAGACGGCTGCGGGTACCCCTGACCGCACAGTCGAACCGAAACAGGACGAGCAGCCGTCGTCGACGGCAACGAGCGCCGACTCCTCGACGGGCGAGGGGATCACCCGCGAGGAGTACGAGGCGTTGGCCGAGCGCGTCGAAGAGCTAACAGACGCCGTCGACAGGCAGAACGAACTGCTCAAACGGCAACACCGCGCGCTCAAGAAGCTCGTCCAGCGCGACCAGCAGCCGGAATAACTCCGTTCAGTCGCTTTCTCGGCCGGTTACCTTCCTGATACACGACGAGCCGAACGGTCCGTGCTCGCCGGCGTCGAACTCGATGAAGTAGCCGGTCGTGATGCCCGCGCCGCAGCGCTGGCAGGTGAACTCCCCTTCCTTGCTGACGACGTCGCCCTCGAAGCTGAGGTAGTCGCCGGAGGTGGGGACGACGGTGTCGCCGTCGCGTTCGATGATGCCCCGCCGCTCCGCGGTTTCGAGGATCTCGCGCGTGACGGTCGGGTCGCTCGTGACCGTCTCGATGCGGTCGACGGCCTCGGGGAGCGACAGCTCCGCGTGTTCGAGGTGCGCGAGCAGTTCGAGGCCGAGTTCGACGCGGTCGTCCACGCTCGCTGGTGTGTCCCCCCGCAAAGTAAGCGTTTCCGCGTCGCGGTCGGTCGACGACCGCAAGACTTGTACCGGCGTAGTAAAGATGAGAACCGATGGCAGTCAGTCGGGCAACGCGCCGCCAGTTCGGGAGCCTCGGAGCGGTCGGCGCCGTACTCGCCGTCGCGGCGCTCGTCTTCTCGCCGGCGGCCGTGCTGCGCTCGATCGCCGAGCTATCGGCCCACCCGTGGCAGTTCCTCGGCGTTCTGGTCGTCCTGTATCTCGCGCGGCCGTTCCTCCTGTGGCCGGTCAGTGCGCTCTCGCTGACCGTCGGGTACGTCCTCGGGACGACATACGGCATTCCGGTCGCCGTCGCCGGGACGGTGCTCTCGAACACGACGCCGTTCCTGCTCGCCCGGTACGCGCGGACCGACGACGGAATCGTCGGACTCACGACGCAGACGAGCGACCGGATCGTCGAGGCGACCGGCGAGTTCCGCGGCGTCGTCGCCGCGCGACTCGCCCCGCTACCCGCCGACATCGTCTCCACAGGCGCGGGCCTGTCGGACGTGTCCCTGCGGGCGTACCTGCTCGGGACACTGATAGGCGAGTCGCCGTGGATCGCCGCCGAGGTGATCGCCGGCGCCTCGATGCACACGCTGTCGGTCCACGGCCTGCGCCACAGCATCGCGCTGTTCGCCGCGGCGACCTTCCTCTCGGCGCTGCTGGTGGCTCGACCGGCCTACCGGTTCGTCCGCGAGAAGTACGGGGTCGGTCCCGCCGCTGGAGACCGGTGATGCAGGACGGTCGATTCTCCCCGCCGAGTCAGTAGAAGGTGTCCGCGCAGTCGTAGACGACGCCGTGTTCCGGGCAGACGTACTTGCAGTGGCGGTGGGTCATCGGCCGCTCGCAGAGGGGACAGGGTCGGCCGCCGTCGCTCATACCCGTTCCTCGGTCGATGGCCGCTTGAGTCTTGTTCTCCGCGGTGGCTCCGACTGCGGGAC
Organism: Halosimplex yunnanense; assembly: GCF_054504345.1. Taxonomy (NCBI): domain Archaea; kingdom Methanobacteriati; phylum Methanobacteriota; class Halobacteria; order Halobacteriales; family Haloarculaceae; genus Halosimplex; species Halosimplex yunnanense. Next base: position 212,549 of record NZ_JBTJEL010000033.1, on the reverse strand, counting down.
TGCCGCAGACGAGCCGACAAACCGAACGAATTCTAGACGGAGTTCGACGGGTTTTCGAACAACGCCTAATGGCGGTGGCGGACGACTCCGATCTATGACTGGATCTACGCCACTGGCCGATCGGTACCCGCCCGGACTCGGGACTGCAGCGGTCGCACTCGCCGCGGGCGTCGCGGGACTGCTCGGGTCGTTCGGGGCGGCCGGGTTCGCACCGGGGTTCGCCCTCGCACCGGTCGAGAGCACACTCTCGCAGGTGATGCCCGGCGCGGTGATCACCTTCGCGATCACGGTGCTCGGCGACCTCGGCCAGAAGCTCAACGTCGCGCTCGCGGGGTCCATCGTCGCGGGGCTGTACGCACTGGTGATCGGATTGACCATCGGGATCGGCCGGCAACTGAACGCCCGACTCGTGCCCGTCGTCGGCGGACCGGTGGCCGTCTGGGCGATAACCGCGGCGATGACGCTCCGTCCGGTGCTGTCGCTGGGTGCCGCGGTCGGCGCGGGCGTCGTCGTCTGGCTGACGGACCTCTCGCGGTCTGGCGAACGCCTCGCTGGACACCGCGACCCCGACGGCCGTCGCCGCGTTGTCACCGCAGTCGGCACGGCCGCCGCGGCCAGCGCCGTCAGTTTCTCGCTCGGGCGACAGGGACGTTCGAGCGTCAACACCGGCGGCGACGGCAGTGACAGCGGCGAGAATTCGTCCGCGGACTCGGCGATCTACGGCGACGTCGACGTCCCGACGTTCGACGTGGACGACCAGCTCGCCGCCGCTGACGAGCGGGCCTACGACATCGAGGGGATAGAGCCGCTCGTCAGCGAGACGTTCTTCAACGTCTCCTACAGCTCCGTCTCGCCGACGCCCGACGCGGCGGAGTGGGAGCTCTCGGTCACCGGCGAGGTCGAGGAGGAGCTGTCGTACTCCTACGCAGACCTGCGCGAGCGGGAGTTCGAACACCGGTTCGTCACGCTGCGCTGCGTCGGCGAGGGACTCAACGGGCACAAGATGGACACCGCGCTCTGGAGCGGCGTCCCCATCGCGTCCCTGATCGAGGACGCGAAGCCCGACTCCGGGTGCGATTGCGTCATGCTCCGCGCGGCGGACGACTACTACGAGGAGTTCCCCCTCGAGGCGCTGGAGACCGGGATGCTCGCGCTCGGGATGAACGGCCGACCGATCCCCCGCAGTCACGGCGCGCCGGTCCGCGCGCTCATCCCCGGCCACTGGGGGGAGATCAACGTCAAGTGGATCACCGAGATCGAGTTCCTCGACCGCGAGCAGGAGGGCTACTGGGAAGAGAACGGGTGGCACGGCACCGGCCCGGTCAACACCGTCGCCAAACTCCACGCGACCACTCGGACCGACGATGGGCAAGTTCGAGTTGGCGGGCACGCCTACGCCGGCACCCGAGGCATCGAGCGCGTCGAGGTGTCCGTTGACGGCGGGGAGACTTGGGCCGACGCGGAACTCACCGACCCGCTCCCCGGTGCCACCGGCGCCGCCGACGACCCGCCGGAACGCGCGAACGACGCGTGGCGCCAGTGGCAGTACACCTACGACCCGCCCGCCGAGTCCCACGAAGTCGTCGTGCGCGCCACCGACGGCACGGGCGAACTCCAGCCCGAAGAAGAGACCAACGCCTTCCCCAGCGGGCCGACCGGCTGGGTGAGCGAGACGATCGACCCGGATAGCTTGCAGTGACCTCCGAATCGTCGGCGGTCCCAACCAGCACGCATAAATATCACGGTCGAGACAAAAATCCACGAGCGTCGATGGAGAAGGCACTCTGGTATCTGCTCGCCGGGACGCGCGGCGGGGAGAACCGCGCGCGGATCATCCGGTTGCTCGACGACCGGCCGCGCAACGCCAACCGCCTCGCCGACGCGCTCGACGTGGACTACAACACGGTGCGACACCACCTCGACGTGCTACTGGAGCACGACGTGGTCGAGCGCGGCGGCGACGACTACGGCGCGATGTACTTCCTCACGGACCGGTTCGAGCACCACCGCGAGGAGTTCGAGACCATAACCGACCAAATGGAGTGATACACATGGCGATGGGACCCTGGCTGACCGTGGCGACCGCCCTCGCGGGGCTGAACGCCCTGCTACTGGTGGCGCTCGGCGCCGTCTGGCTGCGTAACTACCGCACGTTCGGCACGAACCTGATACTCGGCCTGCTCGCCTTCGCGGGCGTCATGCTGCTGGAGAACCTCGTCGCGGTCTACTACTTCTTCAGCATGCAGATGCTCTACGCCGGCGACCCCGGCGCCCAGCAGGCCGTCGTCGTCCTCCGGGCGCTGCAGTTCCTCGCCCTCCTCTTCCTGACCTACGTGACCATGCAGTGAGGGAGACGTGACGGCGATCTCCCTTCCGACGTGATTCTTCGGCCTCTGATTTTTCTCCACGGCGCGCGCTGTCGCGGCGTTCATGCCGCGACAGCATCGCGCGAGGGATGAGAAGCGCAGCCTGCGAGCATCGCAATCGGCTGGGGAGGGTCGTGGCTGTCTGCGGTGCCGTGCGGGGCGGCATCCTGGTGGACTGAAAGGGCGAGGCGGGCTCGCGTTTATGTAGTCGTCTGAGCGGGCACTATCCGCGCGGGCGGTGCGGAGAGCGCGGATATCCTGCTCAGCGACCGCGAGCCCGCCGAGGGCTTTCATCGCTCAGTGTACTCTGCGGTTGAGATCACTCCTAGCGAGCGCGCCGAGAGCTTTCATCACTTGTTGTCGGTAGTCCCAAAATCAATCGCTAGCAAACGCGTCGAGAGCGATCACCCGGAATCAGATCGAACGACGCCCTCGACCGGCCGGATCAGTCCCAAGCCAGAGCCGATGATCACGCCGGTCAGGTGGCCGACCACGCCGACGCTTGCGGTCCCAGAGGCCAGGTTCGCCAGTCCGAACACGGCCTGAACGACGACGAATCCGCCGAGCAGCACCCACACCCACGTCGCGTCGCCGTGCCAGTCGCCGGTCGCGCGGCGGTAGCGCAGGCTGTCCACCACGGCCAGCGCGGTCATCGCGAGGACGATGCCGCTGGCACCGAGCGTGCCCACGGGTCGGCCGACGCCGACCACCGCGTAGGAGGCGACCTGTGCGGCCGTCGTCGCGATCCCGGATCCGACGACGAGGGCGAGGAACTGCCGACGGCCGAACCGCCGCTCGACGATGCCGCCGAACAGGAGCAACTGCGCGACGCTCGACGTGAGGTGGCGGCCGTCGGTCGGGAGGTGGGCGAGCGGCGCGAGTACCCATCCGACGGAGGGCTCCCGGGTCGCGACGAAGAACTCGACGAACGTCGCGCGGCCGAGGCGGGTCCAGACGTACCACTCGACGGCGAAGACGAAAGCGAAGAGAAGACAGAGCGAGATGGTCGTCGGGACGCTTCGAAGCCAGCGGAGGCCCCGCGCCAGCGGCGACGCGGCGGCCTCGCTCATCTACCTCAACACTCCGACCAGCCGCAGGACTCGCAGGTCTTGCAGCCTTCGGAGTAGTACAGCGACAGCGAGCTACACTCCGGACACTCCGGGCTCTCGCCGGCGTCGATCAGCTCCTGCTGAGCGTCGTCGGTCGCCTGCCCGTCGGGGCCGGCGTCGCTGCCGGGCTTGGCGTCCAGCGAGACCGAGGCGCCGCCGTCGGTCTCGGGTTCGGCAGCCGAGACGTCCTGGTTGGGGTTGCTGTCGTCACGTCGCTCCTCTTCGGCGGTCTCCTCCAGCGTCTGCTGCTGGGGGTAGCCCTTGTCGATCTCGTCGTCGAGGTAGCGACGCAGGGCCGTGCCGATGGCGTCCGGGATGGACTGGATCTGCTCGCCCTTGTCCCAGGCGACCTTCGGACTGCGGATGCCCTGCAGCTCGTCGGCGATCTCTCGCGGGTCCACGCCGGCGCGCAGCGCCGTCGAGATGGTCTTCGCGAGCGCCTCGGTAAAGGAGGCGGTGAAGCCGCCGGAGTTGCCGATGTTGGCGAACAGCTCGAAGGGACGCTCGGCCTCGGGGTCCTCGTTGATGTTGACGTAGAGCTTCCCGTAGCCGGTGTCGATGCGCTGGGTGACGCCGTGGAGGACGTCCGGGCGCGTGCGCTTCTGGGCGTACTCCGGACGGTCGCCGTCGGCGGCCCCGAGCAGCTGCTCGGTCTCGGTCTCGACGGCCGCCTGCACGGCGTCCTCTTCGAGGAAGGCGTCGAACCCGCCGAAGACCTCCTCGATCTGGGCGACGACCTCGCTGGCGTCCATCTCGGAGAACTCGGTGTTCTGGGCGCGCGTGGTGAGCACCTGCTTGCTACGGGTGCCGTCGCGGTAGTAGGTGACGCCCTTCCCGCCGTGGTCGTAGATGTACTCGAAGACCTCCGCGGCGTCCTCGGTCGTGGAGTCGTTGGGCGCGTTGACCGTCTTCGAGATGGCCGAGTCGACGCCCTCCTGGCAGGCGACCTGGATGCCCGCGTGAGCCTTCGCCGAGAGGTCGCCCGTGGTGACGAACAGCTCGCCGACCGCGTCGGGGACCGTCGAGAGGCCGTCGACGCCGTCGAACTCGTTGTTTGCCATCTGCTCCTGGGCCTCTTCCTTCACGGCGTCGATGTCGAGGTCGTTCTCCTCGAGGACGCGGAGGAAGTAGTCGTCGAACTCGACGAGCATCTCGTCGCCCTGGACGTCGTCGGAGACGTTCTTGTAGTAGGCGACGTTGTAGATGGGCTCACAGCCGCCCGTCGTGTTGCCGACCATCGAGGTCGTCCCGGTGGGCGCAATGGTCGTCGTGTTGTGGTTGCGCGTCGGGAAGCCGTCTTCCCACTCGTCGGCGTCGAGGCCGGTCTGCTTCTCGAACCACTCGCGATACTGGGTCGGGTTCGCGAACTTCGAGTTGTCCCACTCCTCGAAGGTCCCGCGGTCCTGGGCGAGTTCGTGGCTGGCCCACTTGGACTGGTGGTTGATGTGGCGCATCAGCTGGCGGGCGACCTCGTTGGAGACGTCGTCGCCGTACTTCATGCCCAGCTGGATGTACAGCTGCGCCAGGCCCATGATGCCGAGGCCGATCTTGCGCATCTCCCGGACGGTCTGCTCGATCTTCGGGACCGGGAAGTCCGACATCGTGACGACGTTCTCGAGGAACCGCGTCCCCATCTCGATGCGGTGGTCGAACTCCTCGAAGTCGATCGCGTCCTCGAGGAATGCGTCGACGGCCGACTCCAGCGAGTCGTACTCGTCGCCGTGGTCGTCGTACCAGACGCGCCAGTCCGGCGCGTCGCGGGCGGCCAGCGTCGAGAGGTTGATGTGCCCGAGGTTGCAGGCCTCGTACTCCTCCAGCGGCTGCTCGCCGCAGGGGTTGGTCGCGAGGATGCGGTGGTCCGGGTGCTCCTCGACGTCGAAGGAGTGTTCCTTGTTGACGCGTTCGAGGTAGATGACGCCCGGTTCCCCGTTCTCGTGGGCGCCCTGGACGATGCGCTCCCAGATCTTCTGTGCGGGAACGGAGAGCACTTCGCCGACCTCGACGTGCTCGCCGAGGTCGAACATCTCGTAGAGTTCCTTCGTCTCGGCGGTGGCGACGTGGGGCTCGCCCGTCCGCGGGTTGGTGAAGGTGTACTCCTCGTCGTTCTTGACGGCCTCCATGAAGTCGTCGGTGATCCCGACGGAGATGTTGAAGTTAGAGAGGTGGCCTTCGACGGCGTTGCGGAGGTGCTTGGGCACCTTGCCGTCCTCGTCGATGAGTTCGCGGGCCTCTTCGAGCGCGTCGGCGAAGGAGTTGTGCGTGAAGTCGTCCGGGTCGTTCAGACGGAGCGTGTGTGCGAGCGAGACGTCCTTGTTCTTCGCGTGGATGAACTGGATGACGTCCGGGTGCGAGATACGCATGACGCCCATCTGTGCGCCCCGACGGGCGCCCCCCTGCGCGATGGTCTCGCACATCTGGTCGAACGTCCGCATGAAGGTGATCGGACCCGACGCGATACCCCCCGTCGAGCCGACCGCGTCCCCGTACGGGCGGAGCCGCCAGAAGGCATAGCCCATGCCGCCGCCGGACTGGAAGACCTGTGCCGCTTCCTTGGCGGTCTGGTGGATGTCGTCGATGTCGTCCTCGGGCGAGTCGACGAAACAGGCCGACAGCTGCTGGAGTTCGTCGCCGGCGTTCATCAGCGTCGGCGAGTTCGGCATGAAGGACAGATCCTCCATCAGCGTCTGGAACTCCTCGGCCGTCTCCTCGACGTGTCCGCGTACCTCGTCCGGAAGCTCCGGGACGACGGTGTCGTAGGAGAACTTGTTGACGTTGTACTGCGTGAGCGCCGTCTCGACGTCGTCCTCGGCCGTGGTCCCCTTGCCGAAGACTTCCTCGGCCAGCTCGTCCCGGCGCGGGTGGTCGGGCTTGAGCTGCTCGGGCGTGACGGTGACCTCGACGTCCTGTTTCTCGGCCTCGTAGACGGCCTCCGCGAGCGCGATGTTCTTCGCGACGCGGACGAAGAGATCCTCCTGCTGTTCGATGAGTTCACCGTCGGCGTCCTTGCGCAGATACCGCGCCGGCAGAATGTTGTGATACGCGTTGCCGGTCAGGCGCTCCTCTAACGTCGCCCCTTCGGTGCGCTTGATCGGCAGGTCGATGTCGTCGACCGAGAGATCGGCGTTACTCATGCGTCGCACCCCTCCGCGTGGCGATACAGGCACCGGATCGAGAGCGTGTCCGCTGTGGCCTCATACCTATCATTTGTGACGGAATTTCTGTTTGTCTGGATCCCAAATAACCCTTTGGTTGCGGGAATCTGTCGCGCTGTACAGGTGTCTGAATTCCGATAGTCGCGCCGCTACAGACGATCCCGACTGTGTAACCGTGCGTTCTGTTTCATACGGCGAGCGTCTATTAAGGCTAGTCGGACCAGAGTGAAAGTTATTCGGACTGGCGGAAAAACGCATGACTACGGCCGGATTTGCAATGGAAGAAATGGGGGGTCCGAGTTCTGGCTCCGATCGGAGACCGATTCCGCTCGAAGTATTTGGTTAGATTTCCATAGTTCTAAACTTTCTTATGGAAACAGGGTGGAACGGGTCAGACCGGCGTTGCTACGTCGATCGCCGAAAGGGCCGAGAAATTATATAAGAAATGTGGTCTTTTGAGTGGATTTCGATCCGGCGCGCCCGAGCGGTGCGTCCCTGCGGCCAGACACGTTTTCAGATCGAGACGTGCGCAACAGCGATCCGTCGTTCCGCAGTCGCCAGCTGGCTCGCGTGCGACTACTTCCCGCTCGCTATCCGTGTGCGAGATGGTTCACTGTGAGAACTGTGATACCGGTCTGCGAGAACCGCAATACCGGCGACTAACCGGATAATTCGCGGTGAAGAAACGGCGTAGTGGACTCGCGGGGATTTGAACCCCGGGCCTCTTCCTTGCGAAGGAAGCGATCTACCGCTGATCTACGAGCCCGCGTATATCGCTCGTGGCGCAGAGGGGATAAGTCCTGCGCGTGAGAGCGGCTTTGGGGATCAGTCACACGCCGTCGCCGTCGGGCGACTGGGCGACTGTGGCGGCGCGTGCCGCCGTCCCCTCTCTTCGCTTAGTCCTCGAGGACGATCTCGATCGACACGTCGTTCGGGACCTGAATGCGCATCAGCTGGCGCAGGGCGCGCTCGTCCGCGTCGATGTCGATGAGACGCTTGTGGACGCGCATCTCCCAGTGTTCCCACGTCGCCGTCCCCTCGCCGTCGGGGGACTTGCGCGTGGGGACCTCGAGCGTCTTGGTCGGGAGCGGGATGGGCCCCGACAGCTCGACGCCGGTCTTGTTGGCGATGTCGTTGACCTCGCCGCAGATCGAATCGAGGTCTTCGGGACTGGTGCCGGCCAGCCTGACGCGTGCTTGCTGCATGAGTTAGTCGCGCTCGTTGACGGACATGACCTGACCCGCTGCGATGGTCTGGCCCATGTCGCGGATGGCGAAGCTCCCCAGTTCGGGGATCTCGTTGGCGGACTCGATGCTGAGCGGCTTCTGCGGACGGATGGTGACGACCGCTGCGTCGCCGTTCTGGATGAAGTCCGGGTTCTCCTCTTCGGCCTCGCCCGTGGCGGGGTCGATCTTCTGGTCGATGGACTCGATGGTACACGCGACCTGCGAGGTGTGCGCGTGGAAGACCGGCGTGTAACCCGCCGTGATCACGGACGGGTGCTGCATCACGACGATGCGAGCCTGGAAGGTCTCGGCGACCGACGGCGGGTCGTCGGCGGGGCCACAGACGTCACCGCGGCGGATGTCGTCCTGGCCGATGCCGCGGACGTTGAATCCGACGTTGTCACCGGGGCCGGCCTGGGGCACCTCTTCGTGGTGCATCTCGATGGTCTTGACCTCGCCACCGACGTCAGACGGCTGGAACGAGACATCGTCGCCCGTGTTGAGCATCCCAGTCTCGACGCGTCCGACGGGGACGGTACCGATGCCGGAGATGGTGTAGACGTCCTGAATCGGGAGTCGGAGCGGCGCGTCCGTCGGCGGCTCCGGCTCGGGCAGCGCGTTGAGCGCTTCGAGCAGAATCTCGCCGTCGTACCAGTCCGTGTTCTCGGACTCGCTGGCGATGTTGTCGCCCTCGAAGGCCGAGACGGGGATGAACTTCGCGTTCTCCGTGTCGAAGCGGACCTGGTTGAGCAGGTCGGTGACTTCCTCGACGGCTTCCTGGTAGCGACCTTCCTCGTAGTCGACGAGGTCCATCTTGTTGATGGCGACGATCATCTCACCGATGCCCAGCGTGCGGGCCAGGAAGACGTGCTCCTGGGTCTGCGGCTGGACGCCGTCGTCGGCGGCGACCACGAGCACGGCGTTGTCCGCCTGGGACGCGCCCGTGATCATGTTCTTGACGAAGTCGCGGTGGCCCGGACAGTCGACGATGGTGAAGAAGTACTCGTCGGTGTCGAACTCCTGGTGGGCGATGTCGATGGTGACACCGCGCTCGCGCTCCTCGGCGAGGTTGTCCATGACGTAGGCGAACTCGAAGCCGCCCTTGCCCTTCTCCTCGGCCTCTTCTTTGTGCTGTTCGATCACGTGCTCGGGGACGCTGCCCGTCTCGTAGAGCAGTCGCCCGACGAGTGTGCTCTTCCCGTGGTCAACGTGGCCGATGATGGCCAAGTTCTGGTGCGGTTTGTCTTCGCTCATTGTTGTATCTCACGCGCAGAGGCGCTATGTGGGAATCTTTTGGCGGTTGGTGTTAAAACCATTTCGATAGCGAATCCAGAGCATCCCGCCGCCGTCTTGCGATTTGGCAACCGCTCTCACGGACCGCGGGGCCGACGGACCGCGGCGGACGAGCGTCGACCAGATCGAACCACGGCAAGCGATCACGGACCGGGCGCTACCGAGAAACTGGGTGGTCGACGAAGGGCACGTGAATCGTGAGTACCCGGCAGAAACGCTGTTCAGTCGCGGTCCAGCCGACCCACGTCCGCCAGCACGGCGGACGCGGTCTCCGGTCCGCCCGCACCGCGCCCCGAGACGTTGAGGCGACCGGCGTGCTCGGTTTCGAGCTGGACGATGTTGTTCGTGCCCGTCACCGCGAGCGTCCCGTTTTCGGGGACGAGTCGCGGGCCGACGCGCACCTCGCCCGCGGGCGTGACCTCGCCGATGAGCCGGACGGTCCGTCCGTCCTCGGTGGCAAGATCGAGCGCGCTCCCGGGGATCTCCTCGATGCCGTCGACCTCGGCGTCCGCCAGCGAGTACTCCCGACCGTTGCCGTGCAGGACGTTCGCGAGGATGACGAACTTCAGCGCGGCGTCGGTCCCGTCGACGTCGAAGGTCGGGTCGGCCTCGGCGACGCCCAGGTCCTGTGCCTCCGCGAGGACGTGCTCGTAGTCCAGTCCCTCCGCGGCCATGCGCGTGAGGATGAAGTTCGCAGTCCCGTTGAGGACGCCCCGGACGGCCGTGATGTGGTCGGCATCGAAGTCGGCGATCGTCGAGAGGACGGGCATCGCCCCGCCGACCGTCGCCTCGAACAGGACCTGCCCGTCGCTCGCCCGCTCCAGTTCGCGCAGGTCGCCGTAGCGCTCGGCGACCGGCCCCTTGTTCGCCAGCACGACGTGGCGGTCGCGTTCGAGCGCGGTCCGGACGTGGCCGAAACCGGGCTGGGCGTCGCCCAGCGTGGTCGGCGTCGCCTCGACGAGCACGTCGTACTCGGCGTCGAGTGCGTCCTCGGGCGCATCGCTTCCGACGACGTCGTCACTGCGCTTGGCCTCGAGCGCCGCCTCCACGTCGATCCCGTCGGCGTCGACGGCCGCCGACGAGGAGTCGGTGAGGCCGGTGACGGTGTGGCCGTAATCCGCGGCGAGTTCCGCGACCGACGCGCCGACCGCACCGGCGCCGAGGATCGCGAGTTTCATGCCGCATCACCTACCGTGAGCGGCTCGATCAGCCGAAGATCCTTCCGATCGACGATGTCGCGCAGCGCCGCGAGCGTCGAGTCGGTCTCGCCCTCCTCGGTAGCGAGGCGTAGTCGGGCGCTCGATACGTCGTCGGTCCCTTCCGGCGCCGACAGCGACAGATCCGTGACCGTCGCGTCGGTCGACTGCTGGATCTGCGAGAGCGTATCCGAGAGGTCGCTGTCGACGATGTGACCCGAGACGACGATGGTCAGCGACTCGCTGTAGTGCTGGGTGCCGGCCTGGATGACGTTGATACCGGCCTCGCGTAGCGCGTCGACGATCTCGTCGAACCGTTCGGGCGTCGCTTCGAGGTCGACCTCGACGGGGATGTGTCCGCGGGGCGTGAGATTCCCGCGCTCGTGGAAGATAGAGAGTAGGTTGCCGCCGGTGTCGGCGATCGGGTGGAGCGCCCGGAGGAGTTCGCCCGGCTCGTCGACGAGTTCGAGTCTCACTGTGTACGCTCGTACCTCGTCGGTCGAGTCGCTCATCGCCCGATCACCTCCCTGGTGCGCTCGCGTGCGCTCATTAGGGAAAGCTCACAGGGGGCGAGTATATCAATCCGGTCATTCCGCTCGTCCCGACGCCGGCCGCGGGGACGACGGAACCGATACTTATTACTGACATGTCGCTGTAGCTACGCCCGTAATGCCCTCCAGTAGTGTTCCGACCGGAGTATTGCGCAGTACAGCCGCCAAGGCTGTCGTCGCCGTCGCGTTTATCGCGATCGGTGGCGTCGCCGCGGCGCAGATCGGCGTCTTCAGCGGCGCCATGCAGGAAGACCACGACTCACTCGAACACGTACCCGACGACGTCGACAGCGTGGCAACGCTCGACGTGAGCGTCGTTCAGGAGGACGTGAGCGCGACGCTCTACGGGGCGGCCTACAACGCGACCGTCGGCGCGAGCGCGAGTGACGACGAGTCCCCGGCGACCGCGACCCCCGGGGACGAGGAAGACGACGATAGCGACGCGTTCGAAGACGACAGCATGACCACGATGTCGCCGGCCGAGATGGTGCCGGCGAACCTCTCGGCGGCGCTCGACGAGACCGAGAACCAGACCGGTCTCGACCCGCGTGCGGCCGACGAGGTCGTCATGTTCAACCAGCAGCGCAACTACAGCCAGCCCCAGTACTCGGCTGCTATCGTCTACGCTGACTGGGCCGAAGACGACGTCATCGCTGCTGTGTCCAACAGCAGTGACGAGGAGTACGAGAACACGACCGTCAACGGCGTGACGGTCTACCAGCCCGTCGAGAACGAGAACGAGAGCGAGGAAGACGACATCAGCTTCGGGCCGCCCGAGCCCGAGGAGTGGATCGCCGTCCTCGAGGACGGCGAGTACGTCTTCGGGACCCAGCACGCCGTCAACGACACGATCGACGTCGCCGTGGGCGACGCCGACTCGGTCGACGGCGACCTGGCGTCGGCCTACGATGACACCCGCGACGACGGCTACCTCCGCTACGCGCAGCGGTCCCAGAACGTCAACATCACGCAGATCAACCGGACGATGGGCCAGTCGACGGGCCTGAACGTCACCGCGTACGCGCAGGCGTACAACGACCTCCACGTCACCTCGGGTTCGTACTACATCGGGGAGGACGACACGCTCGGCTTCGAGTCCCGCATCCTGACGAACTCCACGGACACGGCACAGGACGTCCAGGACATCACGCAGGGGTTCATCTCCATCCAGGCGGGGGCCATCCAGAACGAGACCCTCGAAGACCAGCTCCGCTCGACGAACGTGACCCGTGACGGGACGACCGTGACCGTCACCCGCGAGACGTCCGTCGACACCGCCGTAACGCTCATCAAGTGGTACGGCTCCATCCTGACTGACACCGGATCGACCACCGGAGCTGCGACCGGTAGCGCGAGTGCGAGCGCGACCGCAGAGGGCACCGCCTAAGGGCCACCGCCCTTCTTTTCTCGCATGGCTGTCGGACCGTTCGCCGAGAAGGAGCTACGCTGGCTGCGACGAAACTGGCGAGCGGTCGCGCTGGTGTTCGTCCTCGCCCCCGCACTCTTTGGCCTCGCGACGGCGTCGTTCGACCGCACGGTCCCCCGCGACGTCCCGGTCGCTGTCGCCCCTGCCGACGACGCCGTCACCGAGGACGAACTGCGGGCCGTCGGCGGCCTCACGCGATCGGTCGCCGCACCCCAGCAGTTCGACTCGTCGGCCGCTGCGCGAACCGCGCTCGACCGCGAGCGTGTCTACGGCATCGTCACCGTCGACCACGGCCTCTACGAGTCTGGCGCGAACGTGACGCTCTCGGTGTCGGTCGCCGGCGGGATGGCGACCTACGTCGAACCGTCCCGCGTGGTAACGAACGCGCTACGCGAGCGCGCCGCTGTCTTCCCCTCGACGGTCACCGTCGAGCGACACCTCGTCGGCCCCGAGCGCACGCTCTCGGAGTTCCTCTTCGCGACGGGACTTCTCTACCTGCTCGCCGGGTACGCGTTCACCTACGTGCCGTACCACCTCGCCCGCGAGCAACGGGTGTTCGACCGGGTCCGCGTCGAGTCGTCGCTGTGGGCGTTGCTGGGCGCTAAGGCCGCCCTGCTGACCGCTCTCGGCGCGGCTGCGCTCGGGAGCATGGGCCTCGTCGGCGCCGCGCTCGGCTACCGTGTCGACGTCGCCGACCCCGTCGGGCTGGCCGTCCTCGGCTTGACGGGCGCCAGTCTCGTCGCCGTGAGCCTCGGCGTTTCCTTCTGGACGCGATTCTCGGTGACCGGCCGGTTCGCCAACGTCGCGCTGCTCGCCGGGATCGTCGCGTTCTCGAACCCGGTGTATCCGGCCGGGTTCTTCTCGGCGGTCCGCGGCGCGATCTCCTCGTGGATGCCGACCTACCACGCGACGGTCGTCGTCCGCGGCTTGACCCTCTCGGAGCACTCGCCCGCCCTCTTCACCGACCGGCTCCTCTTCGTCGTCGGGGTCGCCGTCGCTTCGCTGTGCTGGCTCGTCGCCGCAGTCGTCCGCTACGAGCGAGGTGGACAGGATGGCTGAGATACGGCTCGACGGCGTACGGAAGCGCTACGACGGCGTCACCGTCCTCAACGGGGTCGACCTCCGGATCGGGCAGGGCGACCTGCACGCCATCGTCGGCCCGAACGGGTCGGGCAAGTCCACGCTGTTCTCGCTCGTGCTTGGCCTCTCCCGTCCCTCCGGGGGGACGATCCACCGACCGGATGACCGGATCGGCTGCAGCTTCCAGCAGCCCAGCGTCTACCCGGGGCTGACGGTCGACGAGAACCTGCAGGTGTTCGCGTCGATGGGTGACGCCAGCGACGACTGGGTCGAACGACTCCGTGAGGACCTCGGCCTCGACGCCGTCGGATCGCGGATCGTGAGCGAGCTCTCTGGCGGCTACCAGCGGTTGCTCGACGTTGCGCTCGCGTTCGTCCGCCAGCCCGCGTTCGCGTTCCTCGACGAACCGCTCGACGAACTCGACGACGCGGCCCGCGAACGGGTGGTCGAGTTCGTCACCGACTACTGTGAAGGCGAGCGCACGGTCGTCGTCTCGACCCACCACCTCGACGCGTTCGGCCCGTCGCTGGACCGCCTCACCGTCCTCGCTGACGGCAAAATCGCCTTCGACGACCGCGTCGGCGGCCGCGACGACCACCGCGAGCTGTATCGGGAACTGGTGTCGTAGCGGCTCAACTGATTGAAAAGGGCAGTACCGCGCAGAGAGAAAGCATTCGTGCGAGCGAAGCGAGCGCGATTCACCGGCCGCGAAGCGGCCGGCCTTTTTCACCCATGTTTTTGCCGGTCGGGTTCTCCGCAGGGAGCGCAGCGACCGAGGAAACCCGGCCGGCAAAAACATGGAAACCAGGTGGTTTAGAAGTAGTCGATCGCTTCGTGGAGTTCCTGCTTCATGCCCTTGCGCTCGCGGATCTCCATGATGGTCTCGCGCTGGAGGTTGTCGGCCATGACCTGGAAGCCGGCGTTCTCGGTGTTCCAGGAGGCGCGGCCCTCGGTGGCCGAGCGGATGTCCGAGGAGAAGCCGATCATCTCGTCGACGGGCGCGACGCCCTCGACGACCATGAGGTCGCCTTCCTGGTACATGTCGTCGACGCGGCCACGACGACCCTGGATCTCGCCGGACGCGGCGCCCATGTGGTCGTTCGGGACGTCGATGCGGACTTCCTGGATCGGCTCGAGCAGGCGGACCTCGGCGTCGATGAGGGCGTTGTGGATCGCCTGTCGCGTCGCCGGGATGACCTGCGCGGGACCGCGGTGGATGGCGTCCTCGTGGAGTCGCGCGTCGTGGAGACGGATGAGCGAACCCTGGACGGGCTCCGCGGCGAGCGGGCCGTCGTTGAGGGCTTCCTCCATCCCTTCGAGGACGAGTTCCATCGTCTCGTTGAGGTGCTGGATACCCTTCGTGTCGTCGATGATGACGTTCGTGTTGTGGATGTGCTCTACGTTCTGGGAGGTGTCCTTGTCCATGCCGGCTTCCTGGAGCGCCTCGCGGCGTTCCAGTTCCGGCATGTCCATGGACGCCTCGCCGAGCTGGATGGCCTCGACGATGTCCTCGTCGAGCGGCGTCACGGTGATGTAGAAGCGGTTGTGACGGTTCGGCGAGATGCCCTCGACCTCGCGGGAGTCGCCCTGGGGGGCCTCGCGGAAGACGACGATCGGTTCGCCGGTGTTGATCGGGATGCCCTGGTTGCGCTCGATGCGCTGGCCGATGACCTCCAGGTGGAGCTCACCCTGACCGGAGATGAGGTGCTCGCCGGTGTCCTCGTTGATCTCGATCTGGATGGTCGGGTCTTCCTTGGCGACCTGCTGGAGCGTCTCGATGAGCTTCGGCAGGTCGTCCATGTTCTGGGCCTCGACGGACTTCGTGATGACCGGCTCGGAGATGTGCTCGATGGACTCGAAGGGCGTCATCTCGACGCTGGAGACCGTGGAACCGGCGATGGCGTCCTTGAGGCCGGTGACGGCGGCGATGTTCCCGGCGGGGACGCGGTCGACCTCCTCGCGCTCGCCGCCCATGTAGATGCCGACGGACTGGACCCGGTTCTTCCCGGCGGTGCCGGAGACGTACAGCTCCTGGCCCTTCTCGAGGGTACCCGAGAAGACGCGGCCGGCGGCGATCTCTCCGGCGTGGGGGTCGATACCGATGTCGGTGACCATCAGGACGACTTCGCCCTCCTCGTCGACCAGCTGCATCGTCTCGGCGACGTCGGAGTCGGCGTCGCCGCGCCAGATGCGCGGGATACGACGGGGCTGGGCGTCGATGGGGTTCGGGAAGTGCTCACAGACCATGTCGAGGACGACGTCCGACAGGGGCGTCCGCTCGTGGAGCTCCTGTCGCTTGTCGGCCCGTTCGAGGTCGATGATCTCGCCGAAGTCCATGCCCGTGCGCTGCATCGAGGGCATCGAGACGCCCCACTTGTAGAGGGCGGACCCGAAGCCGACGGTGCCTTCCTCGACGCCGACGGTCCAGTCCTCGTCGATGTCGTCCATCTCCTCGGTCATCCCGCGGATGAGCTCGTTGACGTCGCGGATGACCGCGAGCAGACGCTCCTGCATCTCCTCGGGCCCCTCCTGGAGCTCGGAGATGAGGCGGTCGACCTTGTTGATGAACAGGGTCGGCTTGACGCCCTCGCGGAGCGCCTGTCGCAGGACGGTCTCGGTCTGGGGCATCGCGCCCTCGACGGCGTCGACGACCACGAGCGCGCCGTCGACGGCGCGCATCGCGCGGGTCACGTCGCCACCGAAGTCGACGTGGCCCGGCGTGTCGATGAGGTTGATGAGGTGGTTGGTGTCCTCGTACTCGTGGGTCATCGAGACGTTCGCGGCGTCGATGGTGATACCGCGTTCCTGCTCGTCCTCCTCGGTGTCCATCGCGAGCTGCTCGCCCGCGGTGTCGTCGGAGATCATGCCCGCACCGGCGAGCAGGTTGTCAGTAAGCGTCGTCTTGCCGTGGTCGACGTGAGCGGCGATGGCGATGTTCCGGATGTTCTCCGGCTCGTCCATCAGTGTCTCACATTCCTGTACGATCTTTTTGCGTCGGCCCATTATACGGCTTTCTATCAATGGGGGCGTCAAAAGGGTGCTGTTTCCAGCCGGGTACGACAGGGTGGAGCATGCAATCCGAAGTTCGTCGCAAGCGAACGAAATGACGCTGTTTTCAGCCGGTTGCGCCGGCGTGGGCCACCCCGACAGCGCCGCGCCGAGACGACCGACGCCGACCGCGGCTCACTCCGTTCGTGGTAGTCACCCCCACAAGAGTAATACTCTCGTGTCCCCTGTCACAGAGCGTATGGACGTGCGAGTGCGCGGCCCCGGCCCGGAAGAACCGTTTCTGGGGGCGCGCGACCTCTTCGAGACCGAACGGACGCTAGAGCGGCCGGTCACGGTCGAGATACGCGAGGACCCCGACGAGCGGACGCGTGTGAGCCACGACGACGAGAGCCATCTGTTCATCATCTCGCGGCAGGCGGCCACCAGCGCGATGGCCCGCGAACTGGCGCTCCACGAGTTCGCGCACATGCACCACTACGAGCGAGACCATCCCTCCCACACCCAGTCGATGGAGGAAGTCATCTTCCTCGCGCTGGCCGGGCGTTCGGTCGAGCAGCGCAAGCTCACCCACTGCTACCAGATCGCCAACCACATGAAGGACATCTACGCCGACGACCTCTGGCTGGAGGTCGCCCCGGCGGACAAGCTGGTCGCCTTCCTCGAATCCAGCCTGGCGGGCGCGGTCGCCGACCGCCCGCGTGCGCCCCCGGTGTGGGGCACCACGGCGGCGCCTTCCCCGCGCTACGGCGGGCCGAAAGACCCCGCCGCACGGCACACACCGGCGGCCGACCCCGATATCACGGCCGTCAACGCCGCGTTCGCGCTCGGCCTCGTGGAGCGCCACGACCTGGTCGACGAGGACCACCGGCTGTACGCGCTCGCTCACGCGGCCGCCGAGGACGCTCCGGGTATCGATCTCGAAGCGTTCAAGCGGCGGTTCCGGACGCTGGCGCACAACCCCGACGACAGCGAATACCGCAAGACGCTGGTCGACATGACTCGCGCGTACGCGACGGGCGGCGAGCAGGCCGCGGACTGAGAACGGAGACGGATGGAGCGGCTATTCCTGCATCAGTCGCACGAGGACGTCGTCGCGCTCGGTCGGGAACTCGCCTTTCGCTCGGCCGTCGCGGTTCGACGTGATGACGTAGATGTCGCCATCCGGCGACTGTTCGACGTGGCGGATGCGGCCGAGTTCGTCCTGCATGGCCCGGTGGACCGTCGCGACGTAGGCGTCGTCTGACCAGTCGGCCGTCACCTGCGCGTGGGCGTCTTCGGCGGGCGGAAGCTCCCCGTCCTGGGGCGTCAGGGTCGTGATGACGAGTTGCTGGCTGATGAGCCCGCCCGTGATCATCCGGTTTTGCAGCGCCGGTACTTCGTCGCCGGTGTAGAACAGCGACCCAGTCGGCGCGAAGCTCTGTCCGCCGGTGTTGAAAAGCGGCGAGTGGACGTCGCTGTCGAGGTACTGCTCGCGCTCGCGGACCCGTGCGCCCTTCTCGGCCCAGCCGTAATTTGCGCCCGCTTCCAGCCGGTTTATCTCGTCGCGACCCGTGGGGCCGTGTTCCGAGGCGACGGGCGTCCCGTCGGGCAGCCAGACGACCCCCTGCGGGTTGCGATGGCCGTAGGTGAACACTCGCGGGTCGGCGCCGTCGCCGAGGTCGGGGTTGTCCGGTGCCGGCTCTCCCTCGGGCGTCACGCGGAGGATCTTCCCGGCGAGCGTGCCGGTATCCTGAACGATTTCGGGCTGGCCGCCGTCGCCGCAGGTTACCCAGAGGTAGTTCTGCGGGCCGAAGGTGATCCGGCCGCCGTTGTGGTAGCTGTCGGCGGGGATCTCGTTGACGACCGTGTCCACAGGGGTGCCGGGCTCCTCGGAATCGACGTCGAAAGCGCTGACTTTGTTGTACTTCTCGCCGTCGTTGTAGGTGTAGTAGACGTAGATCCGCGAGGGGTCCGGATAGGTCGGATGGACCGCGATCCCGAGCGTTCCGCCTTCGCCACCGTCGACCCACCAGGGCCGTTTGTCCGACCCGGGTTCGATCGATCCGGCGTCGATGGCGTCGGCCGGTTCAGCGACGGTCTGCACCTCGTCGCCGTCGAAGCGGAGGACGCGCCCGACCCGCTCGGTGACGAACATGTCTCCGTCGGGCGTGAACGCGATGTCCCACGGGACTTCCAGGTTCTCGACGAGGACTTCCGTCCCGAGCGAGGCGTCCAGCGGTGACGTCGTCGGTGCTTCCCACTCGGGGTCGTAGCCGTCCCACTCTTCGATGGATCGACCGACGACCGACGCGGTCGGCGTCTCCTCGGCCGTGGTGCCGTCCCCGTTTGTCCCCTCGCTGCCGGTCGATCCGTTGCTACCGGTCGATCCGTCGCCGTCGCCGTCACCGCCGCCGCCGTCGCTAGGCGTCGCGGTCTCGGTCGAACAGCCGGCGAGTCCAGCGACGCCGGCGGCGGTCGCTGCGAGGAACCGGCGGCGCGACCGGAGTCCCCGGGACGCGTCGCCGTCCGCCGAATCGTGTTGCATGTCCGACTCCTATCACCCGACCGGAATGAATCTTCCGGGAACGAGCGTAAGTAGCGGCGAAGCGGCGAGCGCGGCGGCGAGCGCCGCCACGAGGTAGTCTCGCCGGCGAAACTGGAGCGCCGGCAGCGTCGGGTTCCACGCGAAACAGCGAGCACGGAGCGCCAGCGTCAGCCGGTCGGTCCGCAGTAGCGACCGCTGGAGCCCCCGGGCCAGGATCCGTTCGACGCGGTCCCGGAGCGCCCGTCGCCCGCCCGCCCGGGCGCGGACCGCCGTTCGGGTCGCCCGCAGGTCGCGCAGCACCACCGGGAAGAAACGGAAGACCAGTCCGACGCCGACGCCGAACAACCGGCCGACCTTGCCCGGGACTACACGCTGTATCGCGGCTCGCGTCTCGCGAACCGGCGTCGTCCGCACGTAGACGGCGCTGACGAACACCACGGGGACGACTCGCGCGACCGACCGCAGCGACTCCAGCGCCGACTCGAGGCGGAACCACGGCTCGCCGAGCGCCAGCCCGCCGACGACCGGGCCGACGGCGAGAAAGAGGAACACGACCCAGTAGACTCGGACCACTCGCAGCGGTGAGAGCCGCCCGGCCGCCAGCGCGGCGAGCGCGACGGCGCCGCCGACGGCGAACCCACGGACGGTCGGATAGGCGAACACCGCGATGGCGAGTCCGAACTGGACCGCAAGTTTCGCTCGGGGGTCCAGCCCGTGGGCGAGGCTGTCGCCCGGCTCGTAGGTCAGCATCGCGGGTCGCGGACGCCCAAGCCGTCGAGTCGGTCGAGTGCCATCTCCGTCGGGGCGTCGAGCGCGATCCGGCCGTCCGCGAGGCCGACGACGCGGTCCACGAGGTCGACCAGATCCCGGAGGTCGTGGGTGACGACGACGAGGCCGGTCCCGTCGGCGGCCAACGAATCGAGGTGAGCCAGCACGGCCTCGCGGGCGCCCGCGTCGAGACCGACCAGCGGTTCGTCGAGCACCAGATGGTCCGGCTCCATCGCGAGGACGCCGGCGATGGCGACGCGAGCCTGCTCGCCGCCGGAGAGGCGGTCGATCCGCTCGTCGCCCCGACCGGCCATGTCGACGGCAGCCAGCGCGTCGGCGACCCGGCGGTCTATCTCAGCGCGATCCAGCCCGAGGTTCTCCGGGCCAAAGGCCACGTCGGCGCCGACGGTCCCGGCGACGAACTGGTCGCGGGCGTGTTGGAAGACCATCCCGACGCGCGTCCGGGCGTAGACGGGGTCTTCGATCACGTCCCGCCCATCGACGGTCACCGTTCCCTCGTCGGGTTCGAGCAGCGCGTTGAAGTGGCGGACGAGCGTCGTCTTCCCGCTCCCGTTGGCGCCGACGACCGCGACCGCCTCGCCGTCGTCGATGGTGAGCGACACGCCGTCGACGGCGACGGCCTCGCCGTAGCGGTGGACCAGGGACTCGGTCTCGATCATTCCCGGAGTGCTAGGTGGCCGCCCTCGACGACGACGACGGTGATCAGCACCTTCAGCACGTCCGGGAGAAAGTACGGAGCCATCAGTCCGCCGGCGCGGGCGATCGAGACGCCCAGCACCTCGGCCATCCACGGCAGTCCGACTGCGTAGACGACGACCAGCCCCGCGAACACGGCAGCGAATTCGACGGGCGTGGACAGTTCCGAGAGCGGACGTGGCCGAACTCCCCGGTGTGCGACCGCTCCGACGATGACCGCCGAGAGCGCGAAGCCGACGAGGAACCCGCCGGTCCGTCCTCCGAAGTAGCCGATGCCCGCGGCGCCGTTGGAGAACACCGGCGCGCCCGCGGCACCGGCGACCAAGTACAGCGCCATCGCGAACCCGCCCCACAGCGGTCCGAGCAACAGCCCCGCGAAGAACGGACCGAACGGCTGCAGGGAGAACGGAACGCCCACGCTGGGAAGCGGGATCGACAGTTGCGCGAGCGCCGCCGTCAGCGCCGCTAGCACCGCCGCGCCCGCGAGATTCCGGACGGTGTCGTCCGCAACCAGATCCACCGATTCGTACTCCTGTGACATATCCACCCGTCCACCGTCAACCAGTATATAGACACTGGTTTACGGAATACCGATGGGCGAGACGGACGCCTCCGCCCGCAGACGCGGGGATTTACCACGATCGCAGCCACAGTCGGCGCCATGGAGTACGTCTCCGTCCAAGACGCCGAGGTTCCCGCCATCGGACTGGGTACGTGGCAGATCACGGGTGAGGAGTGTTACGACGCCGTCTCGACCGCCCTCGAACTCGGCTACCGGCACATCGACACCGCGCAGCTGTACGAGAACGAGCGCGAGGTGGGCCGCGCCATCGCCGATTCCGACGTGGACCGCGACGACGTCTGGATCACCACGAAGGTCACGCCGGGCAACGCCCGCACCGAGGACGTCATCGAGAGCACGAAGGAGAGCCTCGACCGCCTCGACACGGGATACGTCGACCTCCTCTTGCTCCACTGGCCGAACCCGCTCGTCTCCTTCCGCGACACCGCCCGCGGGATGGCCGAACTGCGCGACGACGGCTTAATCGCCCACGCCGGCGTCAGCAACTTCCGCCGCTGGCGCCTCCGGCGCGCCCGCGAGAAGTCGCCCATCCCGCTGCTCGCCGACCAGGTCCGCCTCCATCCCTTCTACACCCAGCAGGCGCTCCGCGAGGACGCCGTCAAGTCGGACAGCATGGTGACCGCCTACAGCCCGCTGGCCCACGGCGGCATCATGGACGACAGGGTACTCACCGAGATCGGCCGCCGCTACGACAAGACGCCCGCGCAGGTCGCGCTCCGGTGGGTGACCGGCCTCGAAAACGTCTCGACGGTGCCCAAGTCCACGAGCCGCGATCACCTCCGGCAGAACCTCGAAGCTCTCGACTTCGAACTCACCGAGGCCGAACGCGAAGCTATCGCCCGTCCCTCCTACGCCAAGTCCGCGAAGCTGTTCCTCCGCAACGAGATGGGGATCTGAGAGGCCAGCCTGCCTTTTGGTCGACGAACGTGGCGCGCGCTGTCGAGCGGTGCGAGGCGCGACTTGGGAGCGCCTCGATGCGAACGGCTCTGCCGTGAGCGTGCCCGCCTCGTGGCGGGGCCGCTCGAAACAGTCGTGCGAGGGATGAGTGAGCGACCGCAGGGAGCGAAGGAATCGGCTGGGGAGGCGTGTGGTCCGTTGTGGTGCTGTGCGGATGCTGTTGCTGTTGCGGTGCGGTTCCTTGGCGGACTGAAAGGGCGAGGCGGGCTCGCGTCCAGTTTAGTCGCCTGAGCGGGCACTATCCGCGCGGGCGGTGCGGAGAGCGCGGATATCCCGCCTCAGCGACCGCGAGCGCGTCGAGGGCTTTCAACTCACAGTGTATTCTGTGGCAGTCTCTCCAGCTAGCGAGCGGAGTGAAGGATCCCCACATCGTGGAACAATCTACAACTCACTCACGCTCGGACTCCAGTTCGTCGACGCGTTCGCGCAACTCTTCCAGTTCGTCCGTCTGGTCGCGGCCCCGGGCGCGGTTCACGAACGCGATCGCACCGACGACGACGGGGACTGTCAGGACTGTCCAGAACAACAGGATGACAAGCAGTTCCGAAGTACCGCCGGACTGGAGGGGGACCATGCTCGCTCTTTCACGAGCCAGTCAATTATCCGTTTCCACGAGCGACGACGCCCGAAACGCACGGCTCCCGGGTCGACTGCGAGAACGAAAGTGAAGAGAAGGGGAGAAGAAACCGCTTAGCGAGCGGCGGCGGCGACGCGCTCTTTCTCTTCTTTCTGGTTGACGGCGTAGGCGGAGACGTCGTCGTTGGCGGCCGAGACGAGCTGGTTGGCCAGCGCGTCCTCGGCGTCGGTCGGCGTCTTGAACGAGTCGCTGTAGACGCCCTCGGCGATGAACTTCAGGGCCTGGTCGACGCGGCGCTGGGGCGCGACGTCGACGGCCTTCGGGACGGAGATACCACCGTACTTCAGGCGAACGGTCTCCTCGCGCGGCGCGGAGTTCTCGACGGCGGTGACGAGCACCTGCACCGGGTTCTCGTCCGTGCGCTCGTGGACGATGTCGAAGGCGTCGCGGGTGATGCGCATGACCTTCTGCTTGTCGCCGGTATTCTCCTCGGTCTGCATGAGGCGGTTGATCAGCCGCTCGACGATGCTGATCTCCGACTTCTGGAACTGCTTGCCGGCGTGGCGACCCATCGTGTGGGCGATGGGCGTGACCGTGATGTACCGTTCCGTCGAGGGGTCGGCGTAGTCGATGTTGGTGACTTCCCACTCGCCGAAGAGCTTCGCGGGCGCGCTCTCTTCCTCGGACGGGGCCGGCTCCTCTGTCTCGGTGGATTCGTCGTCTGCACTCATGGTTATCGGACCGGTTTCTCCGCGTTACCGCGGACGAGCTCGATCATGGAGACGCCGTTGACCTTCTCGACCTTGTAGTTGACACCCGAGAGGTCGCCCATCGCGCGACCCTTTGCGCCGCCGATGCCGGCGATGGTGACCTCGTCGTGCTCGTCGATGAACGAGATGGCGCCGTCACCGGGACAGAACGCGGTGACCTGCTTCCCGTTCTTGATGAGCTGGACCCGGACGCACTTCCGGATCGCGGAGTTGGGCTGTTTCGCTTCGATACCGACCTTTTCCAGGACGATGCCTCGTCCCTGGGGCGCACCCTCCAGCGGGTCGGACTTCTGGCCGAGTCCCCGCTCGCGGCGCGCGTAGTCGGAGTCGGACCATCGGTGCTGCTGACGGTCCTTCTTCAGTTTGCGTGCGGCGTATTTGCCGTTCGCCATAGTAGCCGTGCGTACCCGACGGAGTCACTTAAGCCCACCCTTTTCACCCGCCGACGCGACCGCCGCACCCGCCGAAATCCCGACGCAAACGGCCTGTGACGGGTTCGCACACCACAGCCGCGGAGCGCGGACTACCCGGGCTGTTGGGCGCGCTGGGGGAAAACGGAATCGCGACGACCGCTCGCCCGCTCAGGTCAGTTCAATCTCGTCGACGTCGAAGTGACGCGCGGCGAGTTCGCGGGCGGCGTCGATGTTGCGGCCGCCGGTGCCGATGGCGGCGCCGCGGTCCTCCTCGGCCACCTCGGCGTAGGCGACGCGGTCGTCGTTTTCGCTGATCGTCACGTTGTAGACGGCGGCGGGCGCGAGCGCGCTGGCGACGAAGTCCTCGGCGGTCGGCGCGTCCTCGACGAGCTTGATCTCCCGGTCGAGTTGCTCCTCGACGCGCTGGACGTGCTGGCCGCCCGGGCCGATCGCCTCGCCCATCTCCCCCGCGGTGACGAGGAAGATCAGGCGGTCGTACTCGTCGTCGACGACGCAGTCGCGGGCCGTCGCGCCGGTCTCGTCCTCGAACAGCGCGATGTACTGACGCGCCTCGTCCGAGAGCGTGATCGTCATCTAGTCGGCCTCTTCGGCACCGCCCTCGCCGCGGGCGGTCATCCGCAGGTCCACGTCGCCGGTGCCGAGCTTGATCGGCTTGCCGACGATGACGTTCTCGGTCACGCCGTTGAGGTCGTCGACCTCACCGTGGATCGCGGCGTCGAGCAGGTGGTTGACCGTCACCTCGAACGCGGCGCGCGCGAGCACGGAGTCCTTGTTGCCGGAGATGCCGTGGCGGCCGATGGACTCGATGGTGCCGCGGTTGGTCATGATGTCCGCGACGAGCATCAGGTGACGGATGTTCACCTCGTCGAGCCCCTGCTCGGCGAGCGTGTCCATCGTCTCGTTGATGATGGCCTCGCGGGCCGCCTCGATGCCCAGCTGGCGGTGGATCTCGTGGATGTTGTTACACGTCGTCCGCGAGGCGTCTACGCCTTCCAGGCCGAGCACGTCGCCGAGTTCCGACCCCTCGGTGTAGAGGACGAACTCCTCGCCGTGTTCGGTCTCCTCCTTGCGGATGACGACGCGGCTGATCTCCTCGATGCCCTTGAAGACGATGTCGCGCAGCTCCTCGACGAGCTGGAGCAGGTCGCGATAACTGGGCTCCTCGGGGCCGAACTGGACGACCGTCGGCGCGGGCGTCTGGACCTCGACGCCGAGTTTGTCCTGGATCGTTCCCGCGATGTCCTGGACGACCGATTCGAGGCTGTCGGCGGTCGGCCACCGCTCCTCGAGCGTGTCCTCGTTGAGGTCGACCTGCACGAGCATGTCGGCGACGTTGGTCGAGACGTCCCCGAGCTGGAGGATCTTCGTCGACTCGATCTGCCAGACGACCTCGTGGGCGCGCTCGCGCTCGGCGGCGTACTCGTCCTCGAGGTGGATGGTCATCATCGGGGTGTCCGGCTCCTTCCGGGCGTCCACCAGCTCGATGAGCCGGGGCAGCCCCTGGGTCACGTCGATCTCCGCGACCCCCGCGTAGTGGAAGGTGTTCATCGTCATCTGCGTCCCCGGCTCCCCGATGGACTGGGCGCTGACGGTGCCGACGGGGTCGAGCGGGTCGACCCGCGTGTCGACGTACTTGCTCTCGACCGCGCGAGCGATCTCGTCGACCTGTTCGAGCGTGACCGAGTCGCGCTCTTCGAGCGTGCTGTACACTTCCTCCTTCAGTCGGCGCGGGAGCTCGGTGTCCTCGACGAGCGCCCGCATGTCTTCGGTTACCTGGACCATCGTCAGTCACCTCCGGCCGCTTCCATCCACCAGTCGTCGGCGTGCTCGGAGAGGTTCGTCGGCTCGGGCTCGCGCCCGAGGAACTGCTCTTTGGCGACATCGTCGTCGAACTCGGCGTCGATGACCTGGTCCGCGATGGCCTCGACGTCGACGGCGGCCTCGTCCTGGCTCGAAGAGACCTCGACCGGCGAGGTGCCGTCCTCGCCGAACTCGAACTGGACGATGTTGTCCGAGGTGTCCCGGACGGTACCGTCGTACTGGGTCTCCAGCTCCGACAGCGCGTTGATGAGCCGGCGCTGGAGATACCCGGACTTCGAGGTACGGACTGCCGTGTCGACTAGCCCCTCGCGGCCGCCCATCGCGTGGAAGAAGAACTCCCGGGGTTCGAGCCCGCTCCGATACGAGTGCTCCACGAAGCCGTGGGCCTCCGCGGAGAGGTCGTCGGGCTTGTAGTGGCTGAGGGTGCGGTCCTCGTAGCCGCGGTTGATCCGCTCGCCGCGGACTGCCTGCTGGCCGACACAGCCGGCCATCTGCGTGAGGTTCAGCATCGACCCACGCGCCCCGGAGTCGGCCATGATGACCGCCGGATTGGTGTCGCCGAAGTGGTCCTCGGCGATGTCACCGGCCGTGTCACGGGCCTTCGAGAGCGTGGACATGATCTTCATCTCCAGCGTCTCGTCGACCGACCGACCCGGAAGCGACTCCAGTTCGCCCGCGTCGTAGGTCTCGATGAGCTTCTCGACGCGGTCGTACGCGTCGCCGATGGCCTCGTCGATCTGCTCCTCGGCAGCCGGCGGGATGGACTCGTCGTCGATACTGATCGAGAACCCGAAGTGCATGATCGAGCGCATCGCGAGCGCCGACACCTCGTTGATGAAGATGCGCGCGCGAGTCTTCGAGTACTTCTTCGCGATGGTGTCGACGACCTCGCCGCCGAACGCGCCGACCGCGTCCTCGTCGATGGTGCCGTCGGTCATCTGCCCGTTCTCGATGACGACCGTGTCGCCCGCCGAGGACGTGAACTCGAGGTTCAGGTCGTCCGGCAGCAGCTCGGAGAACAGCGTCCGGCCGGTCCAGTACGCTTCTCCGTCTTCCTGCCCGTCGGGCTCGGGCAGCTCGTCGATCCGAGTCGCACGCAGCAGGTCGAGCGCCTGCGTCTCGTTGAAGTTCGGGTTCGTGTGCGTCAGCAGATATGTTCCGGTGATGTGGTCCTGGATGGCGCCGATGATGTTCTCGCCCATCTTCGGGCTGAGCATCTGCTCCTGGACGCGCATCAGGACGCGGGCCTCCGCACGGGCCTCCTCGTTCTGGAGGGCGTGCATGTTCATCTCGTCGCCGTCGAAGTCCGCGTTGTACGGCGGACAGACCGTCGTGTTCAGGCGGAACGTCTTGTACGGCATCACGACCACTTCGTGGGCCATGATGGACATCCGGTGCAGCGACGGCTGCCGGTTGAAGATCACGATGTCGCCGTCGATGAGGTGCCGACTGACTTCCCAGCCCGGCTCGACCTTCTCGGCGAGCTCCTCGCAGTTCTTCTCGGTGACCTTGAGCCGTCGGCCGTCGTGGCGGCGGACGTAGTTGGCGCCCGGGTGCGCCTCCGGCCCGTTCGCGACGTAGCGCTTGGCCTCCTCTAAGTTCCGCTCGTTGACGTTCATCGTCTGGGTCATCTCCTTGGCGACCCGGTCGGGGACGCCGACCTCGTTCAGGCTGAGCGTCGGGTCGGGGGAGATGACGGTACGCGCGGAGAAGTTGACGCGCTTCCCGGACAGGGAACCGCGGAAGCGGCCTTCCTTGCCCTTCAGGCGCTGGGAGAGGGTCTTCAGCGGCCGGCCGGAGCGGTGACGCGCCGGCGGCGTGCCCGAGATCTCGTTGTCCATGAAGGTGGTGACGTGGTACTGCAGCAGTTCCCAGAGGTCCTCGATGATCAGCTGGGGCGCACCGGCCTCGCGGTTCTCCATGAACCGCTGGTTGATGCGGATGATGTCGACCAGCTTGTGTGTGAGGTCGTCCTCGGAGCGCTGACCGTTGTCCAGCGTGATCGAGGGCCGCGCCGTCACCGGCGGCACGGGCAGGACGGTGAGGATCATCCACTCGGGCCGCGAGCGGTCGGGGTTGATCCCCAGCGCCTCGATGTCCTGGTCGGGGATCTCCTCGAACCAGTCGCGGATGTCCGAGGGCATCAGCTTGTCCATGTCCTCCTCGACGAGGTACTCCGCCGAGGAGCTGACGTCCACGTCGAGCTCGTCCAGGTCGTTGAGTCGACCGAGCGCCCGCCCGAGGTTCTTCAGGCGGTCGATGTCGTTGCGGTCGGGGCGGTAGGTGCCCGACAGCAGCTCGCGGATGCGCTCGGCGTTGAAATCGCCCTCGTCGAGTTCCTCGGCGACGTCGCTCGGCCGAACTGCGTCGCCCTCGGGCGGGTCCATCGCGCGCTCGAGGCGCTTGGACAGTTCGCCGTGGGGAACCTCGATGATCTCGTAGTAGGTGGTCGGCTTCTCGTGTTTGATGTCGAACTGCTTGGCGCCGCAGTACGGGCAGTAGTCGACCTTCCGGCACTCGCGGATGGCCGACTTGAGCACGTCGCTGGGGTCCTTGTTGAGTTCCTTGGCGCGGCGGAGCTTCTCGCGGTAGGTCTCCTTGCGCTGCTCGGCCTTCTCCTCGGCGTCGGCGACGCGGCGGCCGTCGACGGGGGTCAGCCGCGAGCACTCGCGGCAGGTCCCGCGCAGCAGGCGCCGGATGAGCTTCGCGAACCCGACGTGGATGACGGGCGCGGCGAGCTCGATGTGGCCGAAGTGGCCGTTACAGGACCCGGAGTGCTTGCCGCAGGTCTTGCACTCCAGCCCGGGGTCGATGACGCCCAGCCGGGGGTCCATCAGCCCCATGTCGATGGGGAAGCCGTCGTCGTCGTACGTGTCGGCCGTGATGACCTTCGTGGCCGACATCTCGCGGTACTCCTCGGGGTCCATCAGCCCGAAGCTGATCTGACCGATCTCCTGGGGTGTTCCTTGTGCGCTCATTTATACGGCGTCCTCCAGTTCGATGCGCGGCGCGATGCCGAGCGCCTTCATCTCGTCGAGCAGGAGCTTGAAGGCGTAGCTCATCTCGATCTCGTGGATGTCCGTTTCCTCGTCGCAGTTCGGGCAGTAGACGCGCCGTTGCTCGACGTTCTCGACGGCGGCCATCCCACAGTTAGCACAGACGTTGATGAACTCGCGGTCGGACTCGTCGAGCAGTCGCTCCTTCAGCGCCATCGCGGCGCCGTGCCCGATGAGCACGTCGCGTTCCATCTCGCCGACGCGCAGGCCACCCTCGCGGGCGCGCCCCTCGGTCGGCTGGCGGGTCAGCACCTGCACCGGCCCGCGCGAGCGGGCGTGGATCTTGTTCGAGACCATGTGGTAGAGCTTCTGGTAGAAGATGGTCCCGACGAAGATCTCCGCCTCGATCTTCTCGCCCGTGATGCCGGAGTACATGATCTCCTTGCCGCTGGACTTGAACCCGCGCTCCTCCAGCGACCCGCGGAGTTCGTCCTCGTCCTCGCCGGTGAAGGCCGTGCCGTCGACGCGGCGGCCTTCCAGCGAGCCGACCTTCCCGCCGATCATCTCGAGGATGTGCCCGACGGTCATCCGCGAGGGCAGCGCGTGCGGGTTGATGATGAGGTCCGGCACGACGCCCTGCTCGGTGAAGGGCATGTCTTCCT
Source organism: Halosimplex yunnanense (assembly GCF_054504345.1). NCBI lineage: Archaea > Methanobacteriati > Methanobacteriota > Halobacteria > Halobacteriales > Haloarculaceae > Halosimplex > Halosimplex yunnanense. The sequence goes on along the minus strand of NZ_JBTJEL010000033.1, from coordinate 183,332 downwards.
GGGGTGCGATGTGGCCCACGACACCCTTCTGACCGTGGCGCGATGCGAACTTGTCCCCGAGTTCGGGGATCCGCTCGTCGCGCACGGAGACCTTCGAGAGCTTGGAACCGTCCTCGCCCTCCATCAGCGTGACCGTGTCGACGACCCCGGACTCACCGGAGCGCATCGTCACGGACGTCTCTCGGCGCTTCTGCGGGGAGAGGCCGCCCATGTCGTCCGGCTCCTCGAGGAACCGGGGCGGGCTGGTCTTCCCGAGGAGCACGTCATTCTCGCCGACGGGCGTCTCGGGGTTGACGAGGCCGTCCTCGTCGAGGTGGGTGTACGCTTCCTCGCCGCGAGCGCCGCGGACTTCGTCGTCGGGGATCTCGAAGTGGTCTTCCTGACCGCCGGGGTACCGGCGTTCCTCGCCCTCGTAGGTACGGAAGAAGTGCGAGCGGGCGAGCGCCCGGTCCACGGAGCCCTGGTTCATGACCAGCGCGTCCTCGATGTTGAACCCCTCGTAGCTCATCACGGCGACGACGAAGTTCTGCGCGGCCGGCCGGTCGTCGTAGCCGATCTGCTCGGTCGTCTGCGTCTTGACCAGCGACAGCTGCGGGTAGTGCAGGAGGTGCTGGCGCGTGTCCGGTCGGATCCGGTAGTTCGCGCTCGGCAGGCCGAGCGACTGCTTGATCATCCCCGACCCCATCGTAATCCGGGGCGAGGCGTTGTGCTCGGGGTAGGGGATCATGCCCGCACCGATCCCGAACATCAGCGACGGGTCGACTTCGAGGTGGGTGTGGTCCTCGTTCAGGTCCTCCTCGTCGACCGCGACGTAGATGTCCTCTTCCTCCTCGGCGTCGATGAACTCGATGTAGCCGCGCTCGACGAGTTCGTCGAACTCCATGTCGCCGTCCTTGACCGCCTGGACCTCCTCGTCGGAGACGAGCGGTTCGCCGTTCTCGATGACGAGCAGCGGGCGGCGCGCCCGGCCGGCGTCGGCGTTGACGATGACTTCGCGCGTGCGGTCCTTGACCGAGACGTTGACCATCTCGCTGACGTCGCCGCGCCGTCGCGCCTGCCGGATCTGGTCTGCAAGCTGATGCGGGTCGGGGTGGGTCCCGACCAGGCTCCCGTTGACGTATACTTTCGCTTCTCGTGTTTGCTGGCTCATGTTAGTCGTCCGCCGGCTGCTGCTGGTCGATGGACTCGATGCCCGGGATGCCCGAGACGCCCATCGCCGCCAGTTCCTGTTTGAGTCCCTGTTCGTCCTCGACGTTCTGTGACAGCTCCATCGCCTGCGCGAAGTTCTTCACCAGTCCGCAGTTCGGCCCCTCGGGCGTCTCCGAGGGACAGATGCGACCCCACTGGGTCGCGTGCAGGTCCCGCGCTTCGAAGTGCGGCTGCGAGCGCGAAAGCGGCGAGCGCAGTCGGCGCAGGTGGGAGAGAACGCCCATGTAGTCCGTCCGGTCGACCAGCTGGCTCACACCGGAGCGGCCGCCGACCCAGTTGCCCGTCGCGATGGGGTGTTCGAGCCGCTCGGTCAGCACGTCCGAGCGGACCACCGTCGACACCGACAGCTGCCGGTTGCGCATGTTGGCGCGTTCGAGCTGGTACTTCACGTCGCGCGCGAGCTTGTTCAGCGCCGTCCGGAACAGGTCCTTCATCAGGTCGCCGCTGACCTTGAGGCGCTTGTTGGCGTAGTGGTCCTTGTCGTCGGCGTCGCGGCGTTCGAGCGCGAGCTCGAAACACGCCTCTGCCATCCGACAGAGGTAGTAGGCCTTGTTGATGCGCACGTCCTCCTCCTCGACCCCGTCCTCGTGGAGGTGCGGGAGCAGGTAGCGGTCGATGACGTAGTTGGCGCGCTTGAGCTGGTAGTTTTTGCCCTGGCCCGAGGCGACGCGCTTGCCGAGCTCCTCGATGGCTTCCTCGGTCGTCTGGACCTCGGCGGCCTCGAGGTTCTCCAGCATGAACTTCACGATCTCCGGATCCTCGGAGACGCGGTGGACGATCTCCTCGTCGGATTCCAGCCCGAGCGCCCGGATGAGCGTCACGAAGTTGATGCTCCCCGACACCGAGGGGAACGAGACTTCGAGCAGGCCGTCCCGCGTGCGCTCGACGAGCACGAGCGCGCGGTAGCCGCGGCGCTGGGAGAACGTCTTGGCGACCTCGATGGTGTCGCCGTACTTCGTGTCGGTCTCGGCGAGGATCTTATTCGGCGCGAGGTCCTCGCTCGTCATCAGCACGCGCTCGGAGCCGTTGACGATGAAGTACCCGCCGGGGTCGGCGGGGTCCTCGCCGATGTCGATCAGTTCCTCTTTCGTGAACCCGGCGATGTTACACTTGTTCGAGCCGACCATGATCGGCATCCGGCCGATCTTGGTCTCGGTCTGGTCGACCACCCGCTCTTCCTCTTCCTCGCCGCCCTTGATGATCGCCATCTCCATGAACACGGGGGCGGCGTAGGTGATGTTCCGCAGGCGCGCTTCCTGGGGATAGAGCAGCTCCTCGGAACCGTCGGCTTCGCGGACGCGCGGCGTGACCACCCGCACGTCCCCGAGTTCGACGTAGACGGGTTCTTCGCCCTCTTTGTCGCCGATGTCCGTCTCGATCGTCTCCTTCTCGTCGACCACCCGCTGCATCCCCCGGTCGAGGAACGCGTTGAACGAGCGGAAGTGGTGTTCTGCGAGTCGTTCCCTCGAGAAATACTCCCGTGAGATTTCGCGTCTGTCCTGAATGTTCATATTATTCCACCACGAGTCGGTATACGACTGCCCGGTCGGTCGTTCGCGAGTCCCGCGTCACCCGGACGACGTCGCCGGCCTCGACGTCGGCGTCGAGATCGCGCAGCGCGGGGTCGGACCGCTTGATCTTCGGCAGGTCTGTTTTCTTGATGTTGTACTCCTCGAGCACGCCCTCGATTTCGTCGCCGTCGAGGAGCGTGTGGTCGGGAACGAGTTCGTGCTGGCTTACGTCTACCATGTGTGGGCCTGTTGGGAGTGAGAAGTTGCTGTCACGAGATACTACAGGGCCGTATAACCGCGAGCCATAAAACGCTTACCAAGTCAGTCGAGCATAGCTACTCGGACCGCGAACAGTCGCCGTGGGCCGCGGCAATTCCCGTTCGTGGGGCAGGATACGCAAACGACCTTGATTAGTGTTGGGGTGTGGTACTCATTGGCATGTGTGGCGTGATCGGCGGACGGCGTCGTCGTAACTGGAAAGCCTTTTCCGTGTGTTCCCCCCAGATGTTGGTAAGCCCGGGTGGTGTAGTGGCCCATCATACGACCCTGTCACGGTCGTGACGCGGGTTCAAATCCCGCCTCGGGCGCTTCTCGAAATTCAATCTACGCGGAGCTTCATCTCCGCGCAACGCTGAATTTCGTGTACGCCGTCCGGGATTTGAGGTAGACCGAGGTTCTGCGCCGCAGGCGCAGGTTCTCGGGCGTGGTTCAAATCCCGCCTCGGGCGCTTCTTCGATTTCAACGGCGCGGAGTTCGATCTCCGCGCCACTCCCGAATTCAGCGAGCGGTAGTAGCGGATTTGAACCCTACCAGTCGCGCGCAGCGAGGGAAGTAAGCGAGCACGTCTGATTCCGGTTCAAATCCCGCCTCGAGCGTTTCTCTCGAACTCGACCGACAAGCGGCGCGTTTCATCGCACCGTACTCCTCGCGCTGTATTCCGGAACCGTCGCCGTTCTCAGAGAGTCCGTCGTGTCGGCCGAATGGACTATCAATCGGGCGCGACTCGACCCACGTATGGAATCAGCGCGCCGAGCCGGTCGGTGGGTGTCCGACCGGCCACCGACGTGGACCGACGTGCTCGCGGGCACCGTCTGTGCGGTGCTGTTCCTGAGCAATCTGACGACGGCCGGGCAGTTGAACTGGGGCATTGTAGCCGCGAGCGCTCTGCTGACGGCCCTGGCTATCGGACCGCTGGCGCAGTCGTCGCTCGGAGACAGTATCGGCAAGTGGTCGCGGACCGCAGGGATGCTCGGCCGAGTGGTGTTGATCGCGGCGGTCATCGCATCCGTCTGGCTCGTCAGAGAGGTGGGGGGAGTCTCCCAATCGGTCCTGTCCGGGGTAGCAAGCGGGGTGTTTCTCGCGGTAGCGGTGTACACGGCCGTCTACGTGCTCTCGCACGGGAGCGTCGAGGGCTGGTAGCCGACCGGTAAAAGCGTAAATGGCTGCGCCCGAATTGGTCGGTATGGACGAAGTCGACAGCCAGGAGATGCCGCGCGTCCTCGTCGAGGAGTTCCTCGAGCGCGAGGAGGGGACGCGCGCGCTCCTGGACGACCTCGAGCGGGCGACGCTGGAGGGCGACCACGAGTCGGTCCGCGAACGCATCCGCGACCTCGCCGAGAACAACCAGCACGTCTTCTACGCCATCGCGCTCTCGCTCTCCGGGTCCAAGCAGTTCTACGGCGACGTGGAAGCCCAGCTGGGCGTCGAAGCCGCGGACGTCCTCCGGGACCTAGGAGAGACCTACCCGGCGCTCGCCGAACCGTTCGGCGTCGTCCGCACCGAACAGACCCGCGAGCGGCGCAATCCGGTCACGGAACTGGAAGCGACGACGACCTACCACTCCGATGCGGAGGTGCCCGTGGTCAACTACGCGCCGAAGTCGGGGTCGGTCGAACTGTTCGCCGGGCAGGGCTCGCCCGAGGAGGTGCTGCAGTTCGCGTCGTACCTCGTGCAGGCGACGACCGACTCGCTCGACAGCGCGCTGGATCGGGACTACTCGGTCAACACCGAGGAGCTCAGTGCGCTTATCGACCGGCAGGAAGACCTCGAGAGCGAACTCGGCCGACTCCGCGACCAGCTGGACGAACTGCGGCGGAAACCGGTCGGCGACGAGTGACCGCGACCCGCTGAGAGAAGCGCGAGCGGTCGTCCGATCGGCTATTGGGACCACTCGGGGAACGGTACGAATCGGTGCTTCAGCGACTTTATTACGACTGGGTGGGAAACACCGGTGAACTGTATGGTGGACAGACTGGCCAAACAGGTCGGCAAGGAGGAACGGGACCTGCTCATTCTGGAGGCGGTCGTCGAGTCCGGGCCGATCGGGATCGTCAAACTCGCCGAGGTGACGGGCGTTCCCGAGCACAAGGTGCGCTACTCGCTGCGGATGCTGGAGGACGACGACCTGGTGGAGCCGACGCCCGACGGCGCCACGCCGGCGGAGGGGATCGCCGAGCGCATCGCGGAGACGAACGCGGAGATCGACCACCTGATCGCGCGGCTCGAAGGGCTCAAGGACACGTTCTGAGCGGCCGAAAACCGAGTGATCGACCGGGGCCGGTGCGACTGACGGGACCGCACCAGCGTTTTGTACGCCGCCGCCGTGAGTCTACGCGAATTCGATGAAAGCAGTCATCCCAGCGGCTGGGCGCGGGACGCGGCTCCAGCCGCTCACCGACGACCGGCCGAAAGCGCTCGTCGACGTCGCCGGGCGGCCGCTGCTCTCGCACGGTCTCGCACGGCTGGCGGATCTCGACGTCTCGGAGTTCGTGCTCGTGGTCGGCTACCGGAAGGAGGCTATCATCGACCACTACGGCGACGAGTTCGAAGGCGTCCCTATCACCTACGTCCACCAGCGCGAACCGAAAGGACTGGCCGACGCCGTCCTCAGGGCCGAGAACGAGGTCGACGACGACTTCCTCGTGTTCAACGGCGACAACGTGATCACGGGGAACCTCGGCGACGTGATCGAACGCCAGCGCTCCGACGGCGTCGACGCGACGCTGCTGGTCGACGAGGTGTCCCGGGACGAGGCGGCCGAGACGGGCGTGTTCGTCACCGACGACGACGGGCGACTCGACGCGCTCGTCGAGAAGCCGGACGATCCGCCGTCGACGAGAGTGCTGACGGGCCTGTTTGGATTCGACCCGGACATCTTCCACGCCTGCCATCTCGTCCAGCCCTCGGCCCGCGGCCAGTACGAACTCACCGACGCCATCGACCTCTTCCTGCGAGCCGGCCGCCGCGTCGAGACGGTCCCCTTCGACGGGCGCCGCGTCAACGTCAACACGCCCGACGACCGCGACCGGGCGGAGCGACTACTCGGCGAGTCCGGCCACGGAGACGGCGCGGACAGCGAATGAGGGACTCACGGGCGAAGAACTGAACGGACGGAATCGCGCTTGGACTCACTCGGAGGGGTTGTTTCCGCGCTGGAAGAGGTACACCATCTCCCACATCGCTGCGTCGAGGTCGCGCCCGTCGGAGACTTCCTCTAACTGGCTGTACAGACTGTCGGACACCTGAATTTCGGGCATGGACAGAATGCACGTGTCGATAGCTAATAAATACCTGCTGAGTCAGAAACGAGTTAACGCTCGTACTGGCTCGGTCGGCCCAGCGGTGCTGGTGCGGTCAAAGGGGGTAAGACAGGGCTACTTCGGGGAGATCGTCGATACAACCGCTCTCGGCAGGTTCCCGGGGACGGCGCGGCGAATACGTCAAACAGATTTTTAGATTGAACAACCTTCTTGAGGGGGTCGTTCGTCCCTCGGGGTGTATGGTGGACAGAAGCGACTCGGCCTCGACGACCGCTGTGTTGTACGTCATCGTCGTGGTCGTCGCCGTTTTAATTGCAACCGTACTCGCGCCAGTCGTCTGGAGCGCGGCACAGTCTTCGGGCGATTCGGGGGACCCGACGGTGTCCGTGATCACACTGCGGGCCGGAACTGACGCCGGCCCGGTCAACGACGTCAAGGAATCCCTCCGCGACGCGAGAACCAACGATTCCGTCGAGGCGGTCGTGTTCCGGATCGACAGCCCCGGTGGCGCTGTGGCATCGAGCGAAGAGCTGTATCTCGCGGTCAACCGGACCGCACGGCAGATGCCGGTCGTCGCCTACGTCGAGGGGACGGCCGCATCGGGCGGATACTACGGGATCGCGCCTGCGGACAAGATCTACGTCAAGCCGAGCTCGACCGTGGGCTCTATCGGCGTGATCGTCAGCTCACCGCTGAGCGCGCTCGAACAGGCCTCGGCCCAGAGCAAGACCTACCTCCGGACCGGCCCGGACAAGGCGACCTACGAGAAAGACCAGTACCGCGAGGAGATGGAGACGCTGCACAACTCCTTCGTCGACTCGATCATGAACCACCGCGAGGACGAACTCAACCTGACCCGCAGTGAGGTCGCCCACGGCGACGCCTACATCGGCCCGGTGGCGGTCCGGAACGGGTTCGCCGACGAGACGGGCGACCTCTACTCGGCCATCGACTACGCGGCCTCGCAGGCCGACGGGATCGAGGGGAGCGACTACAACGTCCACTACGACGAGCCCATCAGCCCGTCCGGCGGCACTATCCTGCTCTCGCAGGGCGCCGAGAAGGTCGACGGGAACGTCGTCTACGTCGACCGCTCGGGCCAGTCGGCCACCGAGTTCGAACGACCAGTGCGGTACTACGCGGTCTGGGGCGTCCCGGTCACCGAGGACGCCGAGGAGGTGAACGTCAATGAGAGCAAGTGAAGTACTCAAGCCGCTCGGCGTCTTCGTGCTCGTGATCGCTGTCGTCCTCGCTGGCACCGCGGTCGCCGCGACGCTCAGCGGGTCCGGGTCGGCCGGACCGGCTGACGGCGAGGATATCGAGGGGCAGTCGCCGAACCAGTACCAGCCCGAGAACGCGATCGAGACGAGCGCCCCGGACGACGGCGAGATATCCGTCGACGCCGGCGGCGAAGACAAACGCATCCTCGTCGACAACGGGCACGGCAACCAGTTCTCCCAGTCGGAACTGGAGCCGCTCGTCCAGGCGCTGTCGCAGGCTGGCCACGAGGTCGACGTCGGCGCCAGCGGTGGTAACGGCGGCTTCGGCGGTGGCGGTTACAACGCGACGCTCCAGCGCTACGACGCCGTGTTGATCGTCCAGCCGACCGGGTCGTATTCCGAAGGCGAGGTCGCGGGACTGAAGGCCTACGCGGAGGGCGGCGGCCGCATCGTCGCGCTCGGCGAACCCCCGCAACTGCAGGTCAGCACCGGGCTGACCTCCCAGATCACCGAAGTCCGGTTCGGCGGGCAGGACCTCGCCGAGGAGTTCGGGCTCCGGATGGGAACCGAGGGGGTCTACAACATCGACGACGACCGGAACGACAACAACTACGAGAGCATCATTGCCAGCCCCGACGGTGACTCGTCGCTGACCGAGGACGTCGACAACGTCACGTTCGACTCGGCGGGGACCGTCGTCCAGATCAACGACCAAGCGGACGTGCGACTCCGCGCGCTCCCGGGCAGCAAGACGCTCGACCGGCGGATCGAGGGCGAGCACCCCGTCGCGGCCCAGAACGGTAACTTCGTCCTCGTGGGAGATACGTCGTTCCTGAAGTCCTCGGAGCGCTACGACATGGATAACGAGCAGTTCATCAGCAACCTCCTCGAGTTCCTCGTCTCCGGCGACAAGGACGAGGACGTGCCGGCGACCGGCGGCGGGGGGGACGGCGGTTTCGGCGGCGGTGACGGCGGTGGGTTCGGCGAAGACGACGGTAGCGGCGACGGCAACGGCGGCGACGAACCGATCACGCCGACGGCCGCCCCCTGACGGCGAAGCCGTCGCTGTTCGATAGTCTGGACCGGAAAAACCGATCGCGGCGTTGCGCGGTGTTATCCTTTTCTGAATCCGACGAAGAAACCGCCGGTGAAGCCTGCGCTGACCGGGATGATCGAGAGGAAACTCATTACCATGCTCGGCGGCTGGTTTGCCGTCGCAGCGTCGCCGGCCACGCTGCTCGCGTTGACCAGTCCCGCCGAGAGGCGCTCCCAGTCGACCGTGAGAATGCTCTGCGATTCGAGGAACTTGAACAGCGCGAGTTCGAGGCCGATCAGGAAGGCGATGATCTTCGCGACTTTCTTCGCCGTGAAGCCGATCAGCCCCCCGATGACCGCGCCCGAACCCAGTTCCAGCCCGATCTGCTGCAAACCGATGTCTACCATATCCTCCCCGGTGTCGGCCACGGAATAAGGCTCTTGTGTCCGCGAACGCGCCGTCAGTAGGGTCGTCCTACGAGAACTGAGTGTGGCCAAAACAGCGGCGAGACTGTCCGTAACTCCGCCTCGTTCAAAGCGTGTGATCGTCCGACGACACCGACCAGAGTTTAAATACGCGGGTGACGTAGCTCCGCGCGAGTGACGCAGTCACAATCCGAACGGCGGGCTGTCGTCGCCAAGCGCGTCGACAGCGGAACGGCCGATACGACCGAGATCCGCGAGCTCGCGCGGGCGGCCGGCTACGATGTGGTCGGCGAGGTGACCCAGACCCGGACGGAAGACCCGGCGACGCACCTCGGGGAAGGGAAGGTCGCGACGCTCGCCCGCAGGGTCGTCGAGACGGAGGCGACGGTGGTCATCTTCGACAACCAGCTCGGTCCCTACCAGATGTACAACGTCGGGAACGAGCTCCCCGAAGGGGTCCGCCTGATCGACCGGTTCCGGCTCATCCTGGAGATATTCGGTCAGCGCGCCCAGACCCGGAAGGCCCAGCTGCAGGTCGAACTGGCCGAACTCCGCTACGAACTGCCGCGGGCCGAGGCGAAGGCGAGTCTCGCCCGCCGCGACGAGCGGCCGGGGTTCATGGGCCTGGGCGAGTACGACGAGAGCCGCGAGCGCGACATCAAGGCCCAGATCTCCCGGATCCGGGAGGAACTCGAACAGATCGAGGAGACCGAGGAGCACCGCCGCGAGCAGCGCCGCGAGTCGGGCTTCGACCTCGTGGCGCTGGCGGGCTACACGAACGCCGGGAAGTCCACGCTGCTCCGCCGGCTCGCCGAGGACGTCGACGTCGACGAGAACGAGGATCTGCACCCCGATCTGGACGCGACCGCCGAGTCCGAAGACCGGCTGTTCACGACGCTCGGGACGACCACCCGCCGCGCGGACATGGACCAGCGGGACGTGCTCGTGACCGACACGGTCGGGTTCATCTCTGATCTGCCTCACTGGCTAGTCGAGTCGTTCAAGTCGACGCTGGACTCGGTCTACCGGGCGGATCTCGTCTTGCTCGTCGTCGACGTGAGCGAGTCCATCGAGGAGATCCGCGAGAAACTGGTCACGTGTCACGACACCCTCTACGAGCGCAACGAGGCGCCGATCGTGACCGTCCTGAACAAGATCGACACGGTCGACGACGAAGAGGTCGCCCGCAAGCGCGAGGCGCTGTCGGCCCTGGCGCCGAACCCGGTGTCGGTCAGTGCCCGAACGGGCGAGCGGGTCGACGACCTGCGCGAGCGTATTCACGAGGAGTTACCCGATTACGAACGTGAGCGGCTCGTCCTACCGATGACGGAGGACACGATGTCGCTCGTCTCGTGGATCCACGACCACGCGCAGGTCGACTCCGTCGACTACGGGGACCAAGTGATCGTCGAGTTCGAGGCCCGACCGGCCATCGTCGAGCGGTCGCGGGCGAAGGCCGGCGACCTCGTCGAGGCCTCGGCCTGAGACGGTTCTCGACCGCTGGAGCGGCCTCTTCGGACCGCCGGGCCAGACGGATACCGAGGGAGTCCGCACTCCGGGCCGATGGTAACCACGAGACAGGCCCAACATCGCCGAGCGCTCTCGTCGCCGATGCCGTCCGAACAGTCAACCCGGGCGAGCGCACGCCAGCGCGTCCGTGCCGAACGGCTACAGGTACAACAGGATGCCGAGACCGACGAGGCAGATCAGTAATGCCCACAGCACACCGGAACTGTTCGGCGTTCCCGGGGTATTCGGGGACATTCGGGAGCCGTCCTCGTCGTAGTTGTAGTCGAAGTCGTCTCGTCCGGGGACCATACTCGAACGTGGGCCGGACGGCAGAATAATGTTGTGACGAGTACGCTCAACTGCTCTCTTCACAGTCAGCCGCCGGTGTGCGGCCTACGTTCGACATCGCGGTCGGATTCGGACGGCAGCTCCACCACGGCGACCTCACCGAGGCGTCGGCCCGCCGATCAGTCGCCGTTGCCCTTCTCCTCGCGCCATTCGAGTGCGCGGTCGCGCAGTTCCTTGCAGCGCTCGCCCTCGACCGACAGGTCGGGGACGGGGACCGGTGAGCCGTCCTCGTCGATAGCGACGAAGACGAACTGCGACTCGGTGGTCATCTCCTGGTCGCCCGTCCGCGGGTTCTCGCGTGCGGCCCGCAGGTGGACGTTGACGCTGCTGCGCCCCTCGTCGAAGACGAACGCCTCGATGACGACGACGTTGCCGGTGGGGACCGGCCGGTGGAAGTCCATGCGGTCGATCGAGGCGGTGACGCAGGGCTCGCCCGCGAAGCGCATGGCCGACATCGCCCCGAGTTCGTCCATCCACTTCATGACGTTGCCCCCGTGGACGGTCCCGTAGTTGTTCGCGTGGTTGGGCTGGACGCGCCATCGGTTCTCGAGATACGTGTCGCTGATAGTCGGCATACCGGAGAGTGGGGAGCGAGCCTTGTCGTTCCTGCGGCCGCGAATCGCCTCGGACGGGAGTTACCAGTCGGGCTCGACGAGCACCTTGATCGCCTCGCGCTCGTCCATCGCGCGGTACCCCTCCGCGACGTCTTCCAGTGAGACGGTCTTCGTGAAGATGGGCGAGGGGTCGAGCGTCCCGCCGAGCACGTCGGCGAGGAGGTCGTCGGCGTACTCCCGGACGGGCGCGACGCCGCCGGCGAGGGTGACGTTGTCGCCGAAGAAGTCGAAGAGGTCGAGGCCGTCGCCCATGCCGTGCGGGACGCCGACGTAGCCGACGGTGCCGCCGGGCCGACAGGCGCCGACGGCGGTCTCCATCGCGCCCGCAGCGCCGACGCATTCGAGGACGTGCCCGGCGCCGCCGTTGGTGAGTTCGGCCACGCGCTCGGCCTCGTCGTCGACCCCCTCGCTGCCGCCGAGTACGGTGTCGGTCGCGCCGAACTCCTCGGCGAGTTCGAGGCGGTCGGGGTGGTGGCCCACGGCGATGATCCGCGAGGCGCCCAGCCGTCGGGCCGCGAGCACGCCGCAGAGGCCGACCGCGCCGTCGCCGACGACGGCGCAGGTGCTGCCCGCTTCGACGCCCGCGCTCACCGCGGCGTGGTGACCGGTTCCCATCACGTCGGTCAGCGGGAGTGCCGCTCGCAGCGCGTCCTCGTCGTCGGCGTGGCGGTCGGGGATCCGGACGAGCGTCCCGTCGGCGTGGGGCGTTCGAACGTACTCACCCTGGGCGCCGCCGTTGTCGCCGCCCCAGCCGTCGCCGTTCACACAGGAGGTGTGTAGCCCGCGTCGGCAGAACTCGCACTCGCCGCAGCTGATCACGAAGGGTGCGAACACGCGGTCGCCCGGCTGGATGCTCCGCACGTCGTCGCCGACCTCCTCGACGATCCCCATGGGTTCGTGCCCGATCCGCGAGGGGACGTCGCGGTCGCTCTCGCCGCGGTAGGGCCACAGGTCCGACCCGCAGATCGCGGTGTGGGTCACTCGAACGAGCGCGTCGCCCGGGTCCTCGATCTCGGGCCGCGGCACGTCTTCGACGCGGATGTCCTCCGGTCCGTGGTAGATCGCTGCGCGCATACGCTACGGTGATCGCTACACGGAGAAAAAGCGGCCGGAACCGGAGTACTGGCTTGGCGAGACGGGGGATTGGAGCCGACAACTCGGACCGATAGCGAACAGGCGACGCGACCGACCGATCCGCGCGGCGGTCGCGTCGCGCGACCGCGAGCCGCCGCGGGGCGAGCGTCAGCGCATGGACCGCTCTGGTCCCACTTTCGCACTTGAACGTTCGGACCGCCGCTGGACCGATCGCCGACAGTCACAGCGGTCGCTTCGTCTTCTCGACGACTTCGATCGACTCGATGCCGGTGTCGGGATAGTTCCCGTCGGCGTCCTTCTCGGCCGATTTCACCATGTCCCAGACCACGTTGAGACCGGTGGTAGCCCCCTCCAGCGCTTCCATCTCGCAGCCGGTCTTGCCGGTCGTCTCGACGGTGACGGTGAGTTCGATGCGCTCCTCGCCGAACTCGAAGTCCGTCTCGACGTTCGTGATCGGGATCTGGTGACACATCGGGATGGTCTCCCAGGTGTGCTTGACCGCCTGGATCGCGCCGATACGTGCCGTCGCGAGCACGTCGCCCTTCTCGACGCTGTTCTCTCGAACGGCGTCGACCGTCGCCGGGCGCAGGTGGATCGACCCGTGGGCGACCGCCCGGCGCGCCGTGTCGGGCTTGTCGCCGACGTCGACCATCTGGGCCTCACCCGACTCGTCGGTGTGGGTGAGGTCGGCGTCGGTACTTTGGGGGTCGTCCGTCGAACCGTCGTCGCTCACGCCTCGCCACCTCGGTCGGTCCAGAGGACCTCCGGGATTTCGTCGTGCAGGTCGGTCGCGACGAGGCCGTTGTTGCGCCGCTCGTAGACGCGGTCGCCGGCGCGTCCGTTGGTGTAGGCGGCCATCGCGGCCGCGTCGAGCGGGTCCTGCGTCGCCGCGAGCGCCCCCGTGATACCGGCGAGCACGTCGCCGGTGCCGCCCACGGTCATCCCGGCGTTGCCGGTCCGGTTGATTCGGGTCCGCTCGCCGTCGGAGACGACGTCGTAGTCCCCCTTGACGAGGACGACCTGTCCGAGGTCGGAGGCGAACGTCTCGACGTAGCTCGCCCGCTCTTCCCAGTCGTCGGAGACGCGCCCGCCCATCTTCGCGAACTCGCCCTGGTGGGGCGTGCAGACGAGGTCCGCGTCGGTGTCGACCTGCGGCACGCGCGAGAGGGCGTCCGCGTCGACGACCGCGGTCCCGGAGTACCCCGAGAGGATGCCTTCCACGGCTTCCAGCGTCTCCTCCGCGTCGCCGAGCCCGGGGCCGATGACGACCGCGTCGTGGTGGCGGGCCATCTGGAGCAGGAAGCCGACCTGCTTCGGTTCGAGCTGTTTGCCCTGATAGGGGCGGACGATGAGGTCCTCGCTGAACCCCTGGAGTTCCCGCCCGACAACCATCGGGCAGGCGACGCGGACGAGATCCGCGCCGGCGCGGAGCGCCGCCTTCGCCGACAGCGCGGGGGCGCCTGCGTACGGCCCGCCGCCGATGACGAGCACCTCGCCGTTCTGTCCCTTGTGACTCCCGGGGTCTCGGTCGTCGAGCCGCAGCAGGTCGCCGCGTTCGACGAACCGCTCGGCGGCCGCGGGGATGCCGATGTCCGCGACGGTCACGTCGGCGCCCAGCGCGTCGAGGCCGGGCTTGGTTTCGTGGAAGGTGACCACGTGATCGGCGTCGACAGCCGTCTCGGCGAGTTCGCCTGTCTCGGCGTTCATGCCGGAGGGGACGTCCACGGAGACGACCGCCGCATCGCTGTCGTTGATGGCCGCGGCAGCGGTCCGCTCGGGCTCGCGGAGGTCGCCGCTGATCCCGGTGCCGAGCATCGCATCGACGACGACGTCGGGATCGCCGAGGTCGAACCCGGCGGAGTCGCGGACCACGTCGGTGTCGTACTCGCCGGCGTCGAGGGCGGCCCAGTTCTCGCGGGCGATGGCCGTCGAGATGTTCTCCGGGCGGCCGAGCAGTGTCGTCGTCACGTCGAAGTCGTCGAGAAAGCGCACCGCGACGAACGCGTCGCCGCCGTTGTTCCCCCTCCCGGCGACGACCCGGACGCTCGCGCCGAGCCCGGCGACCTCGCGGACCGCTCGCGCGACCGCGTGCCCGCTCGACTCCATCAACTGCTTGCGCGGCACCCCCATCGCCGCGGCGTTCTCGTCGATGACAGCCATCTCGCTGCCAGTAATCATACGCGAGCGTTCGCCCGCCCCGCTGAAAAGGGTGGGGGCAACGGCCGCGGCGGCGAACGTCCCGCGTCGCGGTGACCTCGCGCGGTCAGCGGCGAATCTCGAACCCGTCGAATCCCTCCGGTTCGCCGTACTCGGCTTCCACGTCGTCGACCCGAGCGCGGGAACTCCCCTCGTGACACCACTCGACCATCGAATCCACGGCGTCGGTGGGCCCCTCGAAGACCGCTTCCACTCGGCCGTCGTCGAGGTTCTTCACCCAGCCGTCGACCCCGCGCTCGCGTGCCTCGTCGCGGGTCGTCGCCCGGTAGTAGACGCCCTGTACTCGACCTGAGATGTAGACGTGTGCGTGCGTCCGGTCTGTCATATCTGCAGATACCGACCGGACGCCGAAAAAACGCATCGACCGTCACGGTCGGACTGGCGGTCGGCGTCCAGTCACCGCGAGTCGTTCCTGGCCGGTTCGGTGAGTTCTACGACTGTCGATCACGCCGTCGACAATTGGACACAACTGGTGAAATGCTCGGGAGACGTGGAGACATTTTCCGAATTATCGCGGAAATGCTCGGAGTGTTCCAACAGAGCTTTGGGAGTCTCCCGCAGAGTGGTGGCCATGGGAGATGGCAACCTGAACCGCGGTCTCGAGGGGATCACCGTCGCGGAGACGCGACTGAGCGACATCGACGGCGAGGCCGGCGAACTCACGATCGGCGGGTTCCCGGTCGACGAACTCGCGCGGGCGGCGACCTACGAGGAGAGCGTCTACCTGCTCTTTCACGACCGGCTCCCGACGGCCGAGGAACTCGACGAGTTCAGATCCGATCTGGCCGCACGGCGGGAGATCGGCGAGGAAGTCCGCGCGGTCCTGCGGCGGGCGGCCGACGAGGAGAAACCGGGGATGGACGCGCTGCGGATGGGCGCCGCGGCGGCCAACCTCGGTACCGGGGGGGAGGACCCCGAGGCTGACGCCCGGCGGGTGATCGCGGTCTTCCCGACCATCGTCGCGACGTACTGGCGCTACCGCGAGGGGGAGGAGCCGGTCGAACCCCGCGAGGACCTGCGCCACGCGGCGAACTACCTCTACATGCTGACCGGCGACGAGCCGGACGAGCCCGCGGTCCGCGGGCTGGAGACGTACCTCAACACCGTCGTCGACCACGGGCTGAACGCCTCGACGTTCACCGCGCGAACGGTCGTCTCGACGGAGTCGGACGTGGTCTCGGCGGCGACCGCGGCGGTCGGCACGCTCAAGGGGCCGCTCCACGGCGGCGCGCCCGGCCCCGTGCTCGACATGCTCCGGACCGTCCACGAGTCCGGTGACCCCGAGGGGTACGTCCGCGAGAAGCTGGAGGCCGGCGAGCGGCTGATGGGCTTCGGCCACCGGGTCTACCGCGTTCGCGACCCGCGAGCCGCAGTCCTCGAAGCGGCCGCCTCGGAGTTCTACGAGGAAGCCGGCGACGACGACTTCTTCGACTCCGTGCGGGCCTTCGAGGAAGTGGCCGTCGACCTGCTCGAAGAACACAAGCCGGGTCGCCGCCTCGACACGAACGTCGAGTTCTACACCGCGGCCCTGCTGGACGGCGTCGGCGTCCCGAAGGAACTGTTCACGACGACCTTCGCCGTCTCACGGGTCGGCGGCTGGACTGCTCACGCGCTCGAACAGCTCGACGACAACCGCCTCATCCGCCCGCTCTCCGCGTACGTCGGCGAACACGACCGCTCGTGGACGCCGGTCGACGAGCGGTAGGCCGTCGCGACGCTGCGGCAGTTTCTCTCCGGTTCCGCGCTACCGCAGGTAGTGGAAGACGTAAGTCTGCGCGTAGCCGGCGTACTCGCCGCCGAAGGCCTCGCGGATAGCGCGGGAGGTCTCGGCGTAGTTGCCGCGGTCGCAGTCGGGGTAGTACTCCTCGATGGTCGTCCGGATCCACGTGTCGAGCGGGACCGCTTCGAGGAAGTCGAGCGCGAACAGGGCCACGCAGTCGGCCACCTTGTCGCCGACGCCGACGAACCGCGTCAGTGACTCGCGGGCGTCCTCGTAGTCGAGGTCGGCGGCTTCCTCGGGGTGGGCCTCACCCTCGGCGATCATCCGCGCGGTTTCGAGGACGTACGGGGCGCGATAGCCCAGCCCGAGGTCGCGCAGTTCGGCCTCGGTCGCGGCGGCCAGCTGCTCGGCCGTCGGGTAGGCGTGGTAGGTCCGCCCGTCGAACTCGACGGTCGTCCCGAAGGCTCGTTCGAGTTCGCGTTGCATCCCGTGGATGCGGCCGACGCGCATCTGCGCCGAGCAGATGAACGAGACGAGGCAGGGGACGACCGGGTCGTCGACGAGGCGCATCCCCCAGTAGGCGTCGAAGGCGGATTTTAGCAGGTCGTCGTCCGGCGTCGCCGCGCGGATGGCCGGCAGGTCGTCGCCGAGGCGGAACCGCTCGCGGAGGATCGGGGTCGCGTCGATCGACGACTCCCACTCCAGTCGGTCGTCGACCTGCCGGACGCGGACCACGGCGGGCTTGCCCTCGGCCCACTGCTCTGCGGGGGTCGCGCGGGCGCCGCTGTCGTCGACGCGGACCACCGTCTCGTACCAGTGGTCGCCGCCGAAGACGGCGCTCTGGTCGTACATCTTCCCGTCGGCGCGGTCCCAGAGGTACGACTGACCGCTCTCGACTGTCGACTGGAGGTCGAACGAACCGGGGAACTCCGAGAGGGCAAGGGCGCCGCGCTCCGTACTCATACCCGGACAAGGCGCGCGGTCGGCATTTCCCTTTCGAGTCGGTGTGGAGCGAGCCGCGGTCCACCGTGACCGACCCGCAAGTGTGTGGGGTGCTATCGAGGCTAACCTTCATGTCGCTGCGAGACAGATACCGATCTATGAACTGCAGAGTTGTCGTCGAGGCCGCGGTCCCCGTCTACGACGTCGAAACGGAGGACGAGGCGGTCCGGATCGCCATCTCGAAGACCGGCGAGATGCTCAATCCGGACCTCAACTACGTCGAGATCAACATGGGCGAGCGCTCGTGTCCCCACTGCGGCGAGGACCTCGAGCCGGCCTTTATCGCCGCCGACGAGAGCCTCGTCGCGCTCGAACTGGAGATCACCGTCTTCAACGTCGAGCGCGAGGAGCACGCGGCCCGCATCGCCCGCAAGGAGATTGGACAGCGCTTGGAGAACATCCCGCTGGAGGTCCTCGAGATCGAGGTCACCGACGAGGACGACGAAGACGAGTCGGACGAATCGGAATCGTCGAGCGACGACGTCTCCGAGGGATCCGGCGACGAGAGCTCCGACACAGCTACCGAGACGAGCGACGACCGCGAGGAGGAGATCCTCCCCGAATTCGAAGAGCTCATCGACGAATCGTAGGCGCCGACCGGGCACGCGGCACTGCAGTTCATTCTGGTAGACCTGGGCCGAGGCACTTCCTCGAGTAGCGTGCCGTACGGACTGAAGATGCCGAAACAAGGGAACGGAGACGCCGAGCAGACCGGCCGCGAGAGGACGGGGAGACGGCGAACGCGAGAGACTGCAGTCAAAGTAGATAGTGAGTCCGACAGAACGGGACTGCTCGTTCAGTCAGCGGAGGCCGGGACGCGCTCGCGCGACTCGGTCTCCATTTCGGACGTGATGCCTTTCGCCAGTGCGAAAACAGCGTTCTTGTGGTCGGTCTTCGATTTGTGGATGGACGTCGGCTTTACCCCGAGGGACGTGTACTTATCGTGTTCCACCTCTTCCCCTGTCTCCATCTCGTAGTGATTCTCCACCTGAGCAAGCAGGCCGTGAAGGTGAATGAGCTCCTGCTTTTTCATAGTCAACCGGTCCTAGCCACTGGAGGGTAATAGTAGTATCCTGAGTCGCGTTAACATGGGGCTGCTTAAAAACCGTGTACAAAAGCGTCTCGATACGGATCCGCTCGCGTCGGGAACCGCAGCGGGGCGGCCGGATTCGGCCTCGTGGGGCCGGGTTGAAAGACTTTTATCGGCGGACAGGCTTCTCATCGGTATGGACTACGACGACATGCTCGACCGGGCACTCGACGAGACGCCGGACATCGAGGGGAGCTCCGACCGGTTCGAGGTGCCGGACCCGGAACTCCGTCAGGAGGGGAACGTGACCGTCTACGAGAACTTCCAGGACACCTGCGACGTGCTCGGCCGCGACGACGACCACGTCATGCAGTTCCTGCAGAACGAGATCGGGACGAGCGGCCACATCGACGAGAGCGGCCGCGCGCGACTGACCGGCGAGTTCAGCGCCCGCCGCGTCAGCAACGCGATCGACGAGTACGCCGACGAGTTCGTCATCTGCCCGGAGTGTGGGCTCCCGGACACGCACTTCGAGCGCGAAGGAGGGGTGCTCCTCCTCCGGTGTGAGGCCTGTGGCGCGCGATCGGCGACGAGCGGATAATCGAGCGGTCGCGACTAACTCAGCGTTTTCAGCGTCTGCAAGTCGCGGTCGGTCCGCGTGAACTCCGCGAGCCGCCGGCTCGCGTGACAGTTCGGGCAGTGATAGACGTCGGTATGTGCAGGCAGGTCAGTCGGCGTCGATTCCCAGTCTTTGGTACATTCCGGACAGAGCAATCTGACGTACGCTTCCTCCATGCGTGATAACTACACGCACGCCCGCAAGATAAAAAGACCGGTGCGGCGAGTTCCGTCGCCGCGAGCGACACGTCGTCGGTGAACCGTCGGATCGGCTGCGACCCGCTGGATCGCCTCGTCGGGCCCCGATCAGGCCGGGGCGTCGACGGCTTCGAGCAGCTCCTTGTAGCGGTTACGGATGGTGACTTCGGAGATGTTGGCCACCTCGCTGACCTCGCTCTGGGTGACCTTCTCGTTGGTCAGCAGGGCGGCGGCGTAGACGGAAGCGGCTGCGAGGCCGACGGGGCTCTTGCCGCTCAGGATACCCTGGTCGCGCGCGCTCTCGATGAGTTCGCGAGCGCGACGCTCGGTGTCGTCCGAGAGGCCGAGATCCGAGACGAACCGGGGGAGGTAGCTCTCGGGGTCGGCGGGCTTAATCTCGAGGTTGAGCTCGCGGACGACGTAGCGGTACGTCCGGGTGAGCTCCATCTTCTCGACGCGCGAGACGGCCGTCATCTCGTCGAGGCTCCGCGGGGTGTTGGCCTGTCGCGCAGCAGCGTACAGCGCAGACGTGGCGACGCCCTCGATGGAGCGGCCGGGCAGGAGGTTCTCCTCCAGCGCGCGGCGGTAGATGACCGAGGCGGTCTCGCGGACGGTCTTCGGCAGGCCGAGCGCCGAGGCCATGCGGTCGATTTCGCCGAGTGCCTGCTTGAGGTTGCGCTCTTTAGAGTCGCGCGTACGGAAGCGCTCGTTCCAGGTGCGCAGGCGCTGCATCTTCTGGCGCTGATTGGACGACAGGGAGTTCCCGTAGGCGTCCTTGTTCTGCCAGCCGATGTTCGTCGAGAGCCCCTTGTCGTGCATCATGTTCGTTGTCGGCGCTCCGACGCGGGACTTCTCGTCTTTCTCCGAGGGGTTGAACGCTCGCCACTCGGGGCCGTGGTCGATCTCGCCCTCTTCGACGACGAGGCCGCACTCCGAACAGACTGTCTCACCGTGTTCGGTGTCGGCGTCGAGCCGCCCGCCGCACTCCGGACACTCGCGTTCGCTCGTCTGTTCGCTCTCGGTCGCCTCCTCCTGCAGTCGTTCCCGCGTCTGTTCCTCGGCGCCGGTTCGGATTGACGTGTCGCTCATGATAGGTCTCTGGAGCGGCTGGCCGGTGGCGAAAACCATATATTCCGGCGCCGCAGTTCCTAACACTACGTAAGGCCGAAAAGAACTTAAACCTTTCGCTGAAATCGCCGTGACAATGGATCACAGATGGCTCGTAATCAGCTATGTCACGGACTATCGAACGGGATCCGGAGAGATCTGTGAAAACTGCGCAGATCGACCGACGGCCGGTAGTTTTATGTACGATATCAGGTCCGCTCGACCCGGAGCAACATCGCGGCGAAGACCCACATGAACAGGGCGCCGACGGGGGCGGTCGGCTGGTGCTGGAAGAACATCGCCGTCGCGGCGGTGAACACGACCGCGAGAATAGCGAAGCAACCGCCGAACAGCCGAACCGGGTCTACGGGGATTTGCTCGGCGAACGCGTCCTCGCGTGCGTAGTAGATGACGCTCAGTGCGAGCACGAGCGCGAAGAACGCCGCGGCCGCGAGCCAGATCTGTCCTTCGAGCACCTGGTTGTCGGGGACGAACCCGGGGATCTCGGGGACGAACTGTACGAGCTCACCGAGGGACTGTTCGCCGAGCGAGAGGCCGAAGACGTAGTGGAACTGGAAGAAGACGAACCTGATGTTGACGACGGTGAACGTGGCGTCGAGGCCCCGCGGCGACTCCCTGAGGACGGACACCGACCAGGGGAGGAGGGCAGTCAACCACGTCGCGACGACGGCGAGTTCTCCGGCGTACTCCGATCGGACCCACATGCGCGTGGGAAATCGCCGTTCGGGGTCGTATAAAAGCTACCGGGTCCGGTCCCACGGTCGCTCACGGCCACGATATCCCGCTCGATGGCGGCCCCGAAGCCCCGGTCGGCCGGCAAGGGCCGAAACCGGAATTCCTCCGGCGGAGACCGCCCCCGGCGTTACGTTCATGGCTCCTCGCGTCCTAGTGTGGGGTGTCGAATGAGGCGCGATTACGTCACGCTGGACATCCGCCAGGCCGACCAGAGCGGCGACCACCTGCCGACGGTCGTGCTGTCGTACGACGGGCCGACTGACCTGCTCGAGGAGCGCCTCACAGACTCCGCCGGCAACCCGCTCGACCGGGAACGAATCGACGTCGCGTTCCGCCGCCAGTCCGACGGCGACGACGCGAGCGGCGTCTTCAGCCTCGCGAATCGGATGACCGGGGAGTTCATCGTCGAGGTCAACGCCGGGGCCTCGACGATACAGACGCTCGTCGACGCCGCCCGCCGCGACGACGACCCCGATGACGCCGAGGGCTGCTACCGCGTCGTCGTCCGCCGCGACGGCGAGGAAGTCGCGTCCTACGAGAAGCGGACACTCCTCGTCTACGACGGCGAAGGCAGTCTCCTCCGACAGCACAGCCTGATACCGAGCGGCGTCGAACTGTAGTCCCCCGGCTGGCTCCCCGTCCCCGAGGGCCCTTCCCGACAGGGTGTGGAAAGACGGCCCGTTCTCCCGTTACCGGCGCTCGACCGCATTGACCAGCGCCGGCAGCGCCTCCGTCACGTCCGCCCGCAGGTCGTAGTCGGCCCGCTCCGAGTACGCCGTGGATTCGAGGTTTATCACCGCCAGCGTCGCACCCGCCTCGGCCGCGATCTCCGGGAGTATCGCTGCGGGGCGAACGGTCAGGGACGACCCGATGGCCAGGAACACGTCACAGCGCCGCGCCGCGGTCTGGGCCCGATCGAACTCCTCGTCCGGTAACCCTTCTCCGAACAGCACAACGTCGGGCTTGAGGACGCCCCCGCAGTCGCACGTCGGCGGCCGCTCACCGTTGCGGACCCGCTCCCAGACGGGATCGGTCGGTTGCGTCGCGCCGCAGCCGTCACACACGACGCGGGCGCTCGTCCCGTGGAGTTCGACCACCGATTCAGATCCCGCGGCCGCGTGTAATCCGTCGACGTTCTGGGTGACGAGCGTGTCGAGGTGCCCCCGCGATTCGAGCGTCGCGAGCGCCTCGTGGGCCACGTTCGGTTCGACGCCGTCGCCGTACATCGTCTCCCGGAGGGCGAGGCGGTCGGTCCAGAACCCGGCGGGGTCGGCGTCGAACCGGCGACGGTGGAAGTCGGTCTGATCGTGGGTCTCCCAGACCGGGTCGGGCGTATCGTCGTCCGTGGATTCGCCCCGGAACGGGGGGATCCCCGACGGGACGCTCACCCCGGCGCCGGTCAGCGCGACCGTGCGGTCCGCGGCCGCGATCTCGCTCGCGAGCGCGTCGACCGCCGACTCGTTCGATTCCATGTCGCTTGGCACGGCCGAAGCCCGGAAAAGCGAATCGGCACGCCGAGCATGGAGACGCCTCTCGGTCGACGCGGGCCGGAGAAGGTACGGAAAGTGAGGGGGGTGAGTGGTGGGTACGGTCGCAGAGAGTTAGTGGGGTGGGTGGGTGATGGGTGGGTGAGTGAGACGCAGATTCCGGCACCAGACGGTGCCGACACTCCTCGTAAAGCAGTCGGTGGTTAAACCCCTTTCGCCGCCATTTTCAAACGTGATATCTGGTTCCGGGAATACCCCGTCACGGGTGGGTCTCGGGTCGGATGAACGGGATTTAAGCGGTCCCCGAACGGCGTTTCGAGTGACATGCGATTGCACGAATATCAGGCCAAGCAGGTCTTCTCCGACGCCGGTATCCCGACACCGGACGCGGAGCTGGCCGGGACCGTCGACGAGGCGGTCGCCGCGGCCGAGGAGATCGGCTATCCGGTCGCCGTGAAGGCACAGGTACACGTCGGCGGACGCGGGAAAGCCGGCGGGATCAAACTCGCCGAGGACGAGGATGAGGCCCGCGAGGCCGCCGAGGACATCCTCGGGATGGATCTCAAGGGATACACCGTCGAGCGCGTGCTGATCGAGGAAGCCGTCGACTTCGTCAACGAGCTCTACGTCGGCGTCACGATGGACCGCGGCGAGGGCAAGCCCGTCGCGATGGTCTCGACCCGCGGCGGCGTCAACATCGAGGAGGTCGCCGAGGAGGACCCCGACGCCATCGCCCGCGAGCACATCGACCCCGCCTTCGGCATGCACCCCTATCAGGCCCGCAAGGTCGTCTACGACGCCGGCGTCGACCGCGCCATCGCGAACGACGTCGCCTCGATCCTGACGACGCTCTACCAGCTGTGGGACGACCGCGACGGCTCCGACGCGGAGATCAACCCGCTGATGGTCACCGGCGACGACGAGGTCATCGCCGCCGACGCCGTCTTCAACGTCGACGAGGACGCCCTGTTCCGCCAGCCCGAACTCCAGGAGATGGAGGAAGAGGGCGAGTTCGCCGAGAGCGAACTCGAGCGGAAGGCCGACGAGTACGGCTTCGACTACGTCCGTCTCTCGGGTAACGTCGGCATCATCGGCAACGGCGCCGGTCTCGTCATGACGACGCTCGACCTCGTCGACCACTACGGCGGCGAGCCCGCGAACTTCCTCGACGTCGGTGGCGGCGCGAAGGCCGACCGCATCGCCAACGCGCTCGACATGGTCTTCTCGGACGAGAACGTCGACTCCGTCGTGTTCAACATCTTCGGCGGGATCACCCGCGGCGACGAGGTCGCCAAGGGGATCAACCAGGCACTCGAACAGTTCGACGAGATCCCCAAGCCGGTCGTCGTCCGCCTCGCGGGCACTAACTGGGAGGAAGGCATGGAGATCCTCAACGAGGACCTCGTCACGGTCGAGACGACGCTGGAGGACGCCGTCCAGCGTGCGGTCGAGTACGCCGAGGAGGTGGAAGCATGAGTGTCCTAGTCGACGAAGACAGCCGCGTTATCGTCCAGGGTATCACCGGCGGTGAGGGCAAGTTCCACACCGAACAGATGATCGAGTACGGGACCAACGTCGTCGCCGGCGCCGTCCCGGGTAAGGGCGGCCAGGAGGTCGCGGGCGTCCCCGTCTACGACACCGTCCAGAAGGCCGCCGAGGAGGAAGACGCCGACACGTCGGTCGTCTTCGTCCCGCCGGCGTTCGCCGGCGACGCGCTCTTCGAGGCGCTCGACGCGCCGCTCGAACTCGTCGTCGCCATCACCGAGGGCATCCCGACCCAGGACATGGCCCGCGTCAAGCGCGCCGAGGAAGAGACCGACACCTACCTCGTCGGTCCGAACTGTCCCGGCCTCATCACGCCGGGCGAGGCCAAGCTCGGCATCCTGCCGGGCAACATCTTCGAGGCCGGCAACGTCGGCCTCGTCTCTCGCTCGGGCACGCTGACCTACCAGGTCGTCGACAACCTGACCCAGCGCGGCATCGGCCAGTCGACCGCAATCGGTATCGGCGGCGACCCGATCATCGGCACGTCGTTCATCGACGCGCTCCAGCTGTTCGAGGACGACCCCGACACCGACGCCGTCGTCATGTGCGGTGAGATCGGCGGCGAGGACGAGGAGCAGGCCGCCGCGTTCATCGACGAGCACATGGACACGCCGGTCGCCGGCTTCATCGCCGGCCGTACCGCCCCGCCGGGCAAGCGCATGGGCCACGCCGGCGCCATCGTCTCCGGCTCCGGTACCGGCACCGCCCAGTCGAAGATCGACGCGCTCGAATCCGCGGGCGTCCCCGTCGGCGACACCCCCGAGGAAGTCGTCGACAACGTCGAAGACCTGCTGTAGCGGTCCGCCTTCCGCTTCTCGATTTTTCTTCGCGCCGCTCGGTGCGTCCGCGCAGGCTGTTCCGTTACCGAAAGCGGAGCCGCTGCCGAGCGGTGGTTCCAACTGAATGAGTTCGAAAACGGGGAAAGCGTCAGCTGCTGTCCGGGGCCGTACCGGCCGGCATCTCCGTCTCCGCTGGCGTCTGCAGCGGTTCTCGACCCGCAGTTCCCGTTCCCGGACCCGAGTCGGTCGTCGGCGCCAGACACTCGACGGTGACGGTCGCTCGCACGTCGAAGCCCACAGCGCCGTCGCCCGCGACGGAAACCTCGACGGGGCGGCGCTCGCGCGGTCGTGTGCACGTGACTTCGACCGTCGCTTGCCGCCCGGGCGCGAGCGAGCCGATGGCGCCGTCGCCATCGAAGACCGCTCTCCCGTCGTCGACGGCTCGCTGGACGCTGACGGCGGGGTCCGTGACCGTCACGTCGTCGATCGTAATCGGCTCGCCGAGCCCGTTCTGGATCTTCAGTACCGCCGCGGTCTCGCCGACGACGACCCCGCTGCCCGTTTCCGTGACGCCGACGAACCCGTCCTCGTCGCCGACGACCGAGACCGACGCCGACCGCTCGACGCCCGTCGAACTCGCGCTCATCGTCCCCGACGCGAGCAGCAGCGCCGCGACGAGGGCGGCTCCGACGACCAGCATTCGTCCGGTCGATTTCATCTCGAACACGGTGTGTCCCCTCGACCCTGACCAGCCGGACCGATCCGGGTCAACCGCTGTAGCTCTCTTCGATCACGGTGGTCCCGTCCGGATCCGCGACGATCACGGTGTCGCCGCCGTTGTTCCAGACGGCCACGCCCGAGTTGCCCCAGTAGCGCTCGGTCGCCGTATCCTGGCCGTCGCCGCTGTAGAGTTTGACCGTCTCGCCCGGCCCCAGCATCAGCGAGTCGAAGGTGTAGCTGTTGTCGGCCTCGTCGGCCACCGTGTACCCCGACAGGTCGATCGACGCGTCGCCGTCGTTCGTGAACGCGACGTACTCGTCGTCGATCGGGTCGCCGTCGGGATCGGAGACGACCTCCTCGAGGACGAGCGAACTCTCACCGCTGTCGCTCCCGTAGGCGGCGAACAGCGGACCGCTGTCGTCGAAGTTCGTCGTCGTCGGGTTCTGTGGGCCGCCGAGGTTGTTCGCGTCGTCGGTGACCGCCGAACCGGTCCGGAGGTCGCTCCCTAAGGCCGCAGCGAGCGAGTCGAGGTTCGATCGCGCCGTGTCCGCGGCGTCGGCGCCCGAACTCGTGAGGACGACGGCCCCGCCGTTCTCGACGAAGGACTCGATCTCGCTGATCTCGCCGTCGTCGAAGGCCTCAGACGGCGCTGTCACGACGAGCGCTCGCGCGTCGGCCAGATCCGGGCCGTACTCGTCGCCGTAGTCGTTGGTGGCCTCGAAGCCGATCCCCTGTCCTTCGAGATAGCGGCCGTAGTGGGCGGCGTCTTCGGCCGAGAGCGCGTAGTCGGCGGCGAACTGGCCGTGGCCGCCGTCGATGAGGATGTCGCCCTCCCGTCCCTCCGCAGTGAGGTCGTCGATCAGGTTCGTCAGGAACGCCTCGTTGCCGAACGGTTCGACGCCGGGGCCCCCCTCCTCGGAGTGGAAGGACTCGTCGACCAGCGGCCCGCCGACCACTGCCAGTCGAGCGCTCTCGTCGACGCCGACCAGCGGGTCGCCCGCTTCCGAGCGGACGGGGACACGGTCGTCGGCCAGCGATCCGCCATCGGCCGTGATGGCCGTCGGATCGGGGAAAAACAGCTCCGAGACCGGGTCGTTGCGGACCGGCGGCGTCGACTCGACGTCGCTGTCGGCCCAGAGCCCGCGGCCGTTGGCGCGGGCGTCGGCCTCGGCGCTCCAGAACTCGTCGTGGCGGCCGAGTCCGGAGTCGTAGACGCGGGCGTACCCCTGGCGGATCACCGTCTCGTTGTAGAGGTCGCCGTCGACTTCGAGGAAGCCGATCAGTCGACCGTAGTTCCCGCGTAGCCCCTCGTTCTCGTCGAACGAGAGCGTCACGGTCGCGCCGCCGAGTTCCTCCTCGGCGAAGGAGGTGGCTTCCGACCCCCACGCCGCCAGCGTCTCGGGGTCGTCGATACCCTCCCACTCGGCGGGCCGTTCGCTGCTGGCGCCGGTCTCGGGCGTGTCGTGGCCGACCGTCCGAACGGTGTCGACGGCTCCGTCCGGGAACTCGACGTCGACCGTGTCGCCGTCTGCGACGCTGACGACTTCCACCTCGTAGGTCTCGCTCGTGTCCAGTTCGAGGCCGAGCCCCGAGCGGTCTTCGAACAGTTCCGGATACTCGTCGTCGTTGAAGTTCTCGGTCACAGGTGTAAACGCGGCTCCCGCGTTGTTCTCCTCGTCGACGACCTGATTGTCGTTGAACCGGATATCCGTACCGACGGCCGCGGCGAGGTCGTTCAGGTTGCCCGTTTCGTCGTAGTCGCTGTAGTCCGACTGGTCCATCAGCACCAGTCTCCCGCCGTCGGCGACGAAGTCGGCGAGGGCGTCGGTCTCCGCCTCGTCGAAGGCGTCGGACGGCGAGGTGACGACCGCCACGTCCGCGTCGCCGAGATCGGCGGTGAGGTCGGTCGTCGCCTGGAAGTCGAACTCCTCCGCGTACTCTGCGAAGGTGGAGAAGCTGTCGAGCGTGTAGAACTGGTCGTGACTTTCGTCCCAGCAGGCGGTCCCGCTCTCCGCGAACTCAACGAGGGCGTTGCGGAGGAACTCCTCGTTGCCGTAGGTGCCGAAGTCGGTGTCGTTGGTCCCGAACGGGACACCGAACGCGAGGACGCCGCCGTCGGCGGCGACGAGCGGGATCGACTCGCCGTCGCCGTACGGCTCCGCGTCGCCGTTGCCGTCCTCGTCGACCGAGGTCGCGGTCGACTCCGCAGCGACGACCACCGCGTCGTCCGCGAGCGGGCCGTCGGCGCCGAGGAGCCCGGCGGTCGAGTCGAAGACCAGCGGATCGATGCGTTCAGTCTGCCCGTTTCCCTCGTCGTCGCCCCCCTCTCCGGGCTGGCTTCCACCCTCGCCGTCACCGGGTGGCTCAGCCGTCGCGCGGACGGTCAGGTCGACGGTGTAGGTGTCGAGTTCGGCACCGGTGTCGACGTAGACGCCGAGGGAGAGCGCGTTCCCGACCGCGACCTCCGCGGCCGCGCTCTCGTCGAGCGGGGCGGTGCGGTCCGAGTGGTAGAGGTACAGCTCCTCGTCGGTGAACGCGTCGGTCGTCACCTCGGTCCAGACGTAGACCGGCTGGGTCCCGTGGTTGACGACCTCGAACGTGTCGTCGAAGGCGTAGACGGAGTTCGAGGTGAGTCCGGTGCTCCCCTCGCCGAACGCGATCTGGAGGCGATCGCCGGTGTCGTCGGCGTACTCGCCGTTCGGCCCCTCCCCCGGTTCGAGCGCGAGGAGGCCGTCCGCGTCGTCGGCGACGGAGACAGTCATCTGGCGATTCGCCGCGGCGCTCGAGAAGGCGCCCGTCCCGAGCGCGGCACTCACCCCTGCGGTGGTGCCGAGTCCAAGCAGTAGCTGGCGTCGTTTCATTGGTGGATGCACTGCTCCCGGTCGCGGGAGCGTCTCTCCGCGACCGGCCGCCCCGATTCCCACACCCAGGCGAAGCCGCGGATACCGATGGCGATGCCGGCCTCCGGGAAGTGTCTCGCTAATAGGTCAATGTAGTGGTCTGTTCCCCTCGCTGTCTCTCAGTTCCGTTCGGATCCGATCAGTAACTCGCAACCAGCAGTCCAACATTCACGCGGAACCGACGGAAAGGGACGACCGCCCCGAGCGACGACACTTTCCCGGTGACGCCCGAACGACGGGCATGATCGTCGCCGAGACGGCGGAGGGCTACCAGTTCGTCAGCCAGCCCGACCACGCGGTTCTCGCGGGGCAGTTCGCCGACGCCTGGGGCAGCGACGAGTTCGACCGCCCGGAGCCGTTCGCGTCGCTCGCGCTGGCGGCCTACGCCCACGACACGGGCTGGCGGGCCTACGACCGCCACCCGCACCTCGACGACGAGGGCGACCCCGTCGACTTCCGCGATATGCCGCCCGACATCTGGGTCGACCTCTACGACGACGGCATCGACGCCGTCGCCGACGTGGACGACTACGCCGGTCTGCTCGTCTCGATGCACGGCGCCGGCCTGCGTAACCAGCGCTACGGCCTCTCCCCGGAGTGGCCCGAGACGCCGGCGCCCTTCCGGGGGTTCGTCGACCGGGAACACCGACGCCAGCGACAACTGCTCGACGCGCTGCTGGCCGACGAGCGCGATGGCCCCGCCCCCGTAACAGAAGCCGACCGCGACCTCCTGTCGTCGCTCCACGAGTCCAGACGAGTGGCCGACGGCTACGCCGGGCGCCTGTGGGACGACTACCGCCGCCTCCAGGCGTGGGACGCGCTCTCCCTCTCGTTCTGCATTACCGACTCGCCGCCCGGCTACGGTGAGATAGATGCCGTGCCGACGACTGACGGAGATGACGCAACGCTCTCGATAGTCTCGGTCGGGGACGGGGCCTACCACATCGATCCTTACCCGTTCGAGACTGCACCGCTAGACGTGACCGTCCGGGTCCGGACCGTCGACGAATCGGTCGTGACGGACGAGTCGTCGCTCGCCCGGGCGTACTACGACGCCGGCCTGGAGACGCGAACGGTCACGCTTCGGTCCGCGGAGAGCGCGAGCACCGACGAGTAAGCACGGGCAGGCCGGCGTCGCGGAGCCGTGGCGGCCCCGCCAAAGCGATTTACCACCGGACCCTCTGTGGTGTGGTATGAAAGACCAGGCGTGGCGATCGGTCGAGGTCGTCCGGAACAACAACGGGGAACCGCACGTCCTCCAGCAGAAGGTCACCGTCTACACCGCGGGCGTCGATGAGGAGTCGTCGGGCTACACCAAACCCGAGATCCAGCACCGGCTCGTCCCGCTCAAGAGTCTGGTCGAATTCGACGATTGAAAGCGGCCGGGCCGGTGCCGTCCGGCGGTGTAGTTGCCGCATTATCGTAACGTACTTGCGAATTCCTGCCGTAGTTCTGCGTATGGTCCGAAGCGTGTCGTCTTCCTCCGGTCTCAAACCGAACGGTGAGATGAACGCCATTGGGTTGCTCGTCGCCGCCGGGATGGCGGTCGTCATGCTGCCGCTTCTCCCGTTTTTCGTCGTTCTCAAGGTGGCGAGCTGGTTCCGCGGCGGCGACGGTCACGCGGGCTGACACCGCCACTCGGCGAGGACGTCACCGGACTCCCGGTCCGAGCATTTATGGGGGAGAGCGGGACCAACCCGACTCGCCGTGGGAGCGCGTGCGATGGTCGCCGTGGCGCGACCGGACGGCCGGTACGACTGCTACCACTCCCAGTGGGGTGGCGAGCACCTCGACCGGCTGGTCGCGTCCGTCCGGGACGGGGAGGTGCCCCCCGACCTCGTCGACCCGGACTCAGTCGACACGACCGTCCCGACCAGCCGCGTCCTCGATCGGCTCGGATCACGAGGCTACGAGGCGCTGGTCGCGGCCGACGGGACGGTCGAGGCGTTCCTGGTCTGCCGGCCGGGCATCGAGACTGGCCGACAACCAGACGCCGAGGCCCCAGCAGGGACCCGCGACGACGCGGCGGCGTCGTTTGTCCGTGACGCCGTCGTGCTCGTGCCGCGGACCGACGCGGCGGCCGCCGCGCGCATCCGACGGTTTTCACGTACCGCGAAAGGTGTCCTCGGAGACGCCGTCGACGCCGGCCTCCTCCCGGAGTGGATGGCGACGGCGTACCTCGCCGTCCGGCTGGCCCGCCACCCCGACGTTCGCGACCCGATTCTGTGGATTCCGCGAGGGGGTGACGGCCCGACGTAGCCCAGTTTTCCGTCCCGTGTCGCGCGGTTTTTACCCGCTGACCGGCAAGGGAGAGGCGTGACTGCCGTCGATGACGGACTCCGGCTGGAGACGCGCGAACGCCCCGACCACCGGACCGCCCGCGACCTCGTCGCCGAGGCCATCGAGACGGGCGCGCTGGTGACCGTGGTCGGCCAGTGTACGGTCGACTACGAGGGTCGCGCGTCGAGCACGCTCGGTCCCGGCGAGCGGCTGGTGATGCTCAAACCCGACGGTGCTGCGCTCGTCCACACCGACGAGGGCCAGCAACCGGTCAACTGGCAACCCCCCGACTGCGACCACGAGGCGACCCTCGACGAGGACGGTCGACTGGTCGTCGAGAGTCACCGCGAGAATCCGGAGGAACACCTCGCGGTGACGTTCGAGTCGGTCCTCGAAGTGTCGGCCTACGGCCTGACCGACGAACGCGACCTCTCGCTGTCAGGCACCGAGGAGGACCTCCGCCAGCGCATCCTCGACGAGCCGTCGCTGGTCGAGAAGGGGTTCATCCCGCTGGCGACCGAGCGCCAGACGCCGGCCGGCGCGGTCGACATCTACGGCGAGGACTCGGAGGAGCGGGCGGTAGCGGTCGAACTCAAGCGCCGCCGCGTCGGCCCCGACGCCGTCGGCCAGCTCGGCCGCTACGTGGACGCGATGGAGCGGGACCTCCACGCCGACACGGAGGTCCGGGGCATCCTCGTCGCCCCTTCGGTGACCGACCGGGCGAGTCGGCTGCTCGCCGAGCGTGGCCTGGAGTTCGTTCCGCTGACGCCGACGGGGCCCGCGGAGTCGACGGACTGACTGGAATCAGATATTCTCCCGCCGCTCACTCGTCGAGCGACGACTTCAGGTCGGCGAGCGCGTTCATGGCCTCCAGCGGGGTCATCGTCGCCACGTCGAGCGCTTCGAGCTGGGCCGCGAGCTGCGACTCCGGCGATTCACTGCCGGCGTCGCCGATGGGTCCACGGTCGCCGATACCGCTGGGATCGGCAGCGCCAGCCGAATCCTCGCCGTCGTCGGCCGTGTCGCTGACTCGGACGGACTCGGAGGCGTCGTGGCCGTTCGTCTCGACCGAGGGGTCCCCTGCACCGCCCGCGTCGCTCTCGTCCAGCAGTTCGCGGGAGCGCTGGACCACCTCGCCGGGGACGCCGGCCATCTTGGCGACTTCGATGCCGTAGGAGGCGGCCGCGGCGCCCGGTGCGACCTCGTGTTCGAACGCAACGTCGTCGCCGTCGCGCTCGGTCTCGAAGTGGAGGTTGAACACGCCCGACAGTTCCTCGGCGATAGCGGTCAGCTCGTGGTGGTGGGTGGCGAACAGCGTCGTCGCGCCCACCTCGTCGTGGACGTGTTCGGTGACCGCGCGGGCGATGGCGAGGCCGTCGGCGGTGCTGGTGCCCCGGCCCACCTCGTCGAGGAGGACCAGCGAGTCCTCGGTGGCGTTCTGCAGGATGTCCGCGAGTTCGGTCATCTCGACCATGAACGTCGAGCGCCCGCCGGCGATGTCGTCGCTGGCACCGACGCGGGTGAAGACCCGGTCGACCACCGGCAGGCGGGCCGACGCGGCGGGGACGAAGCTGCCCGCCTGCGCGAGGACGGCGATGAGCGCGATCTGGCGCATGTACGTCGACTTCCCGCTCATGTTCGGGCCGGTGATCACCGCGAAGAAGTCGCGGTCGTCGAAGTGGGCGTCGTTGGGGACGAACCGCTCCTCGGTCCGCTCGACGACCGGGTGCCGCCCGGCCTCGACGTCGAACCCGTCGGCGCCGACCTCCGGCCGGCAGTAGTCGAACTTCGCCGCCACGCTCGCGAACGAGACGAACACGTCCAGCCGGGCGAGCCGGTCGGCGAGCGCCTGCACCCGCTCGGACTCTTCGGCGACCTCACGGCGGACCTCGCAGAACAGTTCGTATTCGAGGTCGTCAGCGCGGCCCTCGGCGCGGATGATCTCGTCCTCGCGCTCCTTGAGCTCCGGCGTGACGAACCGCTCGGCGTTCTTCAGCGTCTGGCGGCGGGTGTAGTCGTCGGGGACGCTGTCGAGGTTGGGGTCGGTCACCTCGATGTAGTAGCCGTGGACGGAGTTGTGGCCGACCTTCAGCGATCCGATGCCTGTGCGCTCGCGCTCGCCCGCTTCGAGGTCGTCGATCCACGCCTTGCCCTCCCGCTCGGTCTCGCGGAGCGCCGCGAGTTCCTCGTCGAACTCGGGCTTGACGACGCCGCCCTCCGTGAGTTCGGCGGCGGGGTCCTCCTGGATCGCGTCGTCGACCAACTCGCGCACGTCAGCCAGCGAGTCGAGGTTCTCCCGCAGTTCGACCAGAGTCGCCGACTCGGCGTCTTCGAGCGCGGCCTCCACGTCGGGGACGACCGCGAGCGTGTCGTGGAGCGACCGCAGGTCGCGGGCGTTCGCCCGGCCGCGGGCGACCCGGGATACCAGCCGCTCGACGTCGTAAACGTCGTCGAGCAGTTCGTGGAGGCGCTCGCGCAGTGCCACGTCGCCGGTCAGTTCCGCGACGGCGTCGTGTCGTGCGGCGATGCGGTCCTCGTCCAGCAGGGGGCGTCGGAGCCAGTCGTTTAGCTTCCGGCGGCCGAGCGC
The DNA here is from genome assembly GCF_054504345.1 of Halosimplex yunnanense. Taxonomy (NCBI): domain Archaea; kingdom Methanobacteriati; phylum Methanobacteriota; class Halobacteria; order Halobacteriales; family Haloarculaceae; genus Halosimplex; species Halosimplex yunnanense. The sequence continues at coordinate 149,880 of NZ_JBTJEL010000033.1, read as the reverse complement.
GCAGGCGGTCTCGTCGAGCGCGTCGACGAGCGTCAGTCCCTGGTGACCGTGGACCGCCCGCCGGTCGAACAGTTCGAGGCTCTCCAGGGCGACCCGGTCGAGCAGCATGTACTCGCGGGGGTCGTAGCGGGTGAGGTGGTTGATGTAGTCGAGCGAGGCGTCCCCGGGTGCGGCGTCCGGGTCGGCCACCTCCGCGGACGAGTCGTCGCCGATATCGCCGGCGTCGGGGTTGCCACCGCGGGTGTACTCGGCGTAGGCCAGCAGCGCGCCGCAGGCGCGAACTTCGACGTCCGCGGCGAGACCGAGGTCGCCGAAGTAGGCGTCCACGCGCTCGTGCGCTCGGTCGGCCTCGAAAGCGGTCCGCTCGTACGGGGAGACCATGCAGTCGCCGTCGAACACGTCGACCGGCGCGTCGGGCCCGACGATGGCCTCCGCGGGGGCGAACCGCCCGAGTTCGTCCGCGATCGAGTCGAGACGGCCGGCGCTCGTGGTGTAGCAGTCGCCGGTCGAGACGTCCAGCAGGGCCAGCCCGTAGGGGCCGTCCTCGTCCGCCGTCGGCTCGGTCACCGGGCGGTCGCGGTCGGCGTTGGCAGCCGATCCGCCGCCGTCGCCGCCGCCCGCGGTCAGGCAGGCGACGTAGTTGTTGTCGGGGCTGCGGAGCAGTTCGTCCTCGGTCAGCGTCCCCGGCGTGACGACGCGCGTGACGGCGCGGTCGACGACGCCGGTCACCTCGTCGGGGTCCTGCACCTGGTCGGCGACGGCTACCCGGTAGCCCGCCTCCAGCAGGCGCTCGATGTACGACTCGGCGTTGTCGATGGGAATGCCCGCCATCGCGTACTCGCCGGTCGAGTCCTCGCGCTGGGTGAGCGTGATCTCACAGAGGCGCGCGACCCGCTCGGCGGCTTCGCAAAACGCCTCGTAGAAGTCCCCCACCTGAAACAGCACCAGCGAGTCGTCGTACTCCCGGCAGAGTTCGAAGTACTGGGCCATCATCGGCGTCAGGTCCTCTTCCCGCTCGGCCATCTTCGCCGGCGCTCCCAGTGCCGCGTCCATGGGTGTGAGACAGCGGACCGCCCGGGTTATATCCATCGGGTCTCCGTCTTCGAACGGTTCGCTCGGTCGGATCCGATACCGATGACTCGACCCGTTTCGGCCCGACGACTATCTCGATAGACGACGGTACCGCGACCGCAGGGACCGCTAGTGTCGGGAACAGCGTGAAAGCCCCATCCGTCTGCACTCCCGCGGCTCGTTGCGCGCTTCGGTCGCTCCGCTCCCTGTAGTGCTTACGTCGCCGGGGTTCGTGCAGACGGCTGCCCCTTTCATTCCCACCCACGTAGAACGCCGATCAGTCTGTGCGGGTGGGAATGAAAGGGGCGACGCGTTCGACGAAGGCGGACGAAGTAAGCACTGGACCGAGCGAAGCGAGGGAAGCGCGCAACGAGGCCCCCGAGTCGAACGCGTCGGGGCTTTCACGCTGTTTGCGGTCGACCTGCTCCCCGAATCGCCGTCTCTTCGATTCTCACAGACACAGAGGCGCGATGCTTACCTGACGCGACCACTTACAGCCGATCATGGCCGCAACCCACGACCGACCGATCACGCCGTCGAGCCGCGACGACCTCGACGAACTCGTCGCGGACAACGAGCGCGTCCTCGTCGAGTTCCACACCGCGGGCTGTGGGAAGTGCAAGGCGATGGAGCCGGTCCTGAGCGGCGTCGCCCGGACCACCGACGTGGTCGTCGCGACGATGAACCCGCGCGACGACCCGGTGCTCGTCGACGAGTACGACGTCCGCAGCGTCCCGAAGCTCCTGCTGTTCGTCGATGGCGACCTCGTCGGAACCCGCGAAGACGGCGTGCTGAGCGTCGAGGAAGTACAGGCGTTCGTGAACGGCGAGGAATGAGCACCACGCCGACCCCCGAGCATCACACGTCGAGCGCTCTTCGGATCGTCGACCGGTCGGTGCCGCCCAGCAACAGCGAGGCGTACCAGCCGGCGACCCGCGCCGCGAAGTTGCAGACGTGCAGCGAGCAGATCACCGCGAACAGCCCGAACGCGGAGACCACGAGCGCCTCCGGGAGCGTCGTGACGTACCACGTCGTCACCCGGAAGGGGATGGTCAGGCCGATCTGCCACGTCTGCAGCGCGAACTCGATCGACGGGCTGGCGCTCATCTCACCGGAGAGCGGGTGGACGCCGACGTTGACGTCCTCGTAGTACAACGGGACGAACACCAGCGACAGTGAGATCGCCCCGACCGAGACGAGGAGGGTGAACGCGCCGATGCCGAGCGCGAGTTTGCTCACCAGGTAGACCAGCCCCTTCCAGGTCGAGAGGCTGGTGAAGACGTACTTCAGGTTAGCGAGAGGGGCAGACAGCGGCGGTTGCTCGGCGTCGCCGGCCGGCACGTCGACGACGAGGGCTCGATCGGCGACCCATCGTTCGAGCGCGGTCAGCTCTCGGGTGACGTACACCAGCACGACGATCAGGGCGATACCGACGAGGAGGATCGACAGCCCGACGCCCAGGGTGAATCCGACGGTGAACCCGACGAAGTAGATCATGCCGAGCGGGAACAGCGCCGAGAGGTACAGCAGGTTCGCGTACGTCTGGAGGCGGAAGGGCACGCGGAGGAACCGCCAGAGGAGCGCCCGCGGGCCGCCGGGGACCGGTGGGAGCGAAACCCGTCGACTCATTGGTGGCTTCTCGACCGCAGGTGTACTAAAACGATGGGTGATAGTGCAGGCAGGTAACAGCGACCATCGGTCTATCGAGAACTTCGATCGCCGGCGCTCCCGCTCACGCACCGGTCAGCGCGTAGAGGATCGAACTGAGTCCCGCGATCTCCAGCAGAGTCCAGGCGAGGACGGCGACGGCGTCGCTCGCGCCGAGCGGCCCGGCGAGGACCGACGTGACCACGAACGGGAGCGCGGTCACGAGGAAGATGCCGAGTCCGAGAAACAGCATCGGGCGGCTGTCGTTGCGCCGGTAGCCGCGGAACGCCTGGTAGGCGACGAACAGCCCCACGACGGCCGTCAGCGCACCGGCGAGCGTCGCCGGCGTGACGGTGATGACGGTCTGGAGTGCCCGCGGTCCCTCCGTGATCGCCCTCTCGGCGGCGATGGTGACCGAATCGCCGGTCATGACTCTCCCCCCTGCCGGGCGCCGATCGGCGTGGTCCTGGCGGTTGCGTCGTCGGTCCGTCGTGGGTGGCCGGTCATGGTTCTCCGTAGATGGCGTAGAGGATGCAGCCGAGGCCGAGCAGTTCGCTGACGGTTGTCGAGAGGAGGCGAACGGACTCGGGCGTCTCCGTGAACGTGGGGAGCAGGATGCGGAGGGCGATGGGACCGCCCGTCAGGAGGACGATGCCGACCGCGAGGAACAGCATCGCGCGGTCGCCGGTCCCGCGGTACCCCTTCAGCGCCTCGTAGGCGATCAACACCGAGAGCCCGGCGGCCACCGCGAGGCCGAGCAGCGCCACCGCGGCGACGACGGCGGACCCGCCGGTGACCGAGACTTGTGCCGGCACCGAGGCGAGGGCAGTCGCGATCTGTATCATGGTTCGGTCAGTCCCTCGAACAGGCGCGTGAACCGGTCGGCGGCGTCCACTTCGCGGCGCGAGACGTCGATCGTGTACTCGCCGTCTTCGATCTCGATGGTGACGCGCTCGACGCGCGTCTGGTAGGTCTTGTAGTGGTGGCCGTCCGGGTCCAGCTGCTGCTGTTCGACGATGAGGTCGTGGTCCCGTAGCTGTTCGATGCGGCGGTAGATCGTCGGTTCCGAGGCGTCACAGCGCTCGGCCAGCGCCGAGGCCGACAGCGGCTCCCGGCTCGACTCGACCAGGATCGCGCGGGCGTACTCGTCGTCGAGCAACGAGATCACACCCGCTTCTTCGGGATCCTGGCCCGCGCTCATCGCCCGACAGTTTTCCCGGGTAGATTATAAAAGGGACTACACGACTTCCGAGTCGGAAACCGTGTCCGGAGGGTTACGCGAGGCCGGTGACCCAGCCGACGGCCAGCACGAGTAACGCACCGGTGGAAACGGCGGGTAGCACGTAGAGATAAGCGGGCGCCGGCTCGTCTCCGTTGTGGATCTCGTCCGGATTTCGGTACATGTGCGCGGCGGCGGCGAGCGCGAACCCGCCGATCGCCGCGAGGCCCGCACCGAAGGTGGTCGCGGTCCCCGCGAACGCCGCCAGCGCGAAGTCGCCGACGTAGAGGGCGCCCATGAGGCCGACGACGTACGCGAACACGTCGGCGCGTCGGACCCGCTCGCTCGGGATCTGAGAGAGGGCAGTCGCCATACCGAGAGTTCTCGCTTCGCTCATGGGTTTCTTTCGGTCGGCACGCCGGTCCGCTGCTCACTCGCCGGTGCGCCGGTGGCTCGCCGCCCCGGCCGGGCTACCCGAACCCTTCGGCCTCGATGAACCTGTCGGGAACGCCGACGGACGCGGCGGCGTCGACGAGGCTGTGGACCATCGCGTTGAGGCCGCAGGCGTACACTTCCGCGTTGCCGGGATCGATGCGCTCGTCGACGCCGGAGTCGGGCGACTCGCCGAGCCACCGCTCCAGTTCGCGGCCGAGCGACGCCGTGACGGCCGCGTCGTCGACGTGTTTCACGAAGGCGTGCTGGACGTAGTCGGTCTCCCCGTCCCACTTCGAGAGGTACGGTTCGCGGCTGAGACATGGGACGAAGTGGAAGTTGTCGCGCTCGGCGGCGTACTCGCGGAACGCCTCTCGGTAGGGCAGGTCGTCCTCCCAGGCGGCACCGAGGAAGACCCACACGTCCCGTTGCTGGCCGTCGACCTCGTCCAGTCCCGTCTCGAAGACGTAGTCGGTCATGCCCTTCAGCGGCGCGACGCCGGTCCCGGTCGCGAGGAAGACCAGATCGCGCTTCGAAGGGTCGTCGAGGACGAGTTCGCCGCGGGGACCGCGCATCGTCACGCGGTCGCCGACCTGCAGATCCGCACAGAGCTGCGGGGAGAGGTCGCCGCCGGGGACCCGACGGACGCATATCTCGACGGTGTCGCTGGTGGGCGAACTGGCCAGCGAGTAGGCCCGCGACTCGCCGCAGTAGCGCAGCCCGACGTACTGGCCGGCCAGGTACTCGAAGGACTCGTCGGGTTCGAACTCGATGCGGGTGAGCATCGGGTGGGGGCGCTCGTAGCGCTCCCGCAGCGCGCCGCACCGGCGGGCGAAACTGTGGTAGCCGTCCGCCCGGAGTTCCTGGACGAGTTGGCCCCAGTCCTCGTAGTCCGAGACGGTGTCGTAGCGGTCGGCCAGGCCCGCCCGTTCGAACCAGTGGTCGACGGCCTCGCGGACCTCCGCGGTGCGGTCGCGGTCCATCGCCTCGGCCTCGACGACCGTCGCGGACTCCGTCACCAGCGGGAGATCCGAGATGCGGTCGTGCTTCGAGGCGTGCTCTCTGACGGTCATCGTTCCGTCGTGGGGCCGCGGAGGGTAAGTAGTGTGGGTCGGTGTCGCGTTTGCGCCCGTTCAGGTTCCTTCGACCAGTCGGCGCAGGTGCTCCGGCGGGACCGCGCCACGGGCCGCGTGCTCGTCGTAGATGAACATCGGAACCCCAGTGACGCCCTGCTGTCGTGCCTCGTCGAATCGCCGCTCGACCTCGCTGCGCCACTGTTCGTCCTCGACCGCCGCGCGAATCTCCTCGGGGTCGAGGCCGACCTCCTCAGCGAGGTCGGCGAGCACGTCGGCGTCCCCGATGTCGCGCTCGTCCTGCCAGAGCGCCTCGAAGATGGCCACGTCGAAGTCGAGCCACTGCTCGTAGGGGTAGTGTTCCTTGACGTAGAAGGAGGCGACCTGCGCGGGCAGCGAGTCCACCTCTCGCGAGAGGTCGAGGCTCATCTCGGCGCCGTACTCCTCCTGCAGGCGCTCGACGTTCTCCTTGGCCTGTTCGTAGTAGTCCTCGTCCTTGCCGTCGTCGACCGAGTGGTCGATAGATCCGTCGGGGTTGCGCTTGCCCGCCCGCAGATCGAATGGCTGCCAGTCGATCTCCAGTTCCTCGTCGCGCTCGGCCTGGTACTGCGAGAGCGACTCGCGGCCCAAGTAACAGAACGGACAGACGTAGTCGGAGTAGATACCGATTCGTTCGGCGGTCTCGGCGTCGCTCATGCGCCGGGCTAGCGACCGGACGCGGAAAAGGGGCGCGAACGCGAAAGCGGCCGTTCCGGACGATCTCGCCGGAAGTACAGGGCAGGCGATCCCGAAAGCGGTGCGGGCCCGGAGGGTCCGATAGTCAGGGAGTCGCACTACCCGCCGATATTTCCCCGACGAGTAGCTTTATTACGGCGATTCGACATGCCTACCCGTATGTCGACGACGACAATTCGGGGTACGGTCGGCGGGCTGGGTCGCCGGGCCAATCCGGCGTTCGCGGTGGCGGTGGTCTTCGTCCCGCTGGCGGCACTCGGGTACGCGCTGACGGTCGCATCGCTGCAGACACACACCTACGTTCACGTCATGGCCGGGCTGCTGTGGACGGGCATCGACATCTTCATGGGCGCCGTCCTCGGGCCGGTCGTCGGCGGCCTCGACGACGAGAAGAGCGCCGCGTTCTTCCAGCGGTTGACGCCCAAGACCTCGTTCCTGCTGCCGTCGCTCGCGTTCGTGACCATCGCGAGCGGACTCACGCTCGCGCAGAAAATCGGGATGTTTCCCCACGCCGAGCCGTGGCTGGCCATCTTCACGGCCGCGAACCTGATCCCGGTCCTGCTGCTGATCGGCTGGCGGCTCGACTGCTACGGCGACCGGCGGTGGCAGACCGTCTTCCTCGTCGCGACCGTCGGGTCGCTGACCTGGGTGGTGCTGACGATCAGCCAGTTCCAGATGACCGAACCCGCGGTGGTCGTCGCGCTCGTCATCGTCACGATCCTCTCGGTGCAGGGCTTCGGCTTCCTGATGCCCGGCGAGGTGCGGATGTACCTCGAGATGATCTCCGCGGATCCCGATCCGTCGGTCATCGCAGGGATCGGCAAGCAGAACGCCATGCTCGGGGGCCTCCAGGGGTTCTTCCAGCTCCTGCTCATCCTCGACATGGTCTACCTGCGATACGGCGGCATCCCGTGGCTCTGAGCGACGACGAGCGGGACTGACTACGTGCGGATTGCTTACTTTTTTGAGGTTTCGGGTTCTGACCTCGGGTATGGGACTCGTTACTGGATTCGTCACGTTCGTGGTCGGCGCGCTGGTCGGCGGGGTGGGCATCTACGTCGGCGCGGCGCTGATCGCGGGCGGCGAGAGCTACGAGAAGGCCGTCACGGCGGCGCTAATCGGGTCGGTCGTCTGGGCGGTCGTCGGGACGTTCGTCGGGTGGGTCCCGCTGCTCGGACCGATCCTCACCTTCGTCGCGTACCTCGGCGTGCTGAACGTCGCCTATCCCGGCGGCTGGGTCGAGGCGTTCGGGATCGCCGCGGTCGCCTGGCTGACGCTCGTCGTCGTCTTCGCCGTCCTCGGGCCGCTCGGCCTCGGGGTCTTCTCGGCCGTCGGCGTTCCCTGGGTGTGAGTTCGTCCCCGTGGTCGGCCGCCGCGTCTGCCCCAGAGAGGAAACCTCTTGGTCTCTCGGCGGGCACCTCCGGCCGTGTTCGGCCCGGAACCCGGACTGGTTTACGCGGTCGTGGCGGCGTTCGTCCTCGGCGTCTACCTGTTCTGTATCAAGCGGTACTTCAGCGAGTACCCGTCGACGGTGTACGTCACGCTGACGTTCGCGGCGTCGCTCGTCTGGTACTTGCCCATCGCCGCCGTGGCGAACGACGGCCCGTTCCTCCCCGACGGGTTCGGGACCCTCGGCGTCGCCATGTTCGTCCTCACCGTCGGCGGGTCGATCCTGGCATTCCTCGCCTCGTTCCGTGCCATCGCCGTCGGTGACGTCTCCTACGTCGCGCCGATCAGCAAGCTCGTCGCCGTCTTCGTCCTCCCGATCGAACTGGTCTTCCTCCACGAGGCCCTCTCCGGCCTCCAGATCGCCGGCGTCCTCGTCGCGACCGCCGCCGTGTACGTCGCCAACTACGAACCGGGGAAACTGATCGACCCCTTCGTGCGGGCTGCCAACTCCCGCCCGGCGCAGCTCGCGCTGGCGAGCGCCGCTATCTTCGGGATCGTGGACGTGGGCAAGCGCGTGCTGATGCAGGAACTGCAGGTGCCGCCGGAGTCGTTCAACCTCGTGCTGTTCGTCGCGGTCCCGCTCGCGCTCGCGCCGCTCGCCGTCCAGCGGCTCCCCGACGGCGTCCGCGACGACCTGCACCTCTTCGCCGGGGTCGGTCTCCTCATTGCGGTGGCCGAGCACTTCGTGATGCTCTCGTTCTCGAAGCTCTCTGCGAGCCTCGCCTCACCGATCATCAATACGCAGGCCGTCATCGCGGTCCTGCTCGGGGGCGTGCTCCTCGGCGAGGACGCCTTCCGCGTGCGACTCGTCGCCGCGGCGTTCGCCATCGCCGGCGTGACGATGATCACCGTCGGCTGAGAGTGGCGCCGCCGCGGGGCTACTCCGCCGGCCCGTCCGCGCGTACCTCCGCGAAGTCGATGGCGTAGCTGGCCTGTATCCAGGCGTTGGCGTTCTCCCGGTCGTAGAGCACCAGGTCGCCGTCGATGGTCTCGAAGGTCCCGCATCGATCCGCCGCGCTTCCCGGTCGCCGCTGCGTCTCGGACATCGTGAAGTTCGCTTTAGTTGCTATCGGTGACCGAGTTAAACCTTACCGTGGGTATGGTATCCATTCAATATATAGTATAAGGAGACCCGATCACTCGGGACAGCAGCGACTCGCCGTCCGCTGCCCATCCGGGCGTCGCCGCGACCGCTCGCCGTCCCTATCCCTCGCCTTCCGACTGGTACGGTTCGCCGACGGCTTCCCGCGGGAGGTCGTTCTGGACGGCGGTGTAGGCGTCGTCGGGCGAGTCGAAACGGTCGACGTTCGCGTCGGCGAGCAGGTCGCCGAGGTTGCGCTGCCCCTCGACCAGCTGGACCGTGACGTCCTCGCAGGCCGCGGCCAGTTCGTCGCGGTCGGCCGGGTAGTCGAACTCCTCGAGGTAGGTCTGCAGGTCGGCCAGTTCCAGTTCCATATCGGATCGCAGGGCCGGGAGACGTTTGTGCGTAGTTACCACGTGTCTGCGCGGAACGTACTCGATCCCCGTCGCCTCTCGCCACCGCTTTGGTGTCGGCGCGGAAACACCCGCACATGACACGACGGGAAGCACCGGTCGAACCGCCGGTCGTCCTCGCCATCGCGGGGAGCGACTCGGGCGGCGGCGCCGGCATCCAGGCCGATCTGAAGACCATCGAGGCCGGCGGCGGCTTCGGGACCACCGCGATCACGAGCGTCACCGCGCAGAACACGACGGGCGTCGAGAGCACGCACGTCCTCCCCACCGAGGAGATCGACGCCCAGTGCGAGGCGGTCTGTTCGGACCTCGACGTGGCCGCCGTCAAGACGGGTATGCTCGCCACCGCGGGGGTGGTCGAACTCGTCACCGAACGGGTCCGCGACCTCGACGCGCCGGCCGTGGTCGACCCGGTGATGGTCGCGGCGTCGGGCGACCGCCTGCTCGCCACCGAGGCCGAGTCGGCCTACGAGGACCTCCTCGCCGAGTCGACGCTCGTGACCCCGAACGCCGACGAAGCGGCGGTCCTGACCGACGTGACGCCCGAGAGCGAGGCCGAGGCCCGCGAGGCCGGCGAGCGACTCGTGGAGATGGGCGCCGACGCCGCGCTCGTCAAGGGCGGACACGTGCCCGGCGACGACGTGGTGGACGTGCTCGTCACGGGCGAACGGGTCGAGACCTTCCGCCACCCGCGGGTGGACACCGACGCCACGCACGGCTCCGGTTGCACGCTCTCCTCTGCGATCGCGACCCGACTGGCCCACGGCGACGACCTCGTGGACGCCGTCGGTGCGGGCATCGACCTGCTCGCGCGCGCCGTCCGCTACAACCTCGACGTGGGCGAGGGGGCCGGCGCCGTCCATCACACCGTCGAACTGCGCGACCGGGCCGCCCGCGACGAGACGGCGGAAGCCGTCGAAGGGATCGTGCAGTCGTTCGTCGACCGAGATATCGGCCCGCTGGTCCCCGAGGTGGGCGTCAACGTCGCGGGCGCGACGCCCTACGCCGAGCGCCCGGACGAGACCGCCGCCGTCGAGGGGCGGATCACCCGGACGCTGTCGGGCGCCCGGCCCAACCGCGGCGTCCGCTTCGGCGCGTCGACCCACGTCGCCCGCCTGCTGCTCGCCGCCCGAGAGCGTGACCCCGCACTCCGGTTCGCGGTGAACTGCCGGTACGACGACGAGGTCGCGGCCGCGCTGGAGAAACTCGACGGCCCCGTCGCCGAGTTCGGCGGCGACGAGTCCGCAGCGGACGGACGGGAGGGCACCATCGAACGAGGCGTCGAAGCCGCGTTCGACGCCGTCGAAGGGACGCCCTCGGCGCTCGTGAACCGCGGCGCGTACGGCGACGAACCGCTGGCGTTCGTGCTCGCCCGCCATCCCGACGCGCTGGTCGACCGGACGCTGACGCTGCTGGAAGCGGTCGAAGCCGTCGAAGAATAGCCCGCCACCGCTCGGTTATTTTGACGCTCGACGCTCGCTCAGTCCCGCCTGTGACCGAGGAGCGCCATCGTCGCGAGGACGGCAAGGAGCGCGGTCAGAGGTCCGAATCCGGGACCGAAGCCGGTGCTCCCGTCGCCGTTCCCACCGTCGCCGCCGTTCTGACCGTCGCCACTCGCACCGTTCCCGTTCGCGCCGCCGCCGGTCTGTCCGACGGTCACGGTCAGGGTGTCGGCATCGCCGACGGTGAACTCGTACTCGCCGCGGTCGAGGCGAGCGACGCCCGAGAGGGTCCGGTTCTCGCCGGAGCCCAGCGAGACCGTCCGGTCGATGATCGGCCCGTCGGGTCCGCGAACTGTGACGTTGCCGCGTGCGGGGACGGCGTGCGTGTTCGAGACGGTGGCGGTGAACGTCACCGCGCCGGGCGACGAGAGGCTGGTCCGGTTCGCCGCGAATCCGGTCACGGTCGTCGACGCGGGGTCGTGTACTTCCACGGTCACCTCGTCGCCTCCGACGGCGACCGTGTGCTCGCCGGTCTCGGTGAAGGTCCGCTCGAACGTGTGCGACGCGCGTTCGCCGGGGCGGACCGTTCCCGATTCGCTGTCGACGACCCGATCGTCGACGACGAACCGGGCCTCGTACTCGCCGGTGGCGTCACCGGTGTTCGCCGCGACACCGGTGACCCGCAGCGTCTCGCCGGCGAACAGCGCGGGGTCGGAGCGATCGAGGGTGGCGTTCCGGTAGGGGCCGGCCACGGCGAGCGCGTCGGCGTCGGTCGAGAGTCCGATCTCGATCCGGGCCGGCGTCGACCCGAACGCCTCGCGGTGGGCCGCTTTCGACCACAGATCCGGCGTCCGCTCGGTACTCGCGAAGGTGACGCCCGCCTGGCGGACCGACGGGTCGGCGACGGTCCCGACCGACTCGAATATCGCCCGGTGGTCGACCGCTCCCGGGTGGCCGTTCATGGCTGAGAAGACGGCCTGTAGCGACCGCGACTGGTCGGTCGCCAGCCGGATCCGTCGGTCGAGGTCGGCCGCGACGAGCCCGCCTTTCAGGTAGTTGGCGGCGTTGGCCCACGTCGACGGATCGCTGAGGACGGCGTCGGACTGCGGTCGGTTGGTCCCCTGGCGAAGCACGTCCCGGAACCCGTCGTAGTTCGCGTGACCCTGTTCCATCGCCAAAAGCGCCGCGTAGTAGGTGGCAAAGGCCTCGGTCATCCACCGTGCCGAGGCGTTCGCGTCGAAGTCCTGCCGGGTGTGGACGTACTCGTGGATCCACGTGTTCTCCGGGGTCGCGAGCGGTTCGGCGTCGCGCACCCACATGTCCCTGTCACCGTACTGCAGGCCGCGCACCCCCCACTCGACGCTCGTCGTCGGCGCGGCGAACGCGACCACGTCCTCGTCCCGGTCGCCGACACGGAGTTGGTCCGAGGAGGCCGCGAGCGTGTCGAGGATCGCTTCGGGCGACTCCTCGAGCGACGCGCGGTCCGGGACCACCAGCCGGAAGTGCTGGCCGTTGGCTCGCCGCTCGTGGGTCTCGACGCTGCCCATGTAGACGATCCACTGGCCGACGTGGCCCGGTCCCGCGGCGGTCGACTCACGGGAGATCCCGATCGGTTCCGCGCCGCGCCACGACCAGCTGGTCGGGATCGACGGCTTGCGGAACAGCGCCCACTCGCCGGCGTCGACGAAGAGGTAGCGCCCGCGGGCGCCTTCGGGACCGGCGAGGTCCCGCGTCTCGTTGACCCGCATCGTGAAGGTGATCCGCGGCTCCGTGGTGTTGCCGTCCCACTCGTAGACCGTTCCCTCGCCTCGCGAGAAGCCCTCCGTTCCGGTGACGGTCGCGTCTTCGGGGAGGCGCGGTTTCAGCGCCGCCACGCGCTCGGGGACCCGGTAGCGCTGGACGACGGTGATCTCGCCGCGCGTCTCCGGCGTCAGCCGGAACTCCTGGGCGGCCGTGATGTTCGCCGTCGCGGCGTCGAACACGTCGTCGGTGGCGACCGCCGAGGCACTCCCGCCCGCCTCGGTGACCGACGCGGTAGCCTCGGCGCTCGGTGCCCTGGGGCCGACGGTGTCAGCGGCAAAGGCCGCGTGTCCGCCGGCGAACGCACCGCTTTCCGCGGCGAATCTCCCGTGTCCACCGTCGGATCCGTTGCCCGCCGATGCGACCGCCGCGGTTTCAGCGACCGCTCCAGTGGATTCACCGTTCGTATCGGCAGCCACGACGCCCGATCCGGCGCCCGCGCCGGCGAGGACGAGAAGCGCGATCACGACGACGACTCGACGACCGCCTGCCCGTGTCATACCACGGATTGGGAAACGGCCCCCCTTAATCGTTCTGCGCCGAGTATCAGTCCGCTCCAGCGGCGATTCGGCCGTGGAAGGACACGACGACGCCGGGTCCTCGGCCGCCGAGCTACAGCCCGTCGAGGAACTGCGCGCCGTGGTCGATCGAGGCGGCGGGATCCTCGGGCTGGTCGTGTTCGTAGACGAGCCACTCGGCGCCGACGTCCCGGGCGGTGTCGGCGCAGGCCTGCATGTCCACGTCGCCCTCGCCGATCTCACAGAAGTCGCCGTCGTCCATGTCTTTCATGTGGACGATCTCGATCCGGTCGCCGTACCGTTCGAGCAGTTCGACGGGGTCGTGGCCGGCCGTCTCGATCCAGCCCACGTCCGGTTCGAGCAGGAGGCTACACGACTCGGCGAACACCTCGTAGCCGTTGGTATCGTCGAACGCGACGAACTCGTGGTCGTGGTTGTGGTAGTGCAGCGGGAAGTCGTGGTCGGCCAGGTTCGCGGCGACGTTCTCCAGTCGCTCGGCGGTGTCCTCGGCGGCATCGCGGGACTCGAAGTGTTCGGCGCCGAGCCACGGGACGACCGCGCCGTCCGAGCCGATGGTCTCGTGTTTCTCGACGACGCTGGCCGCGTCGGCCTCCATCTTATCGAGGTCCACGTGCGCGGCCGTCACGTCCAGCCCGAGTTCGTCGAGCTTCGCCGCGAGTTCGTCGGCGGAGAGTCCACCGAACTCCCCGGAGAACTGGACGCCGTCGTAGCCGGCCGCCGCACAGCGTTCGAGGATCTCGTCCATCGGGAGGTCGAGGTTGCGGACCGAGTAGAGGTTGATGGCAGTGCGTACCATACCCACTACGTCAAACGGGCGGACTTTTAGTCCACGGATCCGGGCGCGATTCGCTGGTGCGTCGCCGGTCGGGAGCACAGGGGCCGGCATCCGCCGCCGCGAGCCCGAGACTTTTGTACGACCGCCGCAACGCGAGGGTATGGGATACGATATCGCGTTCATCGGGACCGGCCCGGAGCCCGAGAACCCCGTCTGGGGCGAGAGCGCGGCGATGGCCTACCGCCACGCCGAAGGGTACCGCGACCGCGACGACTGTGACATCGTCGCCGCGGCCGACATCGTCCGCGAGAACGTCGCGGCGTTCGCCGACGAATTCGACGTCGCCGAAGACGGGATCTTCGAAGACTACGAACGGATGCTGGAGGTCGTCGAACCCGACATCGTCTCGATCTCGACGCCGGTGCCGACCCACGCCGATATCGTACTCGATTGCATCCACAGCGGCGTCCCCGAGGCGATCCACTGCGAGAAGCCGATGGCGACGACCTGGGGCGACGCCCGGTTGATGGCTCAGGAGGCGAACCGCCGGGACGTACAGCTCACCTTCAACCACCAGCGCCGGTTCTCGCCGGTGTGGCGCGAGCCGAAACTTGCCCTGGAGAGCGGGGCCATCGGCGACCTCCAGCGGGTGGAGGTGTCGACGAGTACGCTGCTGGACAACGGGACGCACCACGTCGACCTCGCGCACATGTACGCCGGCGAGTCGCCGGTCGAGTGGGTCATCGGCCAGATCGACTACCGCGAGGAGTACGTCAAGTACGGCGCCCACAACGAGAACCAGGGCCTCGTCCAGTGGGCCTACGAGAACGGGGTTCAGGGTATCGCGACCACCGGGTACGGCGCGGACGGCGTCGGCGAGGCCGTCCGCCACCGCCTCCACGGCACCGACGGCGTCATCGAGATCACGCCGTGGGCGGACGAACAGGCGCGCGTCCGCCAGGACGGCGGCGACTGGGAGACGCTGGTCGCCGACGCCGAGACCGCGGCCGTCCCGCCGGCCATCGACCACGTCGTCGACTGCCTGCGCGACGGCGTCGAACCCGAGTTCTCGGCCCGGCGGGCGCTCGCGGTGACCGAGGTCATCTTCGCCGCGTGGGAGTCCTCGCGTCGGCACGGCCGCGTGGACCTCCCGCTTACCGTCGACGACAATCCGCTGGAAGCGATGGTCGAGTCCGGCGAGCTCTCGCCGGAACCCGCCGACGAGGAGTAGCGCTTCTCCCGTCCGCACTTCGGCTACCCGTCTGTTGGCCGTCCCTCTGTTGGCCGCCCGTCCGTCGACCGCTCGTCCGACGGTCCCGGAAGCTTATGGTGACGGGGAGGCGAGTAACTGGCATGCTCAGTGCAGTGGCCCTCCAGTCCGGTCTGGAGATCCTCACACAGCCCGTCGGCATCCTCGGCGTCCTCGTCCTGCTCGCGGCGATCATCCTGATCGGTCGCTTCCTGCTGTCGATGGCCTGGCGGCTCGTCGTTATCGGGATCATCATCGTCGGGACGATCTACATCCTCGGGCTGCTCGGGTTCGGCCTCGGCTTCTTCTGACGGGCAATCGCCGCGTCGGGTCGGCGCGAAGCCGACCGCACCAGTTCGCTTCCTTTAGACGTAGCCCTGTCGGCGGAAGTAAGAGACCATGATCAGCGCGACCGCCAGCATCCCGATCATGACTGCGGGGTACCCGAAGTCCCACCCGAGTTCGGGCATGTTGTAGGCGCTCGCAGCGGGGTCGAAATTCATGCCGTAGACGCCGACGACGAACGTGAGCGGGATGAAGATGGTCGCGACGACGGTCAAGATCTTCATCACCTCGTTGGTCGACTGGGCGAGGGTGTTGAGGTAGATGTCACGGGCGCCGGAGGCCAGATCGCGGTAGGTCTCGGTGAGGTCGACGAGCTGGACGAGGTGGTCGTAGACGTCGCGGTAGTACTTCTCGGTGTCCTCCTGGACCTGTTTCGGGTCGCCCCGGGCGAGGACGCCGACGGCCTCGCGGGTCGGCCAGGCGAGCTTGCGAAAGGAGAGCAGCTCCCGGCGGACGCTGTTTATCTCCTCGAGGGTGTCGATCTCCGTCGAGGTGGTCACGTCGTCCTCGACGGCCTCGATGTCGTCCTCGATGGTGTCCAGCAGCGTGAAGTACTCGTCGACGACGACGTCGATGATCCGGTAGGCGGTGAAGTCGGGACCGCGGTGGAGCAGCCGTTCGTCGCCGGAGTCGACGGCGCGGCGGACCCGTTCGATCGGCTCGGCGCTGTCGGGCGTCATCGAGACGACCCAGTCGTCGCCGATGAACACGCCGATCGGCGCGTCTTCGATCTCTTCGTCGAAGGAAGTCTCGCCGCGGCGCAGCATCGCCCGCTTGAGGAGGACGAACGTGTACGCGTCGTACTCCTCGGTCTTCGGACGGACGTCGTTCCGGATGTCCTCGACCGTGAGCGGGTGTAGCCCGAAGCACTCGGCGATCTGATCCATCTCCGCCTGATCGGCCTCGGCGGCGTGGACCCAGGTCGTCCCCTGTGCGGCGTTCGCCTCCGTGAGATCGTCGTATTCGGTGACCTCCTCCGAGCGGTAGACAAGCGCGGATATCACGGCGACGCCTCCGGGCCGGACGACCGGCCGATAACCGCCAGCGTGAGCCCGACCATGACCGCGGTCACGGCGAACGCGCGCCCCGGGTAGGCCGTCCCGATACCGACCGCGTAGCCGAGGAGGCCGAGCGCGGTCAGCCCGAGACCGAGTGTGAGCTGGACATTCATATCCCGCTCGATGACCCCGAACGTGAAAAGCGTAGGCGACGACTGCCGGCGAAATGGCCCGTCGACCGGCAGTCCACCGCGGATCGAGCGCCGACTGAGGGCTCGTCGCGCTCCGAACCGGGACAAGACACTTACCGTCCCCGCGGGACGGCTCGACTATGGTGCACTGCCCTGAATGTGAGGCGGAGATCGTCGACGCCTCCGACGTGGAGTTTGTCGACATGGACGCGAAGATGGCCGGCATCTTCAGGTCGGCAAAACGGTTCTACGTCGCCGCGTGCGACGACTGCGGCGCCGCCATCGGGACCGGCGTCGCTGGCGGCGGCGGATAACGTTCTTCGGCGGTGAGCGGGCGGCGGCGGTAAATCGACGGCTGCGTTACGCCGGCGGATGTCGCAGGCCCGCGAGGAGTTCGTCCACGCGCGAGCGCTCGTCGACGCGCTCGGGGTGGAGGGCGACGGCGACCACGTTGTCACCGTCGTGTTCGGCGATGGCGAGGTGGATCGTGACGTTCGTCTCCACGCCGCCCATGGTCTGGCGGGCGCTGTACGCCGAAACCGTCCTGTCCTCGCCGAGGAACTCGACGGTCCGGTTGGACTCGAACTGGACGTTCGACAGCCCGGAGGTCGAACTCACCAGCTGTCGAACGAGGCGGTCGGCCGACCACTCGTCGACGGGGTTGACAGACTGCCCGGCGACCGTCGCGGCCGGCGTCGTGTAGACCGAGAAGCGCGCGAACGGCCCCTCGACCTCCGGCGCGAGACTGACCGTCCGGTTGTACTGCCGCACCTCGCTAGAGATGGTCACCTCGCGACTCTGCCCGCCCGCCGAGACGTTCAGCGTCCGGTTAGGCGAGTCGCTGCTCGCGAGTCGGTACTCCGTCGACTCCAGCGTCGAGTCGTCGACTTCGGTGGCGTTGGCGGCGAACTCGTAGGGCTGGCTCCCGGTCAGGAAGCCGACGCAGCCCCCGCCCGCGACGGCGAGGACCACGGCGAGGGCGACTGCGAAATCGCGGGGTCGTGACATAGCGAGACGTGACGGTGCGGGGAGATAAACCCGACGAGACCGCTCCGGCCGGTGGGATCACTCGAAGCGGTAGGTCGGTCCGTCGTCGCTGTCCTCGACCTCGACGCCGATCTCGTCGAGGCTGTCGCGTAGTTCGTCGGCGCGCTCGTAGTTGCCCGACTCGCGCTCGCGCTCGCGGAGGTCGAGGACGAGTTCGACTAGGTCCTCGGCGACGCGGACCTCGCCGCTGGATCCGGCGCCGAACGAGAGGCCGAACACGTCGCCGCCGAGTTCCTCGAAGGCGTCGATGGATCGCTTGAGTGCGGGGAAGTCGTAGCGGTCGCGGTCGTCGACGTGGGCGTGAACGGCCGAAGCGAGTTCGAGGAGCGCGGCCATCGCCTCGCGCGTGTTGAAGTCGTCGTTCATGGCCGCCTCGAAGTCCTCGCGGGTCGCCTCGACCGTCTCGCGGAGGTCCTCGTCGACGGCCTTCGCGACGGCGTCGACGCTGTCGGCGGCCTCGACGGCGCGCTCGTAGCCCCGTTCGAGTCGCTCCCAGCGCTCCTCGGCCTCGGCGAGTGTCTCCTCGGAGAACGTCGGGTCCGCCGAGTAGACCGTCGAGACGAAGAAGGTCCGGAGCACGTCGACGCCGAACTCCTCGATGGCCGCCCGTGCGGTCGTGAAGTTCTGCAGGCTCGAACTCATCTTCTCGTCGGCCACCTGAACCATCCCCGTGTGGAGCCAGTAGTTGGCGAACTGCTCGCCGGTGGCGCACTCGCTCTGGGCGATCTCGTTCTCGTTGTGCGGGAAGACCAGATCGGAGCCGGCGACGTGGACGTCGAAGGTCTCGCCGAGGTGGGTGGTCGACATCGCCGAGCACTCGATGTGCCAGCCGGGCCGGCCCTCCCCCCACGGCGAGTCCCAGGTCTGTGCCTGCTGGACCGCTTCCTCGGCCGGGGCGGCCCCCTCGTGCTGGTGCTGCTCGATCTCCTCGGGGTCGACGCCGCCGGCCTTCCACAGCGCGAAGTCGGCTGGGTGGCGCTTCTCGGCGCGTTCGTCCTCGTCGCCCTGCGCTTCGGCCTCCGCTACGTCCTGGTTCGAGAGCTTGCCGTAGTCGTCGTCGGCGGTCACGTCGAAGTAGACCGAGCCGTTGGACTCGTAGGCGTAGCCCTCCTCGACGAGCGTCTCGACCATCGACACGATGTCGTCGATGTGTTCGGAGACGCGGGGGTAGACGTCCGCGCGCTTGAGGTTCAGCGCGCGCATGTCCTCGATAAACGACTGGGTGTAGTGGCGGGCGACGTCGGCCTCGTCGTCGCCGGCTTCGCCGACGCGGGCGACGATCTTCTCGTTGACGTCGGTGAAGTTCTCGACGTGGCGCACGTCGTAACCGAGGTACGCCAGCCACCGGTGGATCACGTCGGTGTGGGTCCACGTCCGGGCGTGGCCGACGTGGGCGGGGTCCGAGGTGGTGAGGCCGCAGAGATAGAGCAGGACTTCGTCGTCGTTCACCGGCTCGAACGCCTCGCGCTCGCCCGTGAGCGTGTTCGTCACCTGAAGCGTCATTACCGGAAGCTACGCCGCCCGGCGCTTCAATGCGTCGGATACCCGTCGCACCGTGACACACTCACCCCGAGACCGGTTCACTCCGAAAGCGCGTCCTCGACCGCCCGCACCGCGTCCGGCCCGTCCCGGCGTCCGACCACGACCACCAGCGAGCCGCCACCGACGGCGGCCGCCTCGACGGGCACCTCGGCGGTCTCCAGGCGACCGAGAACCTGCCGGAGCGCTGCCGCGTCGGCGTCGCCGCCCGCCGTGATAGCGGTCAGCGATCCGGAATCAGGCACGATTGCGAGGTCGCCGACCGCGAGCAGCGCGTCGGCGGAGTCGCCCTCGCCGAGGCCGCTCTGCATGCTCACCGGCGGGTCGCTCCCGGGGCGCTCGTAGTCGGAGAGGTCCTCGGAGAAGCGGCGGAGCGCGGCGACGACCGCGTCGGTTTCGCCGTCGACGTCGAGGAAGCGGGCGGCGGCGCTGTAGTTGACCACGCCGGCCCGGAGCGCGTCGTAGAGGAACGGGTGGCGGCGAACGGCCTCGCGGGTGTCCGCGGCGAGCGTCATACCCTGCGGATGGACGCGGGGTGCGAAAAATCTCCCGGAGGTGACGGGTCGACCGTCGTCGGGCGGCGCTCGTGGGCCGCTCTCGATTGCAGAAGACCAACGACACCCCTATGGGGGAGTTTTCCCTAGCCGTGGGTATGGAAGCGCTCGTCATCGTCGCCCACGGGTCGCACCTCTCCGCCGGGTCGAGTGCGCCGACGTTCGACCACGCCGATACAATCCGCGCAACTGGCGCGTTCGACGAAGTCCGGGAGTCGTTCTGGAAGGAGGAGCCCTCTTTCCGCGAGGTGCTCCGCACCGTCGAGAGCGACGAGGTGTACGTCGTTCCCCTGTTCATCTCGGAGGGGTATTTCACCGAAGAGGTCATCCCCCGCGAACTGCGCCTCGAAGACTGGGACCCCGACGCCTGGGACTCCGACGGCACGAGCGCCACGCACGCGACGCTCCGGGCGACCGACGTGGACAAGACGGTCCACTACTGCGGCCCGGTCGGCACGCACGAGGCGATGAGCGACGTCATCGTCCAGCGCGCCGAATCGGTGACCGGCGACCCCGACGTGGGCGAGGGGTTCGGCCTCGCCGTCGTCGGCCACGGTACCGAGCGCAACGAGAACTCCGCGAAGGCCATCGAGTACCACGCCGACCGCATCGACGAGATGGGTCGGTTCGACGAGGTGAAGGCGCTGTTCATGGACGAGGATCCCGAGGTCGACGACGTGACCGACTTCTTCGAGAGCGACGACGTCGTGGTGGTCCCCCTGTTCGTCGCCGACGGCTACCACACCCAGGAGGACATCCCCGAGGACATGGGGCTGACCGACGACTACCGCAAAGGCTGGGACACCCCCGCCGAAGTGGACGGCCACCGGATCTGGTACTCCGGCGCGGTCGGCACCGAACCGCTGATGGCCGACGTGCTGCTCGAACGCGCGGCCGACGCCGGCGCCGACGTGGCCGACGCCGTCGAGCGGGTGCGCGCCGAGACGAGCGGCGCGGAACCGGCCGACGACTGACCTAGAAGCGGTCGGTCGCGTAGTGGCACACCATCTCGCCGTCGGCGGCGACGAGCACACCGCCGTCGGCGACGAACGGCCCCGCGGAGATTCTGTCGTACTCCACCGACCAGCGGACGCTCCCGTCGGCAGGGTCGTGAGCCGCGAGGGAACGCCCGCGCCGCGCGTAAACTCCCTCGGCGTCCGCGGCCACCCGACCACGGTACGATTCGGGGTAGCTGCCCGCGCCGGCCGACCACCGCCGTTCTCCCGCCTCGTCGAACGCGACGAGTTCGTCGTCGCCGACGCGGTAGCCGCCGTCCGCGGTGAACGCGAGCGACTCGGCCTCACCGGCCAGCCGCCAGCGCGTCTCGCCGTTCGCCGCGTCGACCGCGATCAGGTCCCGGTCTCCCCAGACGAGCGCCAGCCCGTCGGAGACGACGAGTGACTCGGGCGGGTCCACGTCGCGGCGACTCCAGCGCCGCTCGCCGTCCGGCGCGAATCCCGCGACCGCCACCTCTGTCGCGGCGACGACCGCGTCCGCGTCGGCCGCGACGGCGAACCAGCGGCGGCCGTCGCGGTCGCCGTCCCTGTTCTCCGCACCCGGCAGATCCACCGTCCAGACGGCCGAGCCGTCGGCGCACGCGACGAGCCGCGCGTCTCGATCCAGCGCGTAGGCCCGCCGGGGCGCCGCCGCGATCGCGGCGATCGGTCCATCCACGGTCGCTCGCCACTGGACGCCGTCGGCGGTCACGCGCGCGACTTCGGGGTCGCTCGTCCCCTCGCTCTCACTTTCACTGTCCTCGTCGTCCGCGCTCTGCTCGCCCTCGAATCCGACCGCCAGCCCGCGGTCGCCGAGCGCGTGCGCCGCGATCTCGGCGTCGAAGTCCAGGTCGAGTCGCTCCTCGCCGTCGCCGGTATCGTAGGCGGCGACGCTACTGCCGGTGGTCCACTCGTGGGTGTCGAAATCGAAGCCGCGGCTCGATTCGGCGACGCCGTAGAGCAAGCCGTCGACGACGCCGACCAGATCGTCGCTGTACACGCCGCCGCCGTGGCTCGTCCGCCAGCGCGGATCACCGCCGCCCGGGCGGTAGCCGCAACCAGCGAGACCGCTACCGAGACCGACCGCCGCGAGTGACCGGAGGAACCGCCGCCGGGTGGTCACGCCCGCTCACCCGCCATCTCCTGCAGGCGCTCGATCCGCTCCTCGGTCGGCGGGTGCGTCGCCGGGAAGATGTCGCTCGACAGGAGGTCCCTGTCGGCGTCGAACTGGTAGGTGTCGACCGGCGCGACGTACAGCGCTTCGAGGCCGCCGTCGATCTCGCGGAGGTCGCGGTCGGGCGCGTCGCTCATCTCGTCGTCGATCGTTCGCAGCGCCGAGGCGAGCGCGGCCGGGTCGCCTGTGATAGCGGCAGCCCCGCGGTCGGCCGCGTGTTCCCGGTACTGCGAGAGGACCCGGAAGAGGAGGAAGCTCGCCACCCAGAACATGACGGAGATGGTCAGCGTCACCACCGCGCTCACGACGAGGACGACGATGGCCACGACGACCCCCTTCGCGCCGTCGCCGTCCACGTCGTCGAGGCCGGCGCCGAGGTGGAAGACGCCCTTGAGCACGTAGAAGGCGGCGATGGCGATGAGGTACGTGAGCGACGGCAGGAAATACGAGAGCGACATGACCGCTACGTCGCGGTTGCGCACGTGGGCGAGTTCGTGTGCGAGGACGGCGTCGAGCTCGTCGTCGTCGAGCGCGTCCAGCAGCCCCTCGGTGACGACGACCGTCGCCTTCGAGGGGCGAACGCCGATGGCGAAGGCGTTCGGGACCGACGAGCGGCTGACCGCCACGTTGGGCGCCGGCGCGTCGGCGATCTGCGCGAGGCGCTCGACGCGGCCGACGAGGTCGGGACGGGAGTCGCGGTCGACCCGGCGGGCGTCGACCGAGCGGAGCGCCACCGGGTCCCCGAGGAAGAACTGCGCGGCGAACCCGGCGGCGACCGCCCCGAGGACGGCCAGCGGGTTCACGTAGAAGCGGCCGTTCCACGGGTCGTCGGTGGCCCACGCGAGCAGTTCGACGCCGACCGTGTTGAACGCAAAGACGAACGCGTAGACGAACGCGACGGGCAGGACGGCCACGAGCGCCAGGGCGACGCCCATCCTGACCGTCAGCCCGCGGTCGGTCTCCCACTCCATCGGGGATCACCCGCGGTTCGCGGTTGCGTCGCGTGGGGAGCGCTGCCGTGTGCGCGGAGGGAACTGCTGTGTGCGTGGAGGGCGCTGCTGCATGACTCGCGGTTCTGTTCGACGAGGGCATACGCTTTCCGGTCGGGACGGGGTCGTCGCCGCGTGTCGACTGAGCGCCTACGGCGCGCTGGAAGCGTCCGCCGCCTGCCGCAGGCGGACAACTTATTCGGATACAGTCCATCGCTCCGGACATGAACGCCGCGCAGGTGGAGCGGGAGCAGGTGGACGCACTCGCGGAGGCCGCCGAGGACGGCATCGAGTTCGACGGGTTCGCGGCCGAGACCGAGGGCGACGGCTACGTCCTCGCCACGGACGAGGGCTCGAAGCGCGTGGTCCACGAGGACGCCCTCGCGGACGCCGCAGCGGAGTACGCCGCCCACGTCACGAACTGGTACTTCTGGCACGCCCAAGCGCCACAGGCCGAGGACCGCTGGGCGTTCCTCCGCTGGCTCGAAGGCGCCGACGACCGCCGCGTCGGCGACCGCTACGACGGGCTGGCGACGGGGATCTCCCGCGAGTGGGGACAGCTCCGCGTCACCATCACGGTCGACGACGCCGGGTCCCGTCGCTACGAGATCCGTCACGTCGACGACGCCGACGAAGCCGGCGACGCGCTGGAAGACCACGAGGACCCGCTCGACGCCCGACAGATCGCCAAGCTCGACGACCGCGAGCGGTTCCGCCCGCTGAAGACCGCCCCCACGCTCCGGACGGGCTGGCGCTTCCCCGACCTCGGGGCCGAGGAAGCCGTCCGCGCGGTGGACAGTTTCTACCCGGCGACGGTCGCCAACTGGCACCGCGAGCGCGAGGGCGAACTCGACGTCTCCCACTGGCGCGAGACGATGAGCCGCCAGAGCGGCATCTACGGCGTCATCGAGACCTGGGACCGCGGCGAAGGCCACGAACACGTCGACTGGGTTGCCGAATCCTGCTGCGTCGACTCGCAGTGTCTCAAGCGCCGGGAGTGGCAGTACGACGAGGAGACCGACCTCGACGTCGACGGTGGCGACGGGGAGTTCCCCTGTCGGGAGCCCTGCTCGGTCGTCGTCTCCGCCGCGCGCCGCTGGACGAAACTCGAAGGCGAGCAGTCCCGCACCTACGAGTTCGAACTCACCCCGAGCGAGAAAGAGCAGATCGAGGAGATCATCGACGCCGTCGCCGACGGCCGCACCGAGGAGATCCGCGAGGCGGACGTCTACGACGGAGCCAACCGCTACCGCACCCGCTTCCTCCGCGCGAAGCGCTTCGACGAGGAGGGCAACCTCGACGGCGTGCCGACCGAACCGGACGAATCCGGCGAGGGCCACGACGGCGCCGCGGACAGCGGGTCCGACGCCGACGCGGACGAGGCGGCCGAAGAAGCGAGCGACTGATAGAAAACAGGCAGTGACGCCGGCTCCGCTTTCTGCCGACGACGGTCAGCCGGTGAGGACGATGTAGACGGCGGCGAGGACGCCGACGAGCACGGCCAGCGCGCCGCCGACCACGACGACGTCGTCGATCACGATCGCGATGGCCACCGCCGCGGCGAGCGCAACGAGGCCGAGCGCGAGGACGAGGACTTCCGGTTTCCCGGCGGCCGCCGCGAGCGCGCCGCCGTCACCGCCGGATTCCGGCTCTCTGGGCTGTGGCTCCGAGAGCGACTCGTCGACCTCGACGGTCCGGTTTTCCTCCTCGGGTTCGGTGATGTGGACGGTGACGTAGCGGGTCTCGGCGCCGTAGGCGGCGGCGACTTTGAGCGTCCCGGTGGCCTCGCCCTCGCCGTCGACCGCGACGTGGACGATCCGCTGGCTCTCGCCGTCGACGAAGTGGTTGCTGGCCTCGACGGTGGCGATCTCCGAGAGGTCGTCGTCGAGGTGGAGATGGACGTGGACCGACTGGCCGTGGTTGATCACGGCGACGTCGAACGACCCGTCCGCCTCGTACCGGTCGGGCACCTCCAGCGCGTGGAGCTGCTCGCGGTTGACGTGGACGGGCAACGGATCCTCGGGCACACCCGCCAGTCGGCGTGGACGGTAGAAAAAGGTTCAGGCCGATCGACCGTCAGGAACGGGTCGCACCGGCGATTCGCAGCCGCTGGCCGACCGGCGCCGTCGGACTGTCTGCCCGGTGTGGAACCGTGCTCCCGCTTCAGGCCGGCGCTTCCTCGCGCATGTCCGGCGGGAGCAGGTTCGGGATACCGTCCTCGATGGGGTATGTCTCGCCGCACTCGGTGCAGGTGAGCGTCCCGGAGATGATCTCCTCGCCGTCGCGCTCGCTCACGTCGAGTTCGAGGTCGTGCTTGTCGAGCGGGCAGCAGATGATGTCCATCAGATCCTCCTTCATGGCTCTCACTCCGGAACGGTGGCAAAAAAGCGTGCCGGACGGGTCCGGGCGGCGGTCCGACGCGGGCCAGTATCGACGGCGAACGGCCGTTCACCCGGACGCGACGGCGTCTCAGTCGTCGGCGACCGTCTTCGATCGTCGCACGTCCGCTTCCAGCCGGGCGGCGTGGTCCAGCCGGATCTCACGCGCCCGCTCCCGAGAGACCGGTGCCGCGCCGTCGAGTTCGTGTGCGATCGGGCCGTACGCGTCCACGTCGAAGCCCATGCGGTCGAGGTACGAACGGACGCGCCCGGAGGAGACTCCGTCGCGGATCGCCTCG
Organism: Halosimplex yunnanense; assembly: GCF_054504345.1. Lineage (NCBI taxonomy): Archaea > Methanobacteriati > Methanobacteriota > Halobacteria > Halobacteriales > Haloarculaceae > Halosimplex > Halosimplex yunnanense. The sequence goes on along the minus strand of NZ_JBTJEL010000033.1, from coordinate 124,446 downwards.
TTGACGTACTCGATGACCGCGTCGAACTCCGGGAGCACGACCGTCTCGTCGGTCACCCGCCCCTCCTCGCCCTCGATGCGGACCTCCGCGTCCTCGAGGTGGGCGACGAGGGCCGCGAGTCGGTCCGCCAGGCGCACCACGTCGCTCGGGAGGGCGGTGTCGGGCGAGCGCCACTCGACGGTCGAGAACTCCTCCCGGAACTGTACGGGCGTCCACACGGCGCTCTCGGGGTCGAAGTTCGACGCGACGCGGTGGCGGTTCACGCCGGCTTCCATCGCGGCCGTCTCGAACGCCTCGTAGCGGCGTTCTATCCGGCGCGTCCACTCCTCGGCGTCGTCGATGTACGACCACAGCCGCCCCTGGTGGGGGACGTCGTCGTAGGCCATCCAGCGGTAGAGCTTCGAGCGTGCGCCCGCAGCGAGGCGTCCCCCGCGGAAGTACGGCGAGGAGTTGACCAGCGCGAGCGCGGGGTCGAGCGCGACAAAGGCGTTCAGCTGGTCGACCGCCAGCCCGAGCTGTTGCTCGACGTGGACGTGCGTCCCCGCGCAGTGACGGACGTACTCGAAGTCCTCGCCGACGACCCTGTTCTGCACTCGCGTCCGATCGCTCGGTCGCTCGGCGATCTCACCGGCGTTTACGGGCGTCGCCAGCGGGACGAGTCCCTTTCCGACTTCCTCGGCACGGTCAAGTACCGATTCGATCCGACCGTACAGTTCCGCCCGCAGTTCCGCCGTCGACTCGCAGGGTGTGGTCTTGATCTCCAGCAGCGGCTCGACGAACTCGCGTTCGGCGCCCGCGGACGCCTCGACGAGCGACCCCGGTTCGGCCAGCCGGCCGTCGCCGTCGATCACCCAGTATTCGACCTCGATGCTCCGTCGTATCGGCTCTGAGTCGTGTGCTGACACTGTGACCTCGCTGTGGGACAACCGCTCGCGCTGCCAGCGCACCGATCCGCGACACGCAGTACTGTGGTATTGTTACGCATTCACACGTGCGAGGAGATCACCCAAGAGCGTTTCGGGGATCGAAATATTTGCGGAGCCGACGGCGGTCGGGTCGGCGCCTCAGAAGGGGTTCTCGCGGACGACGGTCTCCGAGCGGCCGGGACCGACGCCGACGGCGTAGACGCGGGCGTCGAGTTCGGATTCGAGGTATTCGAGGTACGTCCGTGCGTTCTCGGGCAGGGCCTCGTAGCCCTCGGCGGCGACTTCGGCCCAGTCGCACTCGTCCCAGCCCTCGAAGGTCCGCATGTTCGCCTCGCAGTCGGCCCACTGCTCGGTCGTAGCGGGCATAGTGCGGATCTCCTCGCCGTCGAGCGTGTACGTGTGGCCGACCTTCACCTCGTCGAGGCCCGCGAGGGTGTCGACGTGGTTGACCGCGAGGCCGGTGAAGCCGTTCGCGCGCGCGGCGTGACGGAGCATCGGCACGTCGAGCCAGCCGACGCGACGGGGTCGGCCCGTGACGGTGCCGTACTCGCCGCCGGCCTCCCGGATGTGGACGGCCAGTTCTTCCTCCTCGGTCTGGGGGTTCTCGGGGTCGCCGTCGTAGCCGGGCGTATCGCCGGGGACGCCGCCGAGTTCGGTGGGCATCGGACCGCTGCCGACCCGGGAGAGGTACGCCTTGACGATGCCGACGACCTCGCCGTCGCCGACGACGCTCGGGGCGAGCCCGCTGCCGGTGCAGGCGCCACCTGCCGTCGGGTTCGAGGAGGTGACGAACGGGTAGTTGCCGTGGTCGATGTCGAGGATGGTCCCCTGCGCGCCCTCGAACATGACGTTCGCGCCGTCGTCCAGCCGGTCGGCGAGGTAGCTGCCGGCGTTGACGGTCATGTCTTCCTCGGCGAGGCGCTCGCCGTACTCGGCGAACTCCTCGTAGAGGGCGTCGACGTCCAGCGCCTCGGGGTCGTCGAGGTCGTCGACGTCGAGGCCGAAGACCTCTTCGACGAGCGCGCGCTTCTGCGGGACGGCGTACTCCAGGCGCTCGCGGAGGACGTCGGGATCGAGCAGGTCGCCGACGCGGACGCCGCGGCGGCCGGCCTTGTCCTCGTAGGTCGGGCCGATGCCGCGACCGGTGGTCCCGATCTCGTCGTCGTCTTCGCTCTTGACTTCCTCTTCGATGCCGTCGAGCAGGCGGTGGTACGGCAGGATGACGTGGGCGCGTTCGGCGACGCGCACGTCGGGGTCGAGGCCGCGCTCGCGGAGGGTGTCCAGTTCCTCAAAGAGGGTGCGCGGGTTGACGACGCAGCCGTTACCGAGGACGTTGACCTTGCCGCGGATCGCGCCGCTCGGCACGAGCGAGAGCTTGTACTCCTCGCCCTCGTGGACGACGGTGTGGCCGGCGTTGTCGCCGCCCTGGTAGCGAACGACGACGTCGGCGTCCTCGCCGTAAACGTCGACGATGCCACCCTTCCCCTCGTCGCCGAGCTGCGAACCGACGATGGTGACGGTCATACACCCGAGATTTCGCCCACCGGGGTAAACCGATTACGGTCCATCGCGCGACCGCACGCCACTTCCCGCCGCGGCGTGCCGTCGACATCCGCCACCGTACGCTCGCCCGCGTCGACGCGCAGGCGTCACCGGAATCGTTAACTGCTACCACGGGTAACGTTCGATCTCGAGACGCGTTCGCCGGTAACCGGCAAATACCGCCCGAACGCGGCCGCCTGCCGTCGTGCATTCTCCGGACCGACAGCAACCTTTAAAACCCTCAAACACAAGTTAACAATTGCCATGATAGACAGACTTGAGAAGGAAGTAGATATGCTGGAGCGCCATCTGCAGGTGTTGCGGATGGTGATACAGAACGAGCCGATCGGGATCGTGAAGATGTCCAACGAGACAGGCTACCCGCACCACAAGGTGCGTTACTCGCTGCGCGTCCTCGAGGAGGAGAACCTCATCGAGCCGTCCAGCCAGGGCGCCATCACGACTGAGCAGACGGGGGAGTTCGTCGAGGACCTCGACGAGAAGATCGACCACATCATCGAGAAGCTCGAGGGCATGAAGATCGAGGAAGCGGCCGAAGTCGAGAGCTGATTCTGCGACCGGAATTTTGCGGTCGGGGGTTTTCGTTTTACAGTTCGGGGACGGCCAGGTGGAACTGTTCTTCGCGCGCCTCGACCAGACAGAGGTGATACCCCTGCTTGCGCGAGAGCTTGACGAAGCTCTCGCGTTTGTCGCGGCTGAGCAGCCCGCCGCTGGTCGCCTCCGCGGCCGTCTCCAGCGCGCCGGGCTCGAAGAAGCTCGACGTGACGAGGAACGAGGCACCCAGCGTCTCCGTCGACTCGCCGACGTGCGAGGAGGCGGTGACCAGCGAGGACATCATGCTCTCGCTCGCGGCCTGCCGGGAGTCGTTCATGTTCGCGGTCAGCAGGGGGTTGCCCATCCGGTCGCGCATCACGACGTCGAACGACTCCTGGCTGCGCCGCTCCTGACCGTCCTCGGTGTACTCCGTGGAGACGACGCCGTTGAGCTCCGCCCGGTCGATCTTCGGGATCGCGTCGTACAGCGCCTGTAGCTCGGCCACCTTGCCGGTGCCCCGGATCTCGTAGAGCAGGTGGTTGACGACCCAGGTGACAAAGCGGAACTGGATCGTCTCGCGGAGGAACTCGTCGAACGGGCGGCCGCCGACGGAGACGTTGTCGCGGTCGAACTGCGTGTGGTATTCGAGCCCGAGGTTCTGGGCGACCTCCTCGCGAGTCGCCTCGCCGGCGTGGGCCGTCTCCAGCGTCGCCTCGCCCTTCGACTCGTACCGGACGAAGAGGTTGGTCTGGTCGAGCGCCTCGCCCGGGCTCATCCGGCGCTCGGCGTCGACCGCGTCGCCGAACTCGGCCTCGATGTCTTCCAGCTGGGATTCGAGCCGGCCGACCTCGGCTTCGAGGTCGTCGACTTCCGTCGCGAGTTCGTCCCGTTCGCTTTCGAGGCGGTCGCGCTCGGACTCGACGCGGTCGAGCTGGGACTGGAGGTCGTCGCGCTCCGACCGGAGGGCGTCCAGCTCCGCGCGGAGGTCGTCGCGCTCGGACTCGGCGTTCGCCAGGTCCGCTTCGAGCCGCTCGATCTCGGCCTCGCGGTCTTCGAGCTCCGCCTCCAGGTCGGCGACCCGGGCGTCGGAGGTGTCGGGCCCTGCGCCGGCCGACCGCGCGTCCCCGTTCGCTCGCTCTCGACGGCTGTCCGTGGCGTCTCTGTTCGCCGGGTCGGCCGACGAGCGGTCACGACCGGCCTGGCGACCGTTCTGCCGACCGCCGCCCGGCTCCGCCGGCCCGTTCGTCGAACTGGGAGGCCGCTCCTCGGACGTCGACGGAGCAGCGCCCGTGCCACGCGACGGCGAGTCGTCCGCGGTCCGTGCCGAGGCCGACGAGGATTCGCCCCCGGACTGCCGCGACGTCGTCTTGGCGGGGTCAAGCGACGGGATCGAGTGGGTCGCCAGCTGTTCCGGCGTCCCGCTCGAGCTGGCGCCGACCCCACCGCTCGCCCCGGCGTCGGGACTTCGGGCCGGTCCGGCGCTCTGTCCCGTCGGGCCGTTCGTATCGGCCGCCGGACCCTGTGATCCGGCGGAACCGGTTCGTTCGGGACTCGTCTCGGGCTCGGGGTCGACCGGCCGTGAGTCCGTCGTCCGATTCGTCTCGCGTCGGTCGGCCGCATCGGTCTCCGCAGGCCCCTCGGTTCGGGCGCTGCGTTCGCGCTCGTTCTCCGTGGACCGGCCGGTCCGATCGGTCCGGTCACGGTCGGTGTCCGCGGCACGGTCAGTTCGGTCGCGAGCGCGGTCCGGTTCCCGTTCTGTCGACCCTTCCGTCCGGCTTCGTTGGCGGTCGGGCTCCGTCGAGCGCTCGGTCCGGTCACGGTCCCGTTCTTCCGGCCCCTCTCTACGCGGACTCGGCGAACTGTCGTTGGCGTCCCGATCACGTTCGCGCGCCCGCCCGGTCGACGCCTCGGTCCGGGAGTCGTCGTCACGAACGCCGTCCCGTTCGGACCCGGTCGGTTCGTCGCGGTCGTCGCGACGACTGTTCCGAGCCGACTCGCTCCGACGAGCAGACCGGTCGCTCGAATCGTCCGCCGCGCTCCCTGCTCGGTCCGTATCGACTGGATCGGTATCGGCACCGACGTCGTCCGACCGCGATCGTTCATCGGACGCACGCGCGGTCGATTCCTGAGCCCCGCTCTCGACGGCGTCGTCTCCTTCGCGCGCGGCCGGTGTCGTCGTGTCCGCGCCCGAATCGGGCGCCGGCTCCTCCGTCGTCGGATCGGCGCCGGCGTCCGCTCCCGCGTGTGACTCCGCGTCGTCGTCGCCCGGCACGGCACTTGCCCCGGCCGACTCTGCGTCCGTCGAGTCGTCCGCGGCGGGCCGGTCCGTCCCCGCTGTCCGATCTGGAGCGGCCGTCTCGTCCGTATCGACCGGTGGGTCTTCGGCGGTGGAATCGTCGACCGACGAACTCTCGTCGACGACCCCGTCGCCCGTGTCGGATGACTCGTCGGTCACGTCGCCAGCGACGCCGCCGGCCCCTACGTCGTCCTCGCCCGCGTCGTCGGGTTCGACATCGGGGATCTCGACGGGGTCGATCTCCGCAGGGCGGACGTGGAAGATGCCGACCTCGTCGTCGGCCTGTTCGAAGGCCTCGTCGTCGGTGAGTAGCTGTCCGCTGTTGCCCACCCACGCGACGGCCATCGAGCGGCCGCGGTGGTAGACGACGTAGTAGTCGCCGCTGAGGACGTTCTCGGACAGTTCCACGAAGCCAGTGAATCCCCCGTCGGAGAGCGTGTCGTCGACCTCCGTGAGCGGCGTGTCCTCGGAGTAGTACTTGGCGCGGACCTCGTCGTTGCGTTCCTGCATGAGCGCCAGTAGCGGGAGCGCCGGCGAGGGGGCCTCGTAGGCCGTCCCCGTCGCGCCCTCGAACGAGTCGATGTCGCCGTCGAGGATGCCGACGACCGTGCCGTTGAGCATACAGAGCTTGGCACCGCCGGCCTCGACGATCCCCGAAAACTCCCCCTCGGCGAGGTCGTGCAGGCCGCGGTACCCGTCACGGAACGGCGACGACTCCCACTCGGCGAACTGCTCCACAGCGCGCGTGGTCATTGTCTACGACAAGCCCCATGCGAACCAAATACTTTGCGCCCACGGTCCGCCGCGACCTCTCGATCGAGTGATGCGACGGGCGCCTCGCGGACGACGAGTCCGGTGTGCCTATGACCCGTCGGAACGAACGCGAGGGTATGGAAGAACAACCGGGACTGTCTGACCAGTATCGGACGGCCAGCCCGTGGCCGTTGCTCGTGGCCGTGGGCTTCGCCCTCGCGGAGCTGGGCGTCTTCCTCGGCGTGTTCCCCATCGCGGTCGGCGGCGTCCTCCTGCTCGGAGGCAGCGTCGCCGGCATCCTCGCCGAGTCCGGGTACGCCCGGCGGCCCTGGCGGACCCTCGCAATACTCGGTGTGGGATTCGCCGTGCTCGGAGCGGTGCTCGTCGCGACGCAGGTCTCGCTCTCGTCACCGGATCTGCTCGGCGTCGTCGCCGACCCCAACGGCATCACCGGCCGTGGACTGGCGATCGCGGTCGCGGGTGTGATGCTGGTCGTCGCGGGCGGGGTCAGTCAGGCGGCCGGGCGGAACAGCGGCCTCTGATCGTCGTCTGACCGGGCGAAGTCCGCCCGTTGACTCCGCAGCCGGATCCCACCCGCGAGGTCGGCGCTCGCCGGCGCGAATCACCAAGCTATTTATTCGCGTCGCCGAACCCCATAGGTATGTCAGAGAAGGTATTCGACCGCGAGACGCTGCTGGACCTGACGGTCAACTTCATCCCGCTCGCAATTTTGCTCTTCTTCATCGGCGCGTTCGTCCTGTTCACGCCCTGGGGCGTCGATCCGCTCATTTCGGGCCTGCAGTTCACCATCGTCGGCGGCACAGCTATCCTCCTCGTTATCCTCACCTACTACGCGGGCAAGGCAATCTCGTCCGCGGAGATGGAGATGGAAGCCGAGCACGGTCACGAAGCCGAGTAACTTCCTCCGCCGCCGCTGTCTCCGATCCGAAACCGACAGCCGATTTTCTTCTCGGTTCTCTCCCGGCCGACCAGTCTCTGGTCCCGGTCGCGTAGACGACCCGCAGGGAATCGATATCGCGCGCTTAACCTTCACTATCTTCTATTTTGGATGGGGGAAGCGAACGGATTCGGGAGAAGGGTTTCCTAACCATTCATATGGCCCCAGTCCCGAGGTTCGAGCATGGCATCAGGGCAGCTCGTGCTAACGGTGTTGATGGGGGTCTTCCTCGTCGGCATCGCCGCTTTCCTCTCCCGTGTCGAAAACTGGCGTACGTACACTCCGCTGGCGAGCGGTGGCGGCGGCTACGGCGAGGCCGGCGGCCACGTCCACCGCGAGAAGCCGGCCGGCATCATCCGCTGGTTGACGACGGTCGACCACAAGGACATCGGTATCCTCTACGGTACCTACGGCGTCATCGCGTTCGCCGTCGGGGGCCTGATGGCCTTCGGCATCCGGATGCAGCTGATCGCGCCGGGCGGCGCGCTCTTCGAGAACGGCTTCTACAACGCCATCATGACCAGCCACGGGATCACGATGCTGTTCCTGTTCGGGACGCCCATCCTCGCGGCGTTCTCGAACTACTTCATCCCGCTGCTGATCGGCGCCGACGACATGGCGTTCCCCCGGATCAACGCCATCGCCTTCTGGCTGCTCCCACCCGGCGCGCTGCTTGTCTGGGCCGGCTTCTTCCTCCCGGGGATGACGGGCGCCCAGACCGCGTGGACGATGTACACGCCGCTGTCGGTCGAACAGACCAACGCCGGCGTCGACCTCATGCTGCTCGGCCTGCATCTCACCGGTGTCTCCGCGACGATGGGCGCGATCAACTTCATTGCGACTATCTTCACGGAACGCGACGACGACGTGACCTGGGCGAACCTCGACATCTTCTCGTGGACCGTGCTCACCCAGTCGGCGCTCATCCTCTTCGCGTTCCCGCTGCTGGGCAGCGCGATCGTCATGCTCCTGCTCGACCGCAACCTCGCGACGACGTTCTACGCGGTCGGCGAAGGCGGCGGCCCGATCCTCTGGCAGCACCTGTTCTGGTTCTTCGGCCACCCCGAAGTGTACATCCTCGTGCTCCCGCCGATGGGCCTGGTCAGCTACATCCTGCCGAAGTTCTCCGGCCGCAAGCTGTTCGGGTTCAAGTTCGTCGTCTACTCGACGCTGGCCATCGGCGTGCTGAGCTTCGGCGTCTGGGCCCACCACATGTTCACGACGGGGATCGACCCCCGTCTGCGGGCCTCGTTCATGGCCGTCTCGCTAGCGATCGCGATACCGTCGGCCGTCAAGACGTTCAACTGGATCACGACGATGTGGAACGGCCGCCTGCGCCTGACGACGCCGATGCTGTTCTGTATCGGCTTCGTCTCGAACTTCATCCTCGGGGGCGTCACCGGCGTCTTCCTCGCGTCGGTCCCCGTCGACCAAGTGCTCCACGACACCTACTACGTCGTCGGTCACTTCCACTACATCGTGATGGGTGCCATCGGCTTCGCCGTCTTCGCCGGCATCTACTACTGGTTCCCCATCTACACCGGGCGGATGTACCAGCGGACCCTCGGGAAGGCCCACTTCTGGCTGTCGATGGTCGGGACCAACATCACGTTCTTCGCGATGCTGTTCCTCGGCTACCTGGGCATGCCTCGTCGCTACGCGACCTACGACTTCAACGAGGCCATCGCGCCGCTGAACATGGTGACCCTCGCCCATCAGGCGGCCTCTGTCGGAGCGATCCTCCTGCTCGTCGGCCAGATCATCTTCGTCTGGAACCTCGTCCAGTCGTGGCTCGAAGCCCCGAAGGTCGAAGACCCCGATCCGTGGGACCTCAAGGAGACCGACCAGCACGGTCGCGAGTTCCAGTGGCACGAGCGCCGCACCACGACCGCGCTCGCCGACGGCGGCGAGGAAGAGGAAGCCGTCACCGACGGCGGCGAAGTGGTCGAGGACGACGCGACCGCCGGCGCGGACAACTGACGACGCGGTTCGACGCTGTCCCGCTTCGAGACTGTTTCTTCGTGCGTTCACGGACCCGAAGCTCCAGCTCCGTGAGTTCTGGATCGGCTGCAGAAAAGGGACCGCAGACGCAAGCTACCGCTGGCGGTGCCTGCGCCGATCAGCTCCCGATGACGAGCACGAACGCCGAGACGGCCATGAGGACCGCGATCGCGGTGAGGACGAACAGGAGCAGTTCTTTCTCCGAGAAGCCGGAGTCGTCGAAGTCGGCGGAGTCGTCGAAGTCGTTCATACCTGACGGTAGCGGTCGTGATGTGAAAAGGCTAACCACCCGGCGGTCCAACTTCGACCGTGACAGTGAACACCGACCGCTCGCCGCTGACCGAGCGCATCGCGGGGCCGCGCGTCGTGTTGGTGGTGTATCTGGCAGTGCTGGGCGTCGCAGCGACGATGGGCGCGCTGCTCGGCTACGTCAATCCCGAGGGCATGGACCCACAGTTGTTCTTCCTGATCGACCTCCCGGCGACGCCGCTCGGGATGGCCGTCTTCGGCGTGGTCACGGTCGGCGTCGGGCTGGGCCTGTTCCTCCTCGCGGTGCGGTACGTCTCCCGGTTCGACGACGACCGGGTCGAGTGAACGTCAGGTCCGCCGTCGGTCACCCAGGCAAGCGTAACTGGTGAACTCTGTGACCGATCCCCGTCTCTTTGTGACCGATCCCCGTCTCTTTGTGACCGATTCCCGTGCGATCGGCCGTCGATCGAGCGCGCGCGAGCCGTGTGAGGGGTTCGATTCGCGTTCCCGGCCTCCGAGAACGGGCCCTGACCGAACACGTGGGGCGGTCGCTGGCGATCGCGAAGCCGTTTGCGTCGAATCGCTAACGGTTTCGGGCGCGTGAGCGGCCACGCGCGGGACGATACAGAAATCTTCAAAGGGCGTCCGGTAGGAGTTTCGGGACAACGATGGCATTGCTCGAGTCAATCGCGTTTGCGCTGTTCGCCGTAGTTACACTGGGGAGCAGCATCGGCGTCGTGGTGGTACGCGACGTCTGGCACTCGGCGCTGATGCTCGGCGTGGCGCTGCTGTCGGTCGCAGTGCACTACGTCATGTCACAGGCCGAGTTCATCGCCGCGATGCAAATACTGGTGTACGTCGGTGGGGTCATCATCCTCATCACGTTCGCCGTGATGCTCACCGAGAACGAGTCTCAGCCCGACGAGGTGGCAACATGACCACCCGACCGCGGCTGGCGACCGACGTCAACTACGTCAACGGGCTGGCCGCGCTGGCGCTGTTCGCCGTCATGGCCTACGTCTTCGTGATGAGCGAACTCACCCAGCCTACCGGATTCGCTGAGGGGAGCATCACCGCCAGCATCGGCTACGCGATGTTCGACATGCCGAGCCAGGCGGCTATCGAGTCTGAGAGCTTCCTGGCCGTCTTCGAGATTATCGACATCGTCCTCGTCGCCGCGCTGGTCGCTGCCGTCATGCTCGCCCGCCGCGAGGACGACGAGAGCACGGTCACCGCGCTCGCCGATGGCGGCCGTCGGATCGTGGGCCGTGCGACCGACCGGTCGTCGGACGGGGGTGACGACTGATGGCGATCCAGCCCACCTACTACCTCCTGCTGTCGGCGGCGATGTTCTGCATCGGCGTCTACGGCATCCTCACGCGCCGGAACGCACTGCTGTTCCTGATGTCCGTGGAGTTGATGCTCAACGCGGCGAACATCAACCTCGTCGCCTTCTCGTTCTACCACGGGAACCTCACGGGACAGGTGTTCTCGCTGTTCACGATGGCGCTGGCCGCCGCCGAGGTGGCGGTCGGCATCGGTATCATCCTCGTACTGTATCGTAACTTCGAGGGCGTCGACGTCACGAAAGCCGCAACGATGAGGTGGTAAGATGGCAGGTGCATTCCAATTCGTTCCCGCGATCGCAGCGCTCCCGTTCCTTGGCTTCATCATCGCCCTGTTCGCCGGGCAGTACTTGCCGAAGCGCGGCGCCGAGGCGGGAATCATCGCGACGGCCGGCTCGCTCGTCCTCTCGATCTGGACGGCGCTGACCGTCGCCGGGATCACGGGCTCCGAGACGGTCTACAACGAGAACCTCTACACGTGGGTCGCAGGCGTGGCCGACGGCGCGCTCACCCTGCGACTGGGCGTGCTCGTCGACCCGCTGACGGCCCTGATGCTCGTCATCGTCTCGCTGATCGCCCTGCTCGTTCACATCTTCTCGCTCGGGTACATGAACGACGAGGGCGAGACGGGCCTGCCCCGCTACTACGGCGGCCTCGGCCTGTTCACGGCGAGCATGCTCGCGTTCGTCTTCTCGAACAACATCCTGATGGCGTTCATGTTCTTCGAGCTCGTCGGGCTCTGTTCGTTCCTCCTCATCGGGTTCTGGTTCCGCGAGGACGGCCCGCCGTCGGCCGCGAAGAAGGCGTTCCTGGTCACTCGTTTCGGTGACTACTTCTTCCTCATCGGCGTGGTCGGCATCTTCGCCACGTTCGGGACGGGCCTGTTCGCGCCCATCGAGGGCGCCGAACACGCGCTCCACAGCTTCCCGGAACTCGCCGAGGAGGCCATCGTCGACGGCGCGACCGAGGGCATCAACACCTTCGGCTACGAGCCCCAGACGTGGTTCACGGTCCTCGGGCTGCTCGTGCTCGGCGGGGTCGTCGGCAAGTCGGCGCAGTTCCCGCTGCACACGTGGCTGCCCGACGCGATGGAAGGTCCGACGCCGGTCTCCGCGCTCATCCACGCCGCGACGATGGTCGCCGCGGGCGTCTACCTCGTCGCGCGGATGTACGGCTTCTATCTGCTCTCGCCGACGGCGCTGGCGGTCATCGCGCTCATCGGCGGGTTCACGGCCCTGTTCGCGGCAACGATGGGCGTCGTCAAGCAGGAACTCAAGCAGGTGCTCGCGTACTCGACTATCTCCCAGTACGGCTACATGATGCTCGCGCTGGGCGCGGGCGGCTACACCGCTGCGGTCTTCCACCTGACCACCCACGCGATCTTCAAGGCGCTGCTGTTCCTCGGCGCCGGGTCGGTCATCATCGCCATGCACCACAACGAGAACATGTGGGACATGGGCGGACTCAAAGAGCGGATGCCCGTGACCTACTGGACGTTCCTGTCCGGGTCGCTCGCGCTGGCCGGCATCCTGCCGTTCGCGGGCTTCTGGTCCAAGGACGAGGTGCTGTTCGAGGCCATCGCCCACGGGCTCGGCACCGAGGGCATCCTCGGGAACCTCTACCTGCTGGCCTACGCGATGGGCCTGCTGGCCGTGTTCTTCACGGCGTTCTACACGTTCCGGATGGTCTTCCTGACGTTCCACGGGGACGCCCGGACCGAGACGGCTCGTGACCCCCACGGCGTGCGCTGGAACGTGAAACTGCCGCTGGCGGTGCTCGGCATCGGCGCCGCGACGGTCGGGTTCATCAACATGACGCCGGTCGCGGAGACGCTCGATCTCCACATCGAGTTCCTCCACCAGTGGCTCGGCGGTAACCTCGAAGCCACGTCGGTCCACCACTACACGGGCGAGCACGGGCTGCTCCACGAGACGGCTCACGTCGAGGCGGCCGATCTGTCGCCGCTGATTCCCGGCGCCGTTTCGCTGCTGCTGGCGCTGGCCGGCCTCGGTCTCGCGTGGTCGCTGTACAACGTCCGCGAGCCCGAGGAACACACGGACAAGCTGGGAGGCGCGAAGACGCTGCTCATGCACAACTACTACCAGGACGAGTATCAGGTCTGGCTGGCACAGGGCGTGACGGTCCCGCTCGCGCGAGCGGCGGACAAGTTCGACCAGGGCGTCGTCGACGGCGTCGTCAACGGCGTCAGTAGCGTGAGCCTCTTCACCGGCTCGCGGTTCCGCCGCATCCAGTCGGGCGTCGTCTCGAACTACGCGGCGCTGATGACGCTCTCGCTCGTGTTGCTGCTTGTCGTGTTCGTCGTCGTCGGAGGTGGTGTCTGATGGCGATCGCAGGACCCATCGAGGCGCTGCTGGGCGTGACGCTGCTCGGCGCGTTCGCCGTCTTCCTCGCACCCGACGAGTGGGCGGGCAAGCTCGCCACTGCGGTGAGCCTCGTGCCCGTCGCGATCTCCGTCTGGATGTACTCGGTGTTCGACGGCGCGGGCAACGCCCTCACGGGCGGCGATCTGGCCTTCGCGTCGTCGCTCGGCTGGGTCGGCCTCGGCCGCTACGACATCGCCTGGCAGGTCGGGCTCGACGGTATCAGCATGCCGCTGCTCCTGCTGACGACCGTGCTGACGACGCTGGCACTCGTCAGCTCCTGGACGCCTATCAGCGAGCGCCAGTCGCAGTTCTACGGGCTGATGCTCCTGATGGAGGCCAGCCTCATCGGCGTGTTCTCCGCGCTGGATTTCTTCCTGTGGCTGGTCTTCTGGGAAGCGGTGCTCATCCCGATGTACTTCCTCATCGGCGTCTGGGGCGGCCCGCGCCGGAAGTACGCCGCAATCAAGTTCTTCGTCTACACGAACGTGGCGACGCTGGTCATGTTCGTGGGCTTCATGTCGCTGGTGTTCAGCCTCGGTGACTCCATCTCGACGTTCGGGATGCCCGCGATCACCCAGGCGATCCAAGAGGGAGGCAATCTCTCGGCAGTCGCCGGCATCCAGCCCGCGAACCTGACGCTGATCGCGTTCACGCTCATGTTCGCCGGGTTCGCGGTGAAGGTGCCCGTCTTCCCCGTCCACACGTGGCTGCCGGACGCACACGTCGAGGCGCCGACGCCGGTGTCGGTCATGCTGGCCGGCGTGCTGCTGAAGATGGGGACCTACGCACTGCTGCGGTTCAACTTCACGATGCTCCCCGAGGTCGCCAGCGAAAACGCCGGGATCATCGTCGCCTTCGGCGTGTTGAGCATCATCTACGGTGCGATGCTCGCGCTGGCACAGCAGGACCTGAAGCGCATCGTCGCCTACTCGTCGATCTCGTCGATGGGCTACGTCATCCTCGGGCTGGTCGCCTTCACGCCCCTCGGCTTCGGCGGCGCGACCTTCCAGATGGTCGCCCACGGTCTCATCTCGGGGCTGATGTTCATGACAGTCGGCGTCATCTACAACGAGACGCACACGCGGATGGTCGGGGACATCTCCGGGATCGCCGACCGGATGCCCTGGACCGTCGGCGTGTTCGTCGCCGCGGCGTTCGGCTACATGGGCCTGCCGCTGATGGCCGGCTTCGCCGCCGAGTACCTGATCTTCCAGGGCGCGTTCGCCTCGACGGTCATCCCCGCGGCGCCGCTGGTGACCGCCATCGGGATGTTCGGCATCGTCATCGTCGCCGGCTACCTGCTGTGGGCGATGCAGCGGACCCTGTTCGGCGAGTACAGCCTCGCGACCGACTACGAGGTCACGCGGGCGCCCGTCCACGACGTGGCGCCGCTGGTCGTGCTGCTCGTCCTCGTCATCGCGCTGGGCGTCGACCCCGGCCTCGTCTACGAGATGATCCAGAACGCCGTCGACCCGCTGGTTCCGCCGGGCGCGGCTACGCTCGCGGTTCCGTACGGGGCAGTCGGTGACGCTGCCAGTGCGCTGTTCAACGGGGGTGTCGGCCTATGGTAGTCGACATCGCGGGCATCCGGGTCGCCGATTCGGTGGCCCTGCTCCCGACGCTGCTGCTCGCCGTGACGGCGCTGCTCGTGCTCATCATCGACAGTATCGAGCCGCGTCCGGGCTCCAGCTCCAACGGCGTGCTCGCCGGGCTGTCGACGCTGGGCGCACTCGCGGCGTTCCTCACCGCCGGCTTCTTCCTCGTGGACGGCGTCGGCCAGCCGCGGGGGACGGGCGCTATCGACCTGTTCAACGGGCAGCTGATCGTCGACGGGATGAGCCTGTTCTTCGTGGTCATCGTCGGCAGCGTGACCGCGCTCGTCACGCTGGCGAGCTACGACTACCTCGAAGGCGAAGACTACCAGGCGGAGTACTACGCGCTGGTCGTGATGGCCGCGACGGGGATGTCGCTGATGGCTTCGGCCAACAGCCTCGCGACGATCTTCGTCAGCCTCGAACTCTCCAGCCTGCCCTCGTACGCGCTGGTCGCGTTCCTCAAGGACAACCGCGGCAGCGTCGAGGCGGGCCTGAAGTACCTGCTCGTCGGCGCGCTGTCGTCGTCGGTGCTGGTCTACGGGATCAGCCTCGTCTACGCCGCGAGCGGCAGTCTCCGGCTCGAAGCGGTCGCCGAAGGGCTCACTGCCGCGAACGTGCCGGTCGGTATCCTCGGCATCGGCGTCATCATGGTGCTTGCGGGGATCGCGTTCAAGACCGCGAGCGTTCCCTTCCACTTCTGGGCCCCGGAGGCCTACGAGGGCGCACCCGCGCCCATCTCGGCGTTCCTCTCGTCGGCCTCGAAGGCCGCCGGGTTCGTCGTCGGCTTCCGTATCTTCCTGACGGCCTTCCCCGAAGTCGGTGGGCTCGCGGGCGGCGACCCGATGGTCGACTGGATCACCGCGGTGACCGTCCTCGCGGTGGTCACGATGACCGTCGGGAACTTCGCCGCGGCGACCCAGGAGAAGGTCAAGCGGATGCTCGCCTACTCGTCGATCGGCCACGCCGGCTACGTCCTCATCGGGCTGGCCGCGCTGAACGCGCCCGACCAGGGGCTGGTCCTCGGCGCGAGCATGATGCACCTGCTCGTCTACGGGTTCATGAACACCGGTGCGTTCCTGTTCATCGCGCTCACCGAGCACTGGGGCATCGGCCGGACGTTCCAGGACTTCAACGGCCTCTCGAAGCAGGCGCCGCTGGCCTGCGCCGCGATGACCGTCTTCCTGTTCAGCCTCGCGGGCCTGCCCATCGGCGGCGGCTTCATCTCGAAGCTCTACCTGCTGCTGGCGACGGTCAACGCCGGCGCGTGGCTGCTCGGCGCCTCGCTCATCGTCAACAGCGCCCTGTCGCTGTACTACTACAGCAGGGTCGTCAAGGCGATGTGGATCGAGGACCCCAGCGGCGACGTCGAGGTCGACTCCTACCCGAGTTCGCTGTACGCCGCCGTGGTTATCGCGGCCGTGCTGACGTTCGCAATGTTGCCCGCGTTCGGCCTGCTGTCGCCGAGCGCCTTCGACGCCGCGAGCGTCCTGTTCGGCTGACCGGCGGCTGATTCTTCTCGTCGCGTTCGGATTTCGGTTTGGGGCTGTAACGGTGACCGCGAGCAACGGCAGTCGGTCGCCGCGGACGACACCGAACAGTTTTCGGGCATCGGCGAGAAAACAATTGTCAGTGACAGGAATGGTGCGTCGTGGGTGACGAAGACGAGCAGGCGCGGCGACGGCGGCTGGCCGCGCTGTCATATCTGGCGATGCCGGTGAGTGGACTCCTCGTCCGGTACACGACCGAGCCGAGCGAGCGCGACGAGTTCCACGCGCTCCAGAGCGTCTTCCTCGGTATCGGACTGCTGTTGCTCTTTCCGGTCGCGCTGTTCGTCGGAGAACTGTATTTCCCGGCGGCGATCGCCGTCTGGGTCGTCGCGGTGCTCACGGCGTACAACGGGATGGCCTTCGAGTTCCCGATCGTCGGGCCGCTCGCTCGCGAGCGGACGTGAGCGGGACGGAGAGGCCGCGACTTACTCAGCGGCCACTTCGATCTCGTCGAGGTAGTGCGTCGCGTCCGCTTCCCAGACGACGGCGACGCCGAGCGAGAGATACAGCGACTGGGGCACCTCGTCGGGTTCCCAGTCGAAGGTGTACTCCCGCCACCCCTCGGAGAGGTGTAGCGGTTCGCGCAGCCCGCCGTAGGGCGACTGCGGGATAGCCGAGGAGTTGGCGCCGGGATCGGGGAAGTCGCCCTCTTCGCTCGGTTCCTCGGGACCGAGGTAGGCGACGACGTTGCGGAGCGTATTGAAGCTCTCCGACTCGCTCCAGGCCTCGAAGGAGACCGAGAAGGTCGACGGGTCCTCGGGCGCCGGGATTTCGGCCGTCACCTAGGCGGTCCCGTCGTCGTGGTCGCCCTCGGTGAACACTTCGAGGCTCCACTCGCCCGCCGCGGCCTGGTCCTGAGTGAGCGAGATGTCCCACTCGAACTCGGAGTTTTCCTCCTCGGGCCCGATGTGGCTGTGTTCGGACCAGCGCTCGTTCGATTCCTCGAAGCCGTCGGCGAACAGCGTGTCGTCTCCCGGCGCGGTGGAACACCCGGCGACCGCGGCGCCGGTCAGCAGGGCGCCGCTCCTGAGCAGGGATCGTCGTGAAAATCGTGTAGACACTCGCTGCCGTTCTCACATCCGTCTGATAAGGATTTGGAACGCGAGACGTCAGACCGATTCGACCGCGTCGAGTAGTGCGTCGTAGTCGGGTTCGTTGGTCGGATCGTCGGCGACCCACTCGTAGGTCACGGTGCCCTCGTCGTCGATGACGAAGACGGCGCGGTTGGCGATGTCGTGCAGCCCGAGGTCGGCGATGTCCATCTCGAGGTCGTACTCGCGGATGGCGTCGCCGTCCATGTCGCTGACGAGGTCGAACTCGATGCCGTGTTCCTCGCGGAACGCGCCCTGCGAGAACGGCGAGTCGGCGCTGACGCCGAGGACCGTCGCGCCCGCGTCCTCGAACTCGTCGAGGCGGTCCTGGAAGGCCACCATCTCGTTGGTGCAGGGGGGCGTGAACGCCCCGGGGAAGAAGGCGAGGACGACCGGGCCGTCGCCGATGTGGTCGGCGAGGTCGAAGTCCTCGTGGTCACTCGTGCCGAGCGTCGCGGTGAACGTCGGGGCGGAATCTCCTGTCGAAACCATCACGGAGTGGTTCGACCGCCTCCCGAATAAATCACCCACCGAACGGATTCACCGCCGCTCCGCCGAACCGTTGGAGCGCCACGCCCGGCCGGGAGAACTTTGTGCCGTCGCTCCCAGCGGACGTGCAGATGCGACGGGTCGGATACCTCTCATTGCTGGGCGCCGTCGGTGCCGCGGTCGCAAGCTGGCTCGTCCCCGCAGTCCTCGAACCGCGCAGCCTCTGGGGGCTCTCGGCCGAGCACGTCGCGACCACCGCGCTGACCGGGGCGAGCGTCGTCCTCGCGACCTACGGCGCCTACCGCGTCGTGGGCGGGTGGCTCACCGAACGCGCGGCGTCGAAGCGACGGCGCCACGATCTGAAAAACATTCTCCGGCTCGCCTTCGGAACGGTTGGACTGGTCGGCCTGCTCGGCGTCGTCACCGAGCAGTGGCTCGGCGTCCTCTTCTCGCTGGGCGTCGTGGGCTTCGGGATCACGTTCGCGCTGCAACAGCCGCTGTTCTCGCTCATCGGGTGGGTGTACATCATGGTCAACCGGCCGTATCAGGTCGGCGACCGGGTCGCCATCGACGAGTCGAAGGGCGACGTCGTCGAGGTGAACTTCCTCGTCACGACGCTGTGGGAGATAAACGGCGAACTCGTCTCGTCGAACCAGCCCTCAGGTCGGGTCATCACGCTCCCGAACTCGGTGGTGCTGTCCTCGCACGTGAAGAACTTTTCGCGGGAGGAGTTCCCCTACGTCTGGAACGAGGTGGCCGTCGAGGTGGCCTACGAGACGGATCTCGCCTTCGCCCGGGAGACGATGATCCGGATCGCCGACGAGGTGGTCGGCGACGAGATGGAACGCAGCGTCGAACGGTACCGCAAGCGGCTGGCCCAGACGCCGGTCGAACTCGAAGTGCAGTCCCGGCCGACGGTCAACGTCACCCAGGAAGCGTCGTGGGTGAAGCTGCGCGTCCGGTACGTCGTCCACCCGCGGCGGGGCCAGCGGACGAAGAACGAACTCTACGAGCGGATCCTCGCGGAGTTCAACGACCACCCCGAGCGCGTGAAGTTCCCGGTGAGCCGCAACCGGTGACCCCCCGATCGCAGTACGCCGATCACGCCACCGACCGTTCGCAGCGCTCGTTGTATGCCTCGACCGCCCTGTCGATCACCGGACAGTCGACCGGTGCGACCGGGACCGAGAGCGGCGAGACCGCGATCGCCCCGTCGCGGATAGCCCCCTGTTCCGACTCCGCCGGCAGCGACGAAGGAAGCAGTTCGCCCGGCGCAGGTGATCCATCAGCGAGGCGGTTCTGGGGGCCGTAGTAGTTCTCGAACAGGACTTTCCCGTCGTCGTCCCTGACGGTGGTATCGTAGAAATCGTGCGGTTCGGTCACGCGCATCCGCGCGCCGTCGGTCACCGCTCCCTCCCGGTCCACTGGGACGTTCACGTTCAGCAGGTCCGCGCCGCCCTCGTTGCGACTCTCGACGAGCGCCGGGAGTAGCGAAGCGGCGATTTCGGCAGCGACCGCGTAGCAGAACTCCGCTTCCGGACGCGGCAACAGCGATCCGGGGTCGTACGCCGAGAGGGCGACCGCGGGAACGTCGAGCCACGCGGCCTCGACGGCGGCGCCGACCGTGCCCGACTGGGCGAGGACGTACGACCCGACGTTCGGCCCGTGGTTACAACCGGAGACGACCGCGTCGGGGGTACTATCCAGTCCCCGAAGCCCGAACGCGGCGCAGTCCGCGGGCATGCCGTCGACGGCGTACCCGGCGTCGGTCTCCTCGTAGGAGATTCGACGCTGGCGCGTGCGCCCGACCCCGCTGACGTCTCCCTCCGGCGCGACGACGGTTACGTCTGCCACCTCGGAGAGCCTGTCCGCGACTGCCCGGAGTCCGTGCCCGTCGATGCCGTCGTCGTTCGTCACGAGGACGTGTTCGATCCCCTCACCCAGACCGGCGTCGCTCCCGTCCATTCGTACCCACGAGGGTACAGTCGGACCTTCAAAAAGATACTCCTGGACGGGTGACACGTCGACAGGCGCGAGCGCGGACCAGTGCGAACCGTCGACGGCGCCGGAGACGCTTTTATCCCGCAGTGCCGACTGTATGTCGATGCCGAACACCCCGCCCGACTACTGCCCCGAGTGCGGCGGACGGCTGGAGGCCGTCGACCCGCCGGCCGTCAAGCGCTGCACGGACTGCGGCGAGCACGAGTTCTTCAACCCGATCCCGACCGCGCGGCTGGCCGTGCTCGACGGGGAAGCCGTGCTGCTGGTGAAAGTCGACCTCCCGGACCGCGACCTGTGGGGGACGCCCGGCGGGATGGTCGAGGCCGGCGAAGACCCGGACGTCGCCGGCGTCCGCGAACTCGAAGAGGAGACGACGCTGACCGTCGACCCCGACGACTTAGTCCTCTTTGACGCCCGGACGTTCGTCAAGTTCGAGGCGACCCACAAGACCTGTCTCTGTTACGCCGTCGACGCCGCGGACGTTCGCGGGACGCCTGAGGCCGACGACGAAGTGGCCGAGGCGCGTTTCTGGACGCCCGAAGCGATGGCCGCGGCCGAGGACAGACTGCTCACCAGCTGGCCCGAGGCGTACAGGGACTTGCAGTGGTGGGTCGACGAGGGGCAGGCCGCGCTGGCCCGCGACGGGTAGGCGGAAAGGGACCTGCCCGACGCTGACCCGTCACCGCTTCTCGACGCGCATCTCCATCGTCTGGCGGGGGTGCATCGTCAGTGAGGGCATGAACTCCAGCGGCGTCCTCCCCTGAAAGTCCAGTTCGTACTCGGAGACGACGGTGGCGAGGATGAGCTTCGCCTCAAGCAGCGAGAGGTGTTTCCCGATGCAGTGGCGCGGGCCGCCGCCGAACGGGAAGAAGGCGAACCGCGACCGGTCGGCGCGGCGCTCGGGGCTGAACCGGTCGGGGTCGAACGAGGCGGGGTCGTCCCAGTAGCGCTCGGAGCGGTGGACGCCCCACTGCGGGAGCATGATGACCGACTCCGCCGGGACGCGATAGCCGCCCAGATCCACGGGCTCGGTCGACTCCCGGAAGATCGTGAACACCGGCGGGTAGAGGCGCATCGCCTCGTTGATCACCCGATCGAGGTACTCGAACTCCCCGACGTGTTCCGTCCCGGGGCGGTCTCCAGCTAGCACCTCGTCGACTTCCCGCTGGACGCGGCGCTCTGCCTCCGGATGTTCCGAAAGCAGGAACCACGTGTAGGTCAGCGTCAGCGCGGTCGTGTCGTGGCCGGCCAGCAGCATCGTCATCATCTCGTCGCGGAGCTGAGTCGGGGACTGTTCGCCGCGGTTCTGTGCACGCAACAGCACCGAGAGGAGGTCCATCGGCGGGTCCGCGCCCCCGTCGTTCGCCGAGACGCGCTCGACTCCCTCGACGCCTTCCGTCCTGCGGCGCGTCTCGATGATCTCCTCTAGTACCGTTTCGAGCGTCTCGACGGCGGACTCGAACTCCTCGTCGCCGGGCATCGGCACCCACTCGGGCATCGCGAACCGGAGCGGATCGGGTTCGAACCGCCGACCCAGCGGGTTCAACTGGTCCTGGACGGTCCGGACCCGCTCCGGGGAGAGTTCGACGCCCATCATCAGGTCGAGGATGACGTTCAGCGTGACCCGGGCCATCTCGCTCTCGACGTCGATAGTCTCGCCCGGCGTCCACCGCTCGACCATCGACTCGGCGTGACCGGTGATCCGGTCGGCCATCCCGGAGAGCCGGGCCATCCGGAAGGCGGGATTGGCGAGGTCGCGCTGGCGCTCCCACGTCTCGCCCTCGCTGAGGAGGAGTCCGTCGCCCAGCAGGTCGCCGAGCGCGTCGTTCTGGAAGTCCGGCTTCCGGAAGGCGTCGGCCTCGGAGACGAGGACGCGCTCGACGTCAGCGGGGTCGGTCACCATGTAGGTGTCCATCGGCCCCATGTCGAACAGCGCTACCCCGTCGTAGGCGTCTTCGAGTGCCGCGATGAACGAGAACGGGTCGCGGGCGTACCGGCGGCTGCTCCCGAACAGCGGTTCGCCCTTCGGCCCCGGCGGCGTCTCTGACATGTCCGGGGTTACGGCCCTACCCGTTTGAATCTCTCGACGGGACGGACGGTTCCGGCACGGGCTACCGGAGCGAGGGGCCTTTTTCAGTGCCGGGCGTGAACCACTGTCACATGGCTGCAGACGAACTCCCGGAACTGCTCGAATCGTACGCGACGGCCGTCGGTCCCGGCGCCGACGAGATAATCGAGGAGATGGGCGCGCAGGCCCGCCGCGAGGGGTTCCCGTACGTCGGCCCCGCGGTGGGCGGGTGGTTGGCGATGTGCGCGCGCTTCGCCGACGCCGAGCGGGTCTTCGAGTTCGGGTCGGGCTTCGGCTACTCGGCGTACTGGTTCGCGCGGGAACTCCCGGCCGAGGGCGAGGTCGTGCTGACGGAGATCGACGAGGACGAACTCGACCAGGCCCGCGAGTACCTCGACCGGGGCGGGCTGGCCGACCGCGCGGCGTTCGAACACGGCGACGCCATCGAGACGGTCGAGGAGTACGACGGCCCGTTCGACGTTGTCCTGATCGATTGCCAGAAGGAGCGCTACGCCGAGGCGTTCGAGGCGGTCCGGGAGAAGGTCGCGCCGGGCGGCATCGTCGCGGCCGACAACGCCGTCGCCGGCGGCTCTATCGACGCCGAGCGACTGCGCGACCACTTCGAGGGCGAGGACGTAGAGCTTGACCGGATGACCCGGGGGATCGCGGAATATCTCGAAACCGTCCGCGGCGCCGAGGGCTTCGAGACGACGCTGCTGCCGCTCGGCGAGGGCGTCGCCGTGAGCCAGCGGGAGTGGTGAGCGGCAGGTTGCCCCCGGCCCCGGACGGCGCCAGTCTCGATTGCGAAAATCAGGGGGGACCGCTTATGTGGGTCGGGTCGAAATCCGTCCTCATCCCGCAGGGTCGCCAATGAGTCTGAAGATAGATATCCGTAAACTCGGGTTGTTCAACAAGATGGCAAAGGAGGGCGGCAACAACGTCGCCGGCCATCTGAGCCAGATGACGGGGATGGAGACGGAGATGGAGATCACCAAGATCAACTTCATCGATATCCCCGATATCAAGACTCACGTCGGCCACGCCGAGCAGATCGGCATCAGTATCGAACTGGTCGAACAGCCCCACGGCCACATCCTCTTTCTGCTGGAAGCCGCGAGCGCGAAGGAACTCTCCCACGGAATGATCGGTGACATGGGCGAGACGGACCCGAGTGCGACCGGCTTCACAGACATGGAGCGGTCGGCGATCCAGGAGATCGGCAACATCATGACCAGCGGGTTCATCGACGGCTGGGCGAACGTCCTCCAGACCACCATCGACATCGGACCGCCGAGTTTCATCTTCGGCCCCGGCAGCGGCATGGTCGACGAACTCGTCGGCGACCGCGACAGCGACATGGCGCTCATGTTCGACTCGCACGTCAACGCGCCCGACTCCAACGTCGACGTGAAGGTCTACACGTTCCCGCAACTCGACGAACTCGTCCAGCTGATGCAGCAGATCGAAGTCTGAACGGTCGGCCCGCGCTCGCCGTGGGATTTTCGCTCCGTCACTACCCCCTCTTTCAGCGGCGCCGCCGCGGACGGCGCGTTCCTCCTCGCGAATCTATGTAATGTTCTTATGCCCACGATACGATTGATAACGTATGCCAGGCGGATCCGACCAGACGCTGCGACCGTTCCTGTGGCGTGCCGAGCGACTGTATCCCGAGACGGAGATCGTCTCCCGCACGCACGACGGCATCGTCAGGTACGATTACGCGGAGTACGGCGACCGGACGGCACAGCTGGCCGCGGCGCTGGAGGCGGCGGGCTACGGGGACGGCGAGCGCATCGGCACGTTCTGCTGGAACCACCACCGCCACTTCGAGACCTACTTCGGGGTGCCGGGGTGCGGCGCGCAACTGCACACGATCAACCCGCTGTTGCCCGACAAACACGTCCAGTACATCGTCGAGAACGCCGAAGACCGGACGCTGTTCGTCGACCGCTCGCTGCTTCCGAAACTAGAGGGAGCCGTCGCCGACGACCCGTCTGCGTTCGAGTCCGTCGACCGCTACGTGGTGATGGGCGAGACGGTGCCCGACACGGACCTGGAGGCGGTCGCCTACGAGTCGTTCATCGAAGGCCGGGACACGGACTACGACTGGCCCGAGAACGGTCAGGACCAGGCCGCGGGCATGTGCTACACGTCGGGAACGACCGGGCGGCCGAAGGGCGTCGAGTACACCCAGTCGATGCTGTGGAGTCACACGATGGCGCTCCAGCAGCCTCAGGGGATCCCGGTCGACGACGACGACGTGGTGATGCCGGTCGTGCCGATGTTCCACGTCAACGCCTGGGGCCTGCCGTTCTCGACCACCGCGGGCGGTGGGAAACACGTCTACCCGGGACCGAAACCGGAGCCGGCGGACCTCGCGCGGCTCATCGAGGAGGAGGGCGTCACCATCACCGCCGGCGTACCGACGGTGTGGCTCGGGCTGATGGAGTACGTGAAAGCGAACGACGTGGACCTCTCGGCGCTGGACACGCTGGTCGTCGGCGGGAGCGCCGCCCCCGAAGCGATGATCCGCTTTTTCGACGACCGCGGCGTGGAACTGCTGCACGCCTGGGGGATGACCGAGACCTCGCCGGTCGGGTCGGCGGCCCACCTCAAGGGCGACCTCGCCGATGCCGACTACGAGACACAGCTCGAGAAACGCGCCAAGCAGGGACTGATCACGCCCGGACTGGAGTATCGCGTGATCGACGACGACGGCGAGGAGGTGCCCTGGAACGGCGAGGACTTCGGTGAACTGTGGGTCCGCGGTCCGTGGGTGACGACGGAGTACTTCGGCCGGCCCGAGGCCACCGAGGCGGAGTTCGAGGACGGCTACCTGAAGACGGGCGACGTGGTCTCGGTCGACGAGGACGGCTACATCAAGATCGTCGACCGGGCGAAAGACGTGATCAAGAGCGGCGGGGAGTGGATCTCCTCGCAGGAACTCGAGAACGAACTGATGGCCCACGAGGACGTGAGCGAAGCGGCCGTCATCGGCGTCCCCCACGAGCGCTGGCAGGAACGGCCACTCGCGCTGGTCGTCCCGGTGGATGGGACCGACCGCGACGCGCTGCAGTCGAGCCTCCGCGAGCACATCCTCGAATCGTACCCCAAGTGGTGGGTGCCGGACGCCGTCGTCTTCATCGACGAAGTCCCCAAGACGGCCACCGGGAAGTTCAACAAACAGACGCTACGCGAGGAGTACGGCGACGGATCGCTCGTCGAGGGACGAGTGCCCGAGGACGCAGCGCCCGACATCTGAGGTCTGGGTCGACACCGTGACCACCCGTTTTGATTTGATTGCCGGCCCAACGTAGTGGTAGATGGTCACACCCCTGACGGTGGACGTCGCGTTCGTCGTCGCCGGGGTCGCGGGGCTGTGGCTCGGTGCGGGACAGTTCGTCGCCGGCGCGAGCCGGCTGGCCGGCCGGCTCGGCGTCTCCGGGCTGGTCGTCGGGCTGACGGTCGTTTCGTTCGGCACCTCGGCGCCGGAGTTCGCGGTCACTGTCGACGCGGCGGTGAGCGGACGCGCGGCCATCTCCGTGGGGAACGTAGTTGGATCGAACGTCGTCAACCTCGGGTTCGTCCTCGGCGGCACCGCGCTCGTGGGACAGCTACCGGTCGCCCCGGCGCTGGTCCGCCGTGACGGGGCGATCATGATCGGGACCGTGTTGGCCCTGATCGTCGTCGTTCGCGACTTCACCGTCACGCGGATCGAAGGCGCTGCACTCTTCGCCCTCCTCGTCGCGTACGTCGTCGTGCTCGCACGGACCGACGAGGCGCCGCCGAGCGCCGCGGTCGACCCCGGCGAGTTCCATCGGACGGACATGCTCCGGCTCGTCGGCGGCCTCACGGTGGTGATCGTGGCGGCGCACGCGCTCGTCCTCGGCGCCGCCGACCTGGCGGTCGACCTGGGCGTCTCCGAGTGGGTCGTCGGCGTGACCGTCGTCGCGCTCGGCACGTCGACGCCGGAACTCGTCACTTCGGTCGCAGCAGCCACCCGCGGTCGGGTGAGCCTCGCGGCGGGGAACGTCGTCGGGAGCTGCATCATCAACGTGCTCGGCGTGCTCGGCGTCGCGGGCGTCGCGGCGCCGCTCCCGGTCGGTCCCGAGGGCGTCGAGGGGACGATATGGCTCCTCGGCATCTCCGTCGTCGCGACGCTCCTCCTGTGGACCCGGGAACTGCTGACTCGGTGGGAAGGCGCCCTGCTCGTCGCGCTCAACGTCGCCGATTGGTTGCAGACGCTCCTCCGCCCGTGACCGCCTGTGGGACCTCCGCGTTCGAGAAACGAACAACTCTTCTTTAGTTTGTCAGCGTGCCGGGTTTTATTTGGTACTCCCTCCCGTTGTGGGGGTATGGAACTACTGGACGAGCGCCCGGTCCCCGAGGAGGCCCGGGCGGTCAAGGAACAGGCCCGCGAGTTCGCGGCCGAACACATCGCGCCGAACGCCGAGGAGTACTTCGAGACCGGGGAATATCCCCACGAGATCCTCGAGGCGGGGATGGACGCGGGGCTGGTGGCACAGGACATCGGCGAGGAGTACGGCGGCAAGGGCTTCTCGCTCCAGCAGGTGCTGGCCATCGCCGAGGAGTTCTACCGCGCGGACGCCGGGATCGCGCTCACCCTCCAGCTGGCGAGTTTCGGCGCCGAGATCCTCGAAGAGCACGGCGACGACGACCTCAAGGAGGATTATCTCCGTCCGGTCGCCGAGAACGACCAGATCACCGGTCTCGCCGTCTCCGAGCCCGACACCGGCAGCGATCTGGCGGGGATGACGACGACGGCCGAGAAGGACGGCACCGAGTACGTCATCAATGGTGAGAAGTACTGGATCGGCAACGGCGTCGAGGCCGACTGGGTGACCGTCTACGCGAAGACCGGCGACGACGAGAACAACCGCTACGGCAACTACTCGCTGTTCGTCGTCCCGACCGACACCGACGGCTACGACGCCGAGCACATCCCCGAGAAGATGGCCTTCCGCGCGTCGAAGCAGGCCCACATCACCTTCGAGGACTGCCGGATCCCCGAGGACCAGCTCATCGGCGTCGAGGGCGCGGGCTTCTACATGCTCGCGGAGTTTTTCAACCACGGGCGGGTCATCGTCGGCGGCCACGGCATCGGCATGGCTGCGGCGGCCATCGAGGAGGCGTGGGACTTCGTCCACGACCGCGAGGCGTTCGGTCGCTCGGTCGACGAGTTCCAGGCCGTCCAGCACAAGCTCGCGGACATGCGGACGGAGTTCGAGGCCGCCCGGGCGCTCACCTGGCGGGCCGCCGACCACGTCGCCGACAGCGACGACGCCGGCTTCTGGGCGGCGATGGCGAAGCTCAAGGCGACCGAGACGGCCAACGACTGCGCGCAGAAGGCGATGCAGCTCCACGGCGGGCGCTCGGTGCTGCACGACCGGCGAATCGCCCGCGTCTACCGCGACGTGCGCGTCCCCGTCATCTACGAGGGCGCCAACGACATCCAGCGCAACCTGATCTACAATCAGGCGCCGAAGTAGTCGGAACCGGCCGCTTTTCGTCGATCAGGCCGCGCGAACGTCGACTGCCACGGTCGCGCCCTCGCCGCCGTTTTCGATCGAGAGGTCGCCGCCGTAGCGCTCGGCGACGGTCTTGACGACCCACAGGCCGAGGCCGCTGCCGTGTTCGAGCTGGCTGATCTCCCGGTCGCTGGTCAGGACGGCCACCTCGTTCTCGGGCAGTCCCGGGCCGCGGTCGGCCACGCTGATACGGACAGTCTCGCCGTCGACCGAGGCCGAGACGCGGACGTACGGTGCGCCGTCGTTCCCGTGCTCGACCGCGTTTTCCACGAGGTGGGCCAGCGCCGTCCGGAGTTGTTCGTCCCCGTAGACGGCGAGGCCGTCGGGGACGTCTGTCTCGAACGTCCCGTCGGGGTTCGAATCGCGGTACGGGGCGAGGATGTCTTCCACGACCGCGGCGAGTTCGACGGTCTCGACGGGGGCTTCGCCGTTCAGCGCGTTCTGGATCGTCGCGAGTTCGCCGTGGACGTCCGAGAGTTCGGTGGCCGTCTCCAGCATCGTCTCGGCGGCGGACCTCTCGTCGGGCTCGGCCAGCGAATCCGCGAGGTGACTGGCGTGGCCGACGAGGATCTGGGTTCGATTCCGGAGGTTGTGGCGAGTCAGCCGGTTGACGACCGCGAGCGTGCGCCGCTGGCGGGCGAGTTCTTCCGCCCGGATGCGGCGCACGTCGTTGTACCCGATGAGCAGGTGGGCGACGGAGCTGACGCCGAGGATGTCGACGACGACGTAGTCGGGGACGGTGACGCCCGGCCCGGCTCGGGCGAGCGCGAGGACGCCCCCGAGGAGGGCGACGCCGAG
The DNA here is from genome assembly GCF_054504345.1 of Halosimplex yunnanense. Classification (NCBI taxonomy): domain Archaea; kingdom Methanobacteriati; phylum Methanobacteriota; class Halobacteria; order Halobacteriales; family Haloarculaceae; genus Halosimplex; species Halosimplex yunnanense. The sequence goes on along the minus strand of NZ_JBTJEL010000033.1, from coordinate 96,298 downwards.
CAGGTTCCAGCCGGCGATCCGGGCGGTGTGGTTCGTTCGGACGTCGCTCCGGAAGAGAAACGCCGCACCGGCGAGGATGGCGAGTCCGAGAACGACTCCGAGCGCGACGAGAACCGCTACGTCCGGATTCCCGGTGGGGGCGTCGCCGAACGCCGCGGCGGCACCCGCGACGAAGAGCAAACCAGTGGCGCCGATACTCCCGACCGCGAGTGCGCGCGTTCCCATGAGTACCGGAGCGTAGGAAGTTCCCCACATAAGTGTACCTGCCCGGGAATCGTCGCTGAGAGCCGCCCGAATCTCGTTGCGAGCCTCGTTCATCCACCGCCGACGGACTCCCAGAAGTGATAGCTATCCGTTAGTTCCGACGAGCGACGGATAGAGAACGGACTCGTTACTGTGAAGAACGGTGGCGTGATATGACGCCGCAGAAGAGTTGTGCGTGCGGTTGTCACCCTGTCCCGAGTTCACCGGCGAGAAGCCCCGTATCCATCCTTCACGATTATTCAGCGGTGACAGAGTGAAAACGCTTTAGTCGGGTCCAGTCCTCGTTTCGTTCACGGCACCCGAATCGGGGCCGATCGATGTATCCATGACAGATCAGGAACTAATATGGCGGATTGCGGGTGGTTCCGGCGACGGTATCGACAGCAACAGTCGGTACTTCGCCAAGGCCCTCATGCGGTCGGGTCTGAACGTATTCACTCACCGACACTACCCGTCCCGGATCCGGGGCGGTCACACCTACGTGGAAGTACGGGCCACCCCCGACGAGACGCGCTCTCGCGGGGACGGCTACAACTTCCTGCTGGCGCTCGGTGACAGTTTCGCGCGGAACCCCCAGGAAGAGGCCTACTACGGCAACGAGGAACTGAAACCCCTCACGGAGAACCTCGACGAGCTCCGCGAGGGCGGCATCATCGTCTACGACTCGGGGCTCATCGACGAGGAGCAGGTCGAGGAGATCAATCTCCACGAGCGCGCCGAGGAGAACGACTGGCACGTCTACCCGGTCGATCTGCGCGGCATCGCGAAGGAACACGGCCGCGAGATCATGCGGAACAACGCCGGTATCGGCGTCACGGCCGCGCTCCTCGACATGGACACCACCGAGTACGAGGGGATCATGGAGGAGATGTGGAACGACGACATCCTCGAGGCCAACCTCGCCGTCATCCAGGACGGCTACGAGCAGGCCCAGGAGTTCGACCAGAACCACGACATCTCCATCCCTGACCACGAGGAACCTGAGGAGCCCCAGGCGCTCGTCTCCGGCAGTGACGCCATCGCCTACGGCGCACTGGACGCGGGCTGTCGGTTCATCGCCGGCTACCCGATGACGCCGTGGACCGACGTGTTCACGATCATGTCCCAGAACCTGCCGAAGTTCGGCGGGATCTCCGAGCAGGTCGAAGACGAGATCGCCGCCGCGTCGCTGGCGATCGGTGCGAGCCACGCCGGCGTCAAGGCCATGTCGGGCTCGTCCGGCGGTGGCTTCGCCCTGATGAGCGAACCGCTCGGACTCGCGGAGATGTCCGAGACGCCGGTCGTGCTCATCGAGGCGATGCGCGCCGGCCCCTCGACGGGGATGCCGACCAAGCCCGAACAGGGCGACCTCGAACACGTCCTCTACACGAGCCAGGGCGACTCCACGCGCGTGGTGCTCGCCCCCGGCGACCAGCAGGAGTGCTACGAGCAGATCCGGACGGCGTTCGAGATCGCCTACGACTACCAGATCCCGGTGATTCTGGTCTACGACCAGAAGCTCCAGGGCGAACTGCGTAACGTCGACGCGAGCTTCTTCGACCGCGAGCCCGACGCGGACCCGGGCTCGGTCATCACCGAGGAGGAGATCGCCGAGGCCGCCGAACACCACGCTGGCAAGTTCAAGCGCTTCCAGTACGACGCCGAGGGCGGCAAGGAGGGCGTCAGCCCGCGCTCGGTGCCCGGTCAGAAGGGCGGTCGCTTCCTCGCGACCGGCAACGAGCACAACGAGGCCGGCCACATCAGCGAGGATCCCGACAACCGCGTCCTCCAGATGGACCGCCGGCTCGGCAAACTCGAGAGCATCAGCGAGGAACTCGACGAGAAGGGCAACCAGACCCACCACGGACCCGACGAGGCCGAATACGGGATCATGTGCTGGGGAAGCCATCAGGGGACCGTCTTCGAGGCGGTCGACCGGCTCAACGAGGCCGGCCACTCCGTGAAGGCCATCGGCGTCAGCGACCTGATGCCCTACCCCGAGGAAGAGGTCTCGGCGTTCCTCGAATCCGTCGAGGAGTGCCTCGTCGTCGAGATGAACGCGACCGCGCAGTTCCGCGGGCTGACCCAGAAGGAACTCGGTCGCTTCGGCCCGAAGCTCTCCAGTCTCCTGAAGTACAACGGCAACCCGTTCGAGCCGGCGGAGATCGTCGAGGGCTTCGAGTCCAGCATCGAGGACGAGGAACTGACCGTGAACAACATGAAGTACGTGCCAGCGGCAGGTGACTAACCAATGAGTGCATTCAGCGCCATCGGCGAACAGCGAGAGGCCGAGGAAGACGAGTTCACACCCGGGATCGAGCCCCAGCCCACGTGGTGTCCGGGCTGTGGCGACTTCGCGGTGAACAACGCCCTGAAGAAGGCGATGACCCGCCTCGGGAAGAACCCCGACGAGGTGCTGGTCTGTACGGGCATCGGCTGCTCGGGCAAGCTCAACAGCTACTTCGAGAGCTACGGGTTCCACACTATCCACGGGCGCGAGCTGCCGGTCGCCCGCGCGGCCAAGCTCGCCAACCCGGGCGTCGAGGTCATCGCCGCGGGCGGCGACGGCGACAACTACGGTATCGGCGGGAACCACTTCATGCACTCGGCTCGTGAGAACCACGACCTGGTGTCCATCGTGTTCAACAACGAGATCTTCGGCCTGACGAAGGGCCAGACCTCGCCGACCAGCCCGAAGGGCCACAAGTCCAAGACCCAGCCCAGCGGGAGCGCGAAGGAGCCGGTCCGTCCGCTGTCGCTGTCGCTGGCCTCCGGCGCGTCCTACATCGCCCGGACGGCCGCGGTCAACCCGAACCAGGCCGCCGATATCATCGCCGAGGCCGTCGAACACGACGGGTTCGCCCACGTCGACTTCCTCACGCAGTGTCCGACCTGGAACAAGGACGCTCGCCAGTACGTCCCGTATACGGACGTCCAGGAGTCCGACGACTACGACTTCGACGTCACCAACCGCGAGGAAGCCGGTCGGATGATGTACGAGGTCGAGTCGAAGCTCTACGAGGGCGAGGTGCTGACGGGTCGCTTCTACAAGGACGAGGACCGCCCGTCCTACGGCGAGGAGAAGCGCGCGACGGGCGAGATGCCCGAGGAGCCGCTCGCCGAGCGCTACTACGACGAGGACGCCGAGTGGGAGCGCTGCGCCGAGCAGCTCATCGAGAAGCACACGTAAGCCGACCCTACCGCGACCGGACCGCGTTCGACCGCCTCGGGCCGATTCGACGGCCCTGACGCGGCCGCGGACCGACGTCGTTCGACCCGTCCGAACCGGGTTTGTGGTTTCGGAAGATATTTTTCGTCCCGAGGTAAATTAAGGTGTATGAGCGCCGAATCGACGGAGGAACGAATCCTCTCCGTCCTGGAGGAGGACGCCAAGGCCTCCTACGCCGAGATCGCGGACCGGGTCGAGGTATCGAAGCCGACGGTCCGCAAGTACATCCAGCGCCTCGAAGACGAGGAGGTCATCGTCGGCTACTCGGCCGACGTCGACCCGAAGAAACTCCCCGGCCAGTCCATCGCCCTCGTCGGGATGGACGTCGAGAGCGAACGCTACGTCGAGGCGATCCGCGAACTCAAGGACATCGACGAGATCGAGTCCCTCTACACGTCCAGCGGCGACCACATGCTGATGGCCGAGGTGCGCGCCCCCGACGGCGACGCGGTCGGCGACGTCATCGAGTCCCGTATCAAGGCCGTCGCGGGCGTCAGCGCCGCCCATCCCTCTTTCCTCCAGGAACGGCTGAAGTGAACCGGCGCGATTCGGGGACGGCGAGCCGGTCGATTCACCCGGTGAAACGAGTGTGATGGTTTTTTACCTGCCGTTGCCCGACCACAGGATATGACGTCCCGGCTCGTTCTGGGGACGGGATCCCTCGCGGGCGCGCTCGTCAACGAACTCGGCGAGCGGCGCGGCCGGCTCTCGGTCGTCTCGACCGACGAGAACGCCGTGCGGACGCTCCGTGAGGAGGGGATCGCGGCGGAAGTCGGCGACCCCACCGAGGAGGCGACGCTGCGGGAGTGCGAGCGGCCCGACACGGTGGCCGTCGCGACGCCGGACCCGGCGACGAACGTGGCCGCGGCGCGCTCGGTCCGCCAGGTGTACCCGGACGCGTTCGTCCTCGTGTACACCGGTAACGGATCCACGGACGGGCAACGCGCTGCCATGGAAGCCGTGGCCGACAAGGTGGTCGACCCGGCGGCAGCGACGGCCGACCGACTGATCGAGAAGGTCGGCGACGCCGGGCTACGGACGCGGAAGCTGACGAGCGTTCTCCGCGACGTCGACGGTCGGCTGGCGATCGTCACCCACGACAATCCCGACCCCGACGCCATCGGCAGCGCCGTCGCGCTCGCCAGAATCGCCGCAGCCACGGGATGTGCGTCCGACATCTGCTACTTCGGGGACATTACCCACCAGGAGAACCGCGCGTTCGTCAACGTGCTTGACTTCGACCTCATCAACCTCGAACCGGGCGCGGACCTGGCCGACTACGGCGGCGTTGCGCTGGTCGACCACTCCCGGCCCGGCGTCAACGACGGGCTACCGGAGGACACGGCCGTCGACGTCGTCATCGACCATCATCCGCCCCGCTATCCCGTCGAGGCGCGGTTCGTCGACCTGCGAAGCGAGGTAGGTGCGACGAGCACGCTGCTCGTAGATTACCTCCGCACGCTCGGCATCACGCCGACGCGGGAGGTCGCGACGGGCCTGCTCTTCGGCATCCGCGTCGACACCGACGAGTACACCCGCGAGGTGAACTACGAGGACTTCGAGGCGTCGGCGTTTCTCGTGCCCCACGCCGACCCGGGGACGCTCGATCGGATCGAGTCCCCGAGCATGAGCGCCGAGACGCTCGACACCATCGCGCGGGCGATCCGGAACCGGGAGCGCCACGGGACCGGCCTGTTGAGCTGCGTCGGCCAGCTATCGGACCGCGACGCGCTCGCGCAGGCCGCGGACCGACTGCTCGACCTCGAAGACGTGACGACGACGCTCGTCTACGGCATCAGCGACGGGACCATCTACGTCTCGGCGCGCGCCCGCGGCACGGATCTGGACCTCGGGGAGACGCTACGGGACGCCTTCGGCCAGATCGGCAGCGCCGGCGGCCACGCCGACATGGCCGGCGCACAGATTTCACTCGGCTTGCTGGATGCCATCGACGCGGACGACGAGTCGCTCAACGACATCGTCCGCGCCATCGTCTCCGATCGGTTCCTCGACGCGATGGGCTCGCGCTCTCACCGTATCGTCGCCGGCCTCCACGACGACTACCACGGTTCCGGCGTGACGGGAGATATGCCCTCGCTCGGTGACATCGCCCGGAGTCGGCTGCAGCAACGCGAGGAGGCCCCGGGACCCGACGAGCCGGACGGAGATTCGCCCGAGGACCGCGACGACGACGGTCTCCGCGACGACGCCGGCGACGGCGGATCGGACGCCGGCGACGGTCCGGCCGAGTAACGGAATTCACCGTCGGCGACGGCTGGTCGGTCGAACGGTCGCGGCCGCTCGGGACCGCCGGGCGCAGGCGGTGTGTTTTTGCCCGCGGGTCGACTCTCACCGCTAATGGCCGAGGAGGGTCCCCTTTCAGTGAAAGACTACATGACTCGCGAGGTGGATACCGTCTCGCCGGACGATACGGTGGGCGACGTCGCAGCCAAGATCGCCGGCAGCACCGAACACAGCGGCTTTCCCGTCTGTGACGGCCGCCACGTCGAGGGGTTCGTCAGCGCCCGGGACCTCCTGCAAGAGCCCGACGCCGAACCCATCTTCAAGGTGATGAGCGACGACCTGCTGGTCGCCCACCCCGACATGGACGTCGACGACGTCGCCCGCGTCATCCTGCGCTCGGGCATCCAGAAGCTCCCGGTCGTCGACGACGCGGGCAACCTCGTGGGCATCATCAGCAACGCGGACGTGATCCGCTCGCAGATCGAGCGCGCCACGCCCGGCAAGGTGGACAAGCTGATGCAGACCCTCGAGAACATCCACGGCGTCGCCGTCTCACAGGAGCGCCGCGAGGTGTCCCTCGACGACCTGACGCCGACGCAGGGGAAGGTCTACGCCGACGAACTGGAGGGGCGCCGGTACGAACTCGAGCGCCGCCTCGCCGAGCCGCTCGTCGTCATCGACAACGACGGCGACCTGCTGCTCGCTGACGGCCACCACCGCGTCAAGGCGGCTGCCCGGCTCGACATCGAGTCGATGGACGCCTACGTCATCGTCCTCTCCGAGCCGGTCGACCTCGGCATGGCCAAGACGGCCGAGAAGGAGGACCTCGACTCCATCGACGACATCGTAGTCGTCGACTACGCCCACCACCCGCTGGTCCAGAAGACCCAGCGGTTGCAGGACTGAGCGGCAGTTCCCGCTTCTCAGACGCGCTCGTATTCGGCGACGTCCGTCGTTCCGTCGAGCCACAGCCGAAGCGAGTCGTCGCCGAGTTCGACGTCGAGACGCACGCGGACTGGATCGGACGAGTCGAGTTCGGCCCGGGCTAGATTGCAGAACGGGAGGTCGACGTAGGGGCGGCCGCGGACATCCTCCCCGTGGTCGTGGTAGAACGCGACGACGGCAGGGTGGTCGACGACGCACGCCCCCGGCGGCACCTCGAAGGACAACCCGCAGTGCTCGCAGTCGAACGCGGCGAGAACGAGATCGGAGGGGAGGTCGACCTCCATCTGGGACGGGAGCGCCGGGTCCTCGACCGGAAGCGTACGCTCGGTCGGTCCCCAGCAGTGCGGACAGATACCAGTGCGCGCCCGCTGGATGTCCTCTCGCATGTCGAGGCTCGATATCGCGACGAGTTCGTCGGGCGTGCGCTCTGCCGCGACGGCCGGGGGGAGGATGGCTTCGGAAAACCGGTGGTGGTCGGGACAGTACAGTCTGAAATACCGGTTGTCGTAGGCGGCGACGAGCGCCCGACTGCAGTCGGGGTACGGACAGTCGTAACTCGTCTCGCCGCGGACCGACACCTCGACATCGGTGTACTGACCGGAAGCCACTGCGCCGGCGAGTCGCATTCCGTGGTTGTGCAGGTGGTACTGCCCGCCGTCCTTCGCGACGAGCGTCCCCCTGAGCTTCTCCAGGTGATAACTGAAGTTACCCGCGTCAGCGACGCCGACAGCGCGTCGCAACTCCGCGAACGACATGCCCGCCCACTGCCAGTTCGACGCGCGCTGAGCGGCGAGTTCGCGGACGATGGCCAGCCGCGTCTCGTCGGCGAGCAACTCGAAGACCACTGTCGGGTCCCGTCCCGTCTCCGAGCTTACGGCGGTATCGTCGCCAGCCTCACCCGTGTCGGTCGCCGAATCGTCCGGGTCCGTCCCCGCTGTCTCTCCGCCGGAATCCGTCTCACCCGGCCGCCCCTGCTCGCTCATACGCTCCGTTTCCCCGGATTCCAGAAAAACCGTTCGATCGTGTCAGTATACAAACTGAACGGCGATGCAGGAAATGATTATGCACCGACACCGACTACACCGTTCACGATGACGCCGACACCCGAAGCGGTCCCCGACGACGCTGTGGCGGTCGACGACCACGACGGCTCGGGGGACGCGGGCGACGCGGCGCTCTCCGTCCGAAACCTGCGGAAGACGTTCGGGGAGGGCGAACAGGGGGTCCGGGCCGTCGACGACGTGAGCCTCGACGTTCGACCGGGGACGGTCGTCGGACTGCTCGGCCCGAACGGCGCGGGCAAGACGACGCTCATCAAGTCCATACTCGGGCTCGTGATCGCCGACGAGGGCGACGTGACCGTCGCCGGCGTCGACGTCTACGACGAACCGCATGCGGCCTACGCACGTATCGGCGCGATGCTGGAGGGTGCTCGCAACGTATACTGGAAGCTCACCGTCCGGGAGAATCTGGAGTTCTTCGCCGCGGTTGGCGGCGAGTCACCCGGGACGCTCCGCGACCGTCACGACGCGCTTCTGGAACAGCTCTCGCTCGCGGAAAAGGCCGACACGCCGGTCAACGACCTCTCGCGTGGCCAGAAGCAGAAGGTGTCGCTGGCCTGCGCGCTCGCACGCGACGTCGATGTCGCCTTCCTCGACGAGCCGACGCTCGGCCTCGACGTCGAGTCCTCCGTCGAACTCCGCCGGGAGATCCGCCGGCTCGCCGACCAGGAGGACATGACGATCGTCCTCTCTAGCCACGACATGGATGTGGTAGAGGCGGTCTGCGACCGCGTCGTCATCATGAACGGCGGCGAGGTCATCGCGGACGACGCCGTCGCCGACCTGATCGACGTGTTCCGCACCTTCGCGTACCGGGTGGTCGTCGGGAGCGCAAGCGAAGGAGCCGACGCCGTCATCGCGGAGGAGATGCGCGACCGCCTCCGAAAGACGTACGAAATCGAGGCGTTCGTGCGCCAGGGCGACCGGACGGCGTTCGAAGTCGTACTGGGCGACCCGGAGCGGTTCTACGACCTGATGGACGACTTGCGGGCCGCAGATCTCACCGTCCACGAGGTCGAATCGGTCGACCCCGACCTCGAAGAGGTCTTCCTCGAACTGACAGACAGCGACAGGAGGACTCCACCGGATCGCGTCGACGGGGGTGACCAGCGGTGAGCGCGGGGACGACGCCCACAGCGTCAAGTAGCGGTGACACTGACGGGGACGGCGGACGCGGATCGGGCAGTTACCGGACGCTGCTGTGGGCGCTGGCGAAAAAGCGGGCGTTGTTCCTGTACCGCTACCCCGTGAACACGCTGTCGGGGCTGGCGATGACGTTCCTGTTTTTCGGGATGGTCTTCTTCGGCGGGCGTGCCATCTCGGGGCAGGCGCTGACCGATAGCCTCGGCGGCATCATCGTCGGCTACTTCCTCTGGAGCATGGCGACGACGGCCTTCTCCGGGCTGGCGTGGAGCGTCACGCGCGAGTCCCAGTGGGGCACGCTCGAGCAACTGTACATGTCCCCCTTCGGCTACGGCCGAGTGATGATCGCCCACATCGTCGTCCGCGTCGTCGAGAGCTTCGGCTGGGGCGGGGTCACGCTCGCGTTCATGCTCGCGCTGACCGGCGAGTCGCTGTATCTGCCCGTCGCGACGATCGTGGTCCTCACGGTCCTCGCCATCGCGCCCGCGATCGGGCTCGGGTTCTTCTTCGGCGGCCTTGCGCTGGTGTTCAAGCGCGTCGAGAACGTCTTCAACATCCTCCAGTTCGTCTTCCTCGGGCTGATCGCCTCGCCCTCGCTGGAGGTCTTCTGGGTGCGCTTACTTCCCATCTCCCAAGGGAGTTACCTGCTCACTGTGTCGATGCAGCAGGGACTGCGCCTCTGGGAACTCCCCGTCGACGAACTCGCCCTGCTCGTCGGGACCGCCGTCGTCTACTTCGGCCTCGGCTACGGGGCCTTCCAGTGGATGAGCACCCGCGCTCGCAAGCAGGGACTGATGGGCCACTACTGACCCGTGTCGAGCGGGCCACGGTTCCCCCCTGCTGGCTGGTAACCCGAGGCTACAGTGTGGATAGTCCTGATCCGGGATGCCGTTCGCCCTCGCCGTCCGCGTTCGTGCCCGGGACCCGTCCCGCGGCTATCCGTGAGTACTCCGCACGGAGACGCACGCACTCGTCCACGGACCCGCAGGAACGCCTAAACGAATAGCTCCGTCTTACCCGGATATGATGCGGACTACTGCGCACGAACGTCTCTCTCCCGGCGGATCTGCTGCCCTGATCGATGCGCCGACCGAACTGAACTCGAGGGCCTCACGGATCGAACTGGCACGGCCGGCGGCGGCAGGCGAGCGGCCACAGCCTCTGGACGCAATCGTCTCGACGACGGGGTCGACAGGGAGGCAGTAAGCATGTCGACGCAGGGCGTACAACCGGAGTCCGAACCGGTCGACCACCTCAGCCGGATCCGGCGGGTGACGCTCCCGGACCGGATCGAGTCGCTGGCCGACGCATACGACGACCATTTCGAGGAGCGCGACCGGTTCCTCTGGCAGTGGATCTACTCGCTGTTTCCCTCCTTTACCCTCTCGTCGGTCGCCGACGAACACGCCGGCCACGTCCGTGAGCAAAAGACCATCCTCACGATGTACGTCACGGTCCTCGACGACCTGATCGAACACCGCAGCGATCGTCGAACTTTCCACGAGGCATGCCGCCTCTCCTGCGATGTCGTCGACGCCGACCCCGAGCGGGCTGCTGTCGACGCCGAGACCTTCGCGTTCATCGAGCGACTCTGGACCGAGTTCGAGGAGGGCATTGAGGATGCGCCGCGCTACGAGGAGTTCGCGGACATCTTCGCCTACGATTTCAGCCAGACCGCGGACGCGATGGAGTACAGCGCCCTCCTTAGCGACAACCCGAGCATGGCGAACCTCACCGGCGCGACCAACTACGACTCGCACAACATGGTAATGTTCCCCTACGCGGACGTCGACCTGATGTACTCGCCGACGTTCGACCCCGCAGACCTCGGCGCCTTGCGCAACACGCTCTGGGACCTCCAGGAGATGGCCCGTATCGGCAACTGGCTCACGACGTGGGAACGCGAGGTCGTCGAAGGCGACTACTCCGCCGGCATCGTTGTCGCCGCCATCGAAGAGGGCGTCGTCTCGCCCACTGAAGTTGCAGCGACTGACGACCCTCAGGCAGTCGTCGAGGCGATCCGCGCGAGCGGTATGGAAGCCCGATTCCGCCGCCGCTGGGAGTGCATCTACGAGGACGTGCAGTCGCGCCACGCGGCCGCCGACAGCGTCGATCTGGCCGAACTCGTCGCCGGCATGGAGACCGTCTTCGAGTACCACCTCGCTACAGAGGGACTGAAGTAACCGTTCTTATCGGAGAGGAAATACTCGCGATGGCGCGCGCTGTCGCGCGCTTTCATGCGCGCGTCGTAGCCGTGCGAGGTCTTCGGGAGCCTGCGACCGAAGGCTTGTCAGAGCTTGCTCTGATAGTGGATGAGCGAGCGGAGCGAGTGAATCGGCTGGGGAGGCTCGTGGCCGTCTGCGGTGCTGTGACGGTGTGGTTGCTGTTGCGGTCGCGGTCCTGGTGGACTGAAAGGGCGAGGCGGGCTCGCGTTCATCTAGTCGCCTGAGCGACCCCTACCCGAGTGTAACGAGGGTATGTCGCTCAGCGACCGCGAGCGCGCCGAGGGCTTTCAACTCTCAACGTTAGGCACGGTCGCAATCACTGCTAGCGAGCGCGCCGAGGGCTTTCAACGCTCGTCGTCGAGTGCGATCACTCATGTTCGGCTCATGGTCCAGTCGGGAGGACCCATCGATCAGTTCGCACGTACTCCACATCCTCGCCCACAGAATCGTCCGAACCCTTATGCGCGCTCCGGCAATATTTGCGTGCATGTTCGACGACGAGGACCTCGCCGCGATCCGCGAGTCCCGCGAGCGGTGGGAGACGGAGACGCTCGATCCGGTCCTCGACGGCTACGGCGAGCGCAGCGACCGCTTCGCCACGGTCTCGAACCACGAGGTCGACCGGCTCTACACGCCCGAAGACGTGGCCGACCTCGACTACGAAGACGACCTGGGGTTCCCCGGTGAACCGCCGTACACCCGCGGCGTGTACCCGACGATGTACCGGGGGCGCACGTGGACGATGCGGCAGTTCGCGGGCTTCGGGACGCCGCGGGAGACCAACGAGCGGTTCCACTACCTCATCGACGAGGGCCAGACCGGCCTCTCGACGGCCTTCGACATGCCGTCGCTGATGGGCCTCGATTCGGACGACCCGATGAGCGACGGCGAGGTCGGCCGCGAGGGCGTCGCCGTCGACACCCTGCGCGATATGGAGATCATCTTCGACGGCATCGACGTGAGCGAGGTCTCCACGTCGTTCACCATCAACCCGAGCGCGCCGGTGATCTACGCGATGTACGTCGCTATCGCCGACCAGCAGGGCGTCCCCCGCGAGGAGATCCGGGGGACCCTCCAGAACGACATGCTCAAGGAGTTCATCGCGCAGAAGGAGTGGGTCGTGCCGCCTCGCCCGTCGCTGGATCTAGTCGTCGACACCGCCGAGTTCGCCGTCGAGGAGACACCGAAGTTCAAGCCCATCTCTATCTCGGGGTATCACATCCGCGAGGCCGGATCGACCGCGGTACAGGAGCTCGCCTTCACGCTCGCCGACGGACTGGCCTACGTCGAGGCCTGCGAAGAGCGGGGACTCGACGTCGACGAGTTCGGGCCGCAGCTGTCCTTCTTCTTCAACTCCCACAACTCCATCTTCGAGGAAGTCGCGAAGTTCCGAGCGGGACGGCGCATCTGGGCGCGGGTCATGGACGAGTGGTACGACGCCGACGAGTCCGCCCGCGCGATGAAGTTCCACACCCAGACCGCCGGCCAGTCGCTGACCGCCCAGCAACCCCTGAACAACGTCGTCCGAGTGACAATCCAGGCGCTCGCCGGGGTGCTGGGCGGCACGCAGAGTCTCCACACCAACAGCTTCGACGAGGCGCTCGCGCTCCCGAGCGAGGAGGCCGTCCGCGTCGCCCTGCGAACCCAGCAGATCATCGCCGAGGAGTCGGGCGCCGCCGACATCGTCGACCCGCTGGGCGGCAGTTTCGCCGTCGAGGCGCTCACCGACGAGGTCGAACAAGCGGCGATGGAGTACATCGAGGCGATCCGCGAGATGGGCGACGGGTCGATGACCGAGGGCGTGCTGACGGGCATCGATCAGGGGTATTTCCACCGGGAGATTCAGGACGCGGCCTACGAGTACCAGGAGCGCGTCGAGGACCGCGAGGAGGTCGTCGTCGGCGTCAACGCCTACACCGTCGAGGAAGACACCGAACCCGAACTCCTCAAGGTCGACGAGGAAGTCCAGCAGACCCAGCTGTCGCGGCTCGAAGCTGTGAAAGCCGACCGCGACGACGAGGCCGTCGAGGCCACCCTCGCCGCGCTGGACGAGGCCATCGAGAACGACGAAAACGTGATGCCGTACGTCGTCGACGCGGTCAAGGCCTACGCGACGATGGGCGAGATCATGGCCCTGTTCGAGTCCCACTACGGCACCTACCGCGAGCGGATCGGGACAGTCTGACCGCGCTTCCCGGCTGAAGCGCAAGCAAGCCGGCTTGCGACTCTCCACACGACTAACCGGTCAACCCGGTACAGTCACCGAGTCGCTCCTGGCCGGAGTCAGCGAACGTGGGGCCACTACTAACAGGTCAATTCCCGCTGGATTTTCGTCTCAGCTCACGGCCCGCCGATGTAGTTCTGAATGTCCTTCTCGTACGCATCATCCTCTTTCACCCACTTTTGGGTTTCTACCGAGAACGAAACCGTCGGACCGCCCGCACCGTAATTGATGCCGGTGATGCGGCCGGCGGTCCAACGGTGGTAGTAGTCGACGAATATCCGCCGTTCGTCGGGATCAGAACCGGATCTTGATTCGAGCGGGATTCCAAACCACCCCTCGGCCGTGCTTTCTCCGTCCTGCGCGGCGTCGAGACCCGCCGACGCGTCGTCCCACGTGATAGAGACGCCCTGAGGGGTCACCGAGTTCTGGTGGTCGATGTGACTCCCATAGTCATCAAAGTAAGTGTCGCCGTCTTTCACGTAGTCGATCTCTGCCCATCCGATTGCGGCTACGTCGTCCGGCGGGTTCGTCTCGTCATTGATCGAAGTCGGCGAGTCTCCACCAGGGTCCAGCACCCAATCGAAGTCTATCTCTTCACCGCCGCCATCGTAGACGTTGAACGTCATCGAGAGAGTGAGTTCCCACTTCGAGAGCTCGCTCGACCGGGATAACCCGCCGGAACCACTTGATTGGCTTGACGGAACCAGTTTGGTCGTGTCTGCGGCCCTGACATCGGCGCCTTGACTCGCGAGAAAATCTCGCCACTCCGAAACCGACCAGTTGTTTCGGCGACGGAGTTCGAGAGTTTGCCGATAGTCTTCCCGGGTGAATTCGTCACGGGTAGACCCACTTGCCGGGCCCATTCCGAGGGTAGCCAGAGCGGTAGCTGTACTCGTCTTCAGGTATGAACGTCTATTCATTCCCATGATGCAACTAGCTGATATTTAGCTACGTTAATAAATTTTATTGATGTATCCTAGATACCATTTATTCCCATTCAATTCGGGATCGCGTCAGTTAGTGTGTTTCACCATCCTACAACGCCTTTCTCAGGCAGATGACTGTGGCACCGGCGACCAAATTGGTATACACCGACCCGCGAATGAATCGGTTGATCTTCAGCAGATCGGTTACTAGATCGACACCATCGTGACCGTCGCTCCCGTCGATCACAGTCGATCCTGGATTAAATTCATACGGGAGAGGCGAGAACGCCGTACCGAGAGGTGCCAGACGATGCCAGATGACAATCCACTAGAGTCGCGCCTGACCGAGCAGGAGTACTTCCGGCCCCCGACGGAGTTCGTCGGGCAGGCGAACGCGACCGATCCCGAGATCTACGACCGCTTCGACGAGAACTACCCCGAGGCCTTCGAGGAGTACGCCGAACTCCTCGAGTGGGACGACCACTGGGACGAGGTGCTCGACGACAGCAACCCGCCGTTCTACGAGTGGTTCAGCGGCGGGACGCTCAACGCCTCGTACAACTGCATCGACCGCCACCTGGAGGAGCGGAAGAACCAGGCGGCGTTCATCTGGGAGGGCACCGACAGCGACGAGCGCGAGACGATCACCTACCAGGACCTCTACAATCGCGTCAACGAGACCGCCGCGGCGCTGCAGGACGTGGGCGTCGAGGAGGACGACGTCGTCACCTGTCACCTCCCGATGCTCCCCGCGCTCCCCGTCACGATGCTGGCCTGCGCCCGCATCGGTGCGCCCCACTCCGAGGTGTTCGCCGGCTTCTCCGCGCAGGCGCTCGCCGACCGCATCGACGACGCCGAGTCGGACGTCGTCGTCACCTGCGACGGCTACTACCGCCGCGGCGAGTTCCTCAACCACAAGGAAAAATGCGACGAAGCGCTCGAACTCGCCGAGTCCGACGTCGACACCGTCCTCCTGTGGACCCGCCACGACGAACTCCACGAGGACATGGAGATCACCTCCGACGACCCCTACGTGCTGGTCGACGACCTGCTGGCGGACAACGAGCGTGCCCGCGTCGACCCCGTCTCCCGCGACGCCGAGGACCCCCTGTTCCTGATGTACACCTCGGGCACGACGGGCAAACCGAAGGGCTGCCAGCACCGCACCGGCGGCTATCTCTCCTACGTCACCGCCACGTCGAAGTACGTCCTCGACATCAAGCCCGAGGACACCTACTGGTGCGCCGCGGACATCGGGTGGATCACCGGTCACTCCTACATCGTCTACGGGCCGCTGTCGCTGGGCACTACCTCAGTCATGTACGAGGACACCCCGGACCACCCCCACAAGGGACGCATCTGGGAGATCGCCGAACGCTACGACGTGGACATCTTCCACACCTCGCCCACCGCGGTCCGGATGTTCATGAAGTGGGGCGCGGAACACGTCGAGGAGTACGACTTCGATTTCCGCCACATGACCACCGTCGGCGAGCCCATCCAGCCCGAGGCGTGGCTGTGGTACTACGAGCACATCGGGAACGAGGACGCCGTCATCGTCGACACGTGGTGGCAGACCGAGACCGGCGGCCACCTCATCACGAACCTGCCCGCGCTCAAGGACATGAAGCCCGGATCCGCCGGCTTCCCCTGTCCGGGCATCCAGCCCGCCCTCTACGACGACAGCGGCGAGCCGATGGAGTCGGCCAGCGGCAAGGCGGGCAATCTCGTCATCGAGAAGCCCTGGCCCGGGATGCTTCAAACCGTGTACGGCGACGACGAGCGCTTCATCGAGGAGTACTGGCGTGACTTCTCCGACACCGACAGCTCCGATACCGAAGACTGGGTGTACAAGGCAGGCGACGGCGCCGTCCACGAGAAAGACGGCTACTTCCGCGTCCTCGGTCGCCTCGACGACGTGATGAACGTCGCCGGGCACCGCCTGGGGACCATGGAACTGGAGTCGGCCGTCTCCGAGGTGCAGGACGTCGCCGAGGCCGCGGTCGCCGCCCGCGACCACGAGGAGAAAGGCGAGGTCCCCGACGTGTACGTCGTCGTCCGTGACGGCGTCGACGCCAGCGACGAGGAGATCCGCGACCGCATCATGGAGGCCGTCGAGGACGAGATCGGCAAGTTCGCTCGGCCCGCCCGCGTCGTCTTCGTCGACGACCTCCCGAAGACCCGTTCGGGCAAGATCATGCGTCGCCTGCTGGAGAACATCTCCAACGGCGACGATCTGGGTGACACCACCACCCTGCGGGACCCCTCGGTCCCCGAGGAGATCCGCGACCAGGTTCACGGCGACTGAACGGTCCGTTTCTCCCGATTTCCGCGCTTCGACACGATGCGACGGGTCGCATCGAGCCGTCACGACCGGGACAAGCCCTATTACTAGCCGACCGCACGTCCGAAGGGATGGCCGATACCGACGAGCGCGTCTACTACGTCATCAGTGACCTCCACATCGGCGGGGACGAGCAACTGGAACACGTCGAGTTTCTCGACGAGTTGCTCGCCTTCCTCGAACGCCTGGAGCAGACCGACGAGGACGCGGAGCTGGTCATCAACGGCGACGCGTTCGGTCTCTGGGAGTTTACCCGGATCGACGGCCCCGCGAAGTTCGACGCGCTCCTCGACCGCTATCCCGAACTCTTCGAGCAGTTCCGGGCGACCGGTGCCGAAATACAGGTCACTCTCCTGCCCGGCAACCACGACCATGAACTGGCCGCCTACGACGAGTACGTCGAGCGCTTCGCCGAGTACAACGTCGACGTCGTCCAGGACCAGTCGATCACCCGCGCGGTCGGCGATCAGGTGATCTACTTCGAACACGGCCACCAGCGGGACCCGAACAACCGGATCGAGGCCTGGGGTGACCCGAACGCGAAACCGCTCGGCTACTACTACAACACCCTCGTGACGAGCCGCGCGGGCCAGCTTTCCGACCGCGGGCGCTACAACTGGCTGCGGGACATCCAGGCGGTGACGCCAACAGAACGGGTCCCCAGCTGGCTCCTCTCGAAGTACTTCTACCGCGAGATGAACCCGCTCCTCCGGTACGCGCTGGTCCCGTTCCTGCTGCTGTTCAATATCAGCGTGATCCTGGCCGTCCTGGCTGGCCTCGACCTGGTCGGTATCTGGTCGATGCCGGTCGACCGGACGACCGCCTTCCTCGGACAGTTCGGCCGCGCCGGGACTGCCGTCTGGTTCCTGCTCGCCATCAACGTCGCGGTCGCCGGACTGGTCGTACTCGTGGGCGTCCCGCTGTATTTCATCCGTCGCGACGTCCGGAAGACGATCCAGCGCTTCGGCGTCTTCGAGACGGCGCTCACCGTCGACGCCGAGGCGCCCTACGAGTCGGCCGCTCGCGAGGTGTTCGACGCCGATCCCGAGACGTCGATCTTCTGTTACGGCCACACCCACCGACCGTCGCTCCGCGAGATAGACGGCGGAGTGCTGGTCAACACCGGCACGTGGCTGAAGCGCCTGCACCGTCGTGACGGCGTCATCGGCATCCTCCCGCCGGTCTTCTACCCGACCTACCAGCTCACCGCGGTCCGCATCGCCGCCGAATCGGAGGGCGTCACCGTCGAACACGAGGGGATACAGAAGCCGAATCCGGGGCCAGAGGAACTCACGCTCACCGAACGGCTGTTCACGCTGGCCCGGGAACCCGACACGCAACTGTCTGCGGGGATCGTGCTCGAGGACGACGAGATCGAGTCGGTCGATCGAACCGCCGACGCTGTGGAATAGGCCGCTACCGTCTCTACGTCGGAAGCTCTCTCAGTCTTCACCGGGTTGTCGACGCGCTGTCGAGGCAGACGACACTGTTCGACTACGGAAAGCCGCGCTCGCTTCGCTCGCGCGGACAGAAAACGGATGTCGATCTACTGGTAGTCGACTTCGCCGTCGCCCTCGCCGATCCACGCACCGCGGTCCGGCTCGCGCGATTCGAGCGGGTCGATGTCCTTGTACCACGGAACGTTCTTCAGTTGTTCCTTGTCGAGGACGAACTCGTCTTTCGTGTCGGCCGTCCACTCGAAGTTCTGCGTCAGCAGGATGGCGTCGACGGGACAGACCTCCTCGCACAGCCGGCAGTAGATGCACTGGCCGATGTGGAGGTTGTACTGCTCGCCGTTGCGCTGGTCGTCCGTGACGATCTGGATGGTGTTGTTCGGGCAGACGTTCTCACACTGCCGACACCAGATACAGCGCTCCTGGCTGAACTTGTGGACGCCGCGGAACCGCGGACTGACTTCCGGTGGCGTCTCGGGGTACTCGACGGTGAACGTCTCGCCGTCGAGGGCGTGTTTCATCGTCGTTGCCATCGATTTGAGGACACCTATCATTGGGAGTCACCTCCGAAGACCGCGAGCGTCGGGGTCGCGCTCATGCGTTGATCACCCCGACGATGATCGCCGTCAGGATCAGGTTCGCGATCGAGAGCACGAGCATGCCCTTCCAGCCGATCTGGATGAGCTGGTCGATGCGCACGCGCGGGATCGCGGAACGGGCCCACTGCGTGAACAGGTAGACCGAGATCATCTTGATGAAGAACCAGACAACGCCCGGCAGGACCGGCCCCGCAGCGCCGCCCAGGAAGATGGTCGCGACGATCGCGCCGCCGAGGAAGATGTGGATGAACTCGCCGAGGTAGATGAGCACGAAGTACACCGAGGAGTACTCGGTCTGGTACCCGGCGACGATCTCCGTCGGCGCCTCGGGGATGTCGAACGGGTTCCGCCCGACCTCCGCGAGGTTCGCGATCAGGAACAGCGCGAACGCGAAGGGGTTGACGAACGCGAACCACGAGGGGATCGGGACGCCACCCAGCGAGACCAGCGTCTGGTGCTGTACGTCGACGATGGTCGACAGGCGAAGCGAGCCGGCGAACAGGACCACCGAGACGCCCGTCAGGACCAGCGGGATCTCGTAGGCGAGGTTCTGCGCGACCGCGCGCAGCCCGCCGAGGAACGAGAACTTGTTGTTCGACGCGTAGCCGGCCATCACCAGCCCCAGCGACGCGATCGAGGCGACCGCGAACAGGTACGCGAGACCGATCTCGGGGTCGGCCAGTTGCAGGTTGTTCCCGAACGGGATGACCGCGAACCCGAGCAGCGCCGAGCTGGCGATGATGAGCGGCGCGAGGTCCCACGCCGGTCGGTCGACGTCTTCGGGAACGATGAGTTCCTTCGAGAGCAGTCGGACCGCGTCGGCCGGGATGATAAGCAGCCCGTAGGGACCGTGGCGGTTGACGGCGATGCGGTCGGTGAACGCCGCGGTGATCTTCCGCTTGCCCCAGATGCCGAGGACGGCCGTCATGCTCAGCAGAACCGTCGCGATGATACCCGCCGCAGCGATCGCGGTGACCGCGATGACCCACGGCTCGTTGATGTCGAGCCCGAGCAGGTCGGCGATGATCTTCGGGAACGGCGTCTCCGACTGGAGCGGTATCATCACCGGTCCACCTCCCCGAGGACGATGTCGAGGCTACCGAGCGAGGCGATCATGTCGGGGATGAACTCGCCCTCGGACATGACCGGCAGCGTCTGCAGGTTCGAGAAGCACGGGCTCCGGATCTTGAACCGGGCCGGCTTGTCCGTGCCGTCCGAGCGGATGTAGATCCCGAGTTCGCCCTTGGCGCCCTCGACGGCGCGGTAGATCTCGGTGTCGGGGTCCGGGCGGAGCGTGCGGGGCACGTTCGCCTGGATCTCCCGTTCGTCTTCCGGCCAGTCCTCCAGTAGGTCGACGCACTGGTCGATGATGCGGGCGGACTCCTCGACCTCGCGCATCCGGACGAGCAGGCGCGAGAAGTTGTCGCAGCCGTCCTCGGTGACGACGTCCCAGTCGAGTTCGGGGTAGTACCCGTAGGGGTCGTCCCGGCGCAGGTCGTAGTCGATGCCCGACCCACGAGCGACGGGGCCCGTCGCCCCGTAGGACTTGGCTTCCTCCGGCGGGAGCACGCCAGTGTCGACGGTCCGCATCTGGAGGATCTCGTTGGAGGTCATCATGTCGTGGTACTCCGCGAGCCGCTCGGGGAGGTCGTCGAGGAAGTCGCGGATCTTCTCGAAGAACTCCTCGCGCGGTTCGGGCAGGTCCCACGCGACGCCGCCCAGCCGCAGGTAATTGAACATCAGGCGCTGGCCGGTCAGGTCCTCGAGGATGTCCTGGACGACCTCGCGGTCGCGGATGCCGTACATGAACAGCGCCGTGAAGTCGCCGTAGATGTCCAGCGCGAACGTCGAGAGCGCGAGCATGTGGCTCGCGATCCGACACAGCTCCGCGGACATCGTCCGGATGACCTGCGCGTACTCGGGCACCTCGATGTCGGCCAGATCCTCGGCCGTGCGAGCGTAGGCCCACTCGTTGAGGATGCCCGCCGAGATGTAGTCCCACCGGTCGGGGTAGGGCATGATCTGGTGGCGGTACGTGCCCTGCTGGCAGAGCTGTTCCTCACAGCGGTGCAGGTAACCGATATCCGGGTCCAGATCGGCGATCTGCTCGCCGTCGAGGACTGTTTCGATGTGGAGGACGCCGTGTGTCGCCGGGTGGTGGGGACCGATGTTGACGAACATCGTGTCCTGGTCCTCGTCCGCGCGATGGTCCTCCTGCAGCGGGTTGGCGTTCTCCCGCAGCGTGACGATCTGCGGCGATTCACCGCTGAAGTCCTGGCTGAGCGGGTGGCCCTGCCACGTCTCGGGCAGGAGGATCCGACGGAGATCGGGGTGGTCCTCGTACTCGATCCCGACGAGGTCGTAGGCTTCGCGCTCGTGCCAGTCGGCCGTCCGGTAGACCGGTGCCGCGCTCTCGCTGACCGGCTCGTCTTTCGGCGTGGGGACGACGACCGACACCTCCTGGGTCGGGTCGTCGTACTTCTTCAGGTGGTAGATCGACTCGTAGCGGTCGTCGTACTCCTGTGCGGTGACACTGGAACAGTGGTCGAACCCGGCCTCGTCGCGGAGTGCAAAGAGCGCCTCCTGCACTTCGTCGGGCCGGACGACGAACGCCTCGGCGTTGAGGTGACTCTCGCGGTCGATAACGGTGTCGCCGAGCAGGTCGGCGAGCGCGTCGTAGTCGACGCCGTCCTCGGTGACGCCGACCTCGCGCGTGGCGAGCAGGTCACCGTCGGGGTCTTCCAGACTCATGGCGAGTCACTCCAGTTGTAGCGCATGACGAGGTCGTCCTCGTCGATGTCGTCGGCGAGCTTCTGGACGAGTTCGTCCTGTTCGAGGTCGCCGAACTGTTCGAGCTCGTAGGGCTTGACCGTCACCGGAGCGGATTCGCCGTTGGCGATGCGCTCCTGCAGCTTTGCGACGCCGTAGATGAGCGCCTCGGGACGGGGCGGACAGCCCGGGACGTGGATGTCGACCGGGATGACCTCCTCGGCGCCCTTGACGACGTTGTAGCCCTCCTGGAAGGGGCCGCCGGAGATGGTACACGAACCCATGGAGACGACGAACTTGGGCTCGGGCATCTGGTCGTAGACGCGCTTCATCCGGGGGGCGAACTTGGAGACGATGGTCCCCGGGACAATGATCACGTCCGCCTGTCGGGGTGAGGCACGGGGCACACCGGCGCCGAAGCGGTCGAGGTCATGCTTGACGGCGTAGGTGTGCATCATCTCGATACTGCAACAGGCGATCCCGAACTGCAGCATGAACATCGAGGAGCCCCGGACCCAGTTCATGAACTTGTCGAACTTCGTGAGGATGAACGGCGTCGAGCCGAACGCCTCCCGGAGCGTCGAGTTGAATCGGCTGTCGACGCCTTCACCGAGCCGCGCCTCCTGCGTCGATTCGGTGCCTGTACCTAGCTCGTGTGTCTCTGTGTTGTCGCTGCTCATGATTTACTGTTCGACCCGTTGTGATTGAGCCCGCGGGCTGCGGACCCACTTGACCGCGCCGTTGCGCCACGCCCAGCCGAGGCCGACGACGAGGACACCGATGAACACGAGCATCGGGACCAGCGCTTCGGCGAGCCCGACGTTCGCGACCGCGTCCTGGTAGATGACCGTCCACGGAAATATCAGGACGGTTTCGATGTCGAAGACGACGAACAGCAACGCGACCATGTAGTACTGAATGTTGAATCTGATGCGCGTGTCGCCCGTCGGGACCTCGCCGCTCTCGTAGACGGCGCGTTTCCCCTGTTCCGGCACGCTCGGCCGCAACAGCGCTGACACCGCCATCATACTGAGCGGTATCGCCAGCGCCACCGCCGCGAGCGCCCCGATGGCTATCCATGGGTTACTCATGACTCTCTATCGTACGTCGATTTGAGGTCGGGCCATATAAGGGTTGATTGTTGTCCTCGGCGCCTCTCGGCCTTCGATTTCGGCCTGACAGGTATTCCGAGCTTACCGAACGCGTTCGACCCCGATCTGCGCCTGAAACTTCCGCCTTCGACCTGTCTGTGAGCCGTTCTCAGCAACTCGTCCAAAGGACAGATCACTCAGGCGTATCCGAGGTACTCGAGCCGGTCCTGAACGTCGCCCGAAATGTCATCCGCTTCCCCGAGTTCCACGTCGGCGTGCTCGATCGTTTCGAGGGTCTCGCCGATGTGCTCCTCCACGGTTTCCGTCGAAACCTCACCTGTCGTCAGTATCCCGTTGTCGGTCTCCCAGCCGTACGTCCCGTTCGGGAACACGAACCCGTACTTGTTCGCATCGTACCGTTCGATCTCCGCCTCGGAATAGCCGCTCTCTCGCAAGTTTTCGATCCGCGACGCCCGGAGCCCGTGTCGCTCGACGAGGTGACCGCTGGGTTCGAAGTCCCCGAGCAGGTCTGAACCACGCGCGGACTCGCCGCTTTCACCGGCCAGCGCCAGCACCGTTTCGTACACGTCGACGATACTGACCGGTTCCTCCCGCGTGAGGAACTCGTCGTCTCCTCGCCAGACGCAGAGCGGAACGTTGCTCAGTTCGGGATAGATACTGCGGTTGTGTTCCCAGATGCCGTCCCGTCCAAACATTTCACCGTGATCCGCCATCGTGATCACGTAGTCGAAGTTCTCGGTCAGCTCTTCGAAGATGTCCTCGTAGATGTCGGAGAGATAGCGGACGCAGTCGTCGTAGGACTGCCGGATCAGCGCCGGTTGTTCGTCCGGCCCCTCACCGATACTGTCCTGGAAGCTCGGGTTTTCGTCGACGTCGACTGTCTGGTACTCCTCCGGGGGTTTGTACGGAGTGTGTGCCTCCATGAGATTCGCGAAGAAGAACTCCTCGTCGCCGAAGTTCGTTCCCTCGATCAGGTCCAGTACCTTTGCTGCGCCGTCGTCCGATCCGGCGATCGACTCGATACCGAGATCGCGCGCTTTCATCTGAACCCCGAGACGGAGCGATTTCACGGTATCCGTCCCCGGCTGGAGGCATTTACGCAGGCCCTTGAAATAGCGGATTACGCCGTCGTCTTGCGTTCGTGAGATGAAACTCCCCCAGTCGACGACGTCCTCGTCGCGTCGCTGGCCGCGCCAGCTGTGGTGGAACTCGTCGAATCCCCGCGTGAAGTCGAACGCATCGGAGATGTTCGCGTTCGCGCTGAATCCTCGGGTCGTGTAGCCGGCTTCGGAGAGTCGCTCCGCGAGAACCGGTTCAGGGGTCGAAAGCGACTGCGTCTTGGCGTACACACCGGTTTCGCTCGGGTATCCGCCGGCGAACAGCGATCCGTGAGCCGGAACCGTCCACCCGCTCGTCGACCACGCGTTGTCGAATCGAACACCGGGCAACCACTCGAAGTGCTCGTCGAAGGAGTCTTTCCGGAGGGCGTCGAAAACTATCAGGGCGATGCTAGTCATCTGTCTGGCGCTTATCCGGAGCGATATTGAAGGTTATTACTCTTCTTCGACAAGTGATTCGGAACACTAGAATCGATCGGCAGTCGATTCCGATACGTTCGGGTCCACTTTTGCGCTCGCTGAGGCCCAAGCTGTTCGGTACGATCGGGCTATCTCATTCGTCCCAGTACTCGTCTTTGAATCCCGGCGTGCCCAGCTCGTGCAGGTCCCGCGAGACGTCGCCGACGTCCTCCTGCAGGCCCCGATGGTACTCGACGAGGCGCTCGCGGATCTCGGGGTGCCGGCGCGAGAGGATCTGCGCTGCGGTCAGCGCCGCGTTGAAGGACTTGCCGGCGTCGACGGCCGTGATGGGCGCGCCCTGTGGCATCCCGATGACGGAGTCGACAGACTTCTCCTGGACGGGGACGCCGATGACCGGCAGCGGATAGGCGATAGAGGCGGTCATGTTCGGCAGATCGGCTGACTTGCCGCCCGCGCCGGCGATGATCACGTCCAGCCCGCGGGCTTCGGCGGTCTCGGCGTAGGCGTACATCAGGTCGGGCGTCCGGTGGGCGGAGACGACGAACGTCTCGAAGGTAAATCTCGATTCGGGCGGGTCCTGGTAATCGGTCTGCTCTTCGAAGCCGAGTTCGTCCGCGAGCGCGGCGTAGGCACCGGGGCGTTTGCCCTGGCCGCCTGCCATGGTCGGTAGGTCCGAGTCCGAGCCCATGACGATGCCTACGTCGGGCGTCTCCTCGCTCGGCAGGTCCATCTCGGCCTCCTCGTGCAACTGGTCGATGATCGACTGGACGGAGTCGGCGGTCATGGGCGAGTCTGCGCGCGGCGGGCCTGTAAGCGTGTACGGTTCGAGACTACCGGAACGTCAGTTCGTCGCGCAGTTCGCGCACGGCGGCCAGGAGCCGGTCGGTCCGCTCGCCCTGTTTTCCCACGAGCGCCACGTGGCCCATCTTCCGCAGGGGGTACACCTCGCGCTTGCCGTACCAGTGGAGATGCGCGCGCGGCCGGTCGAAGACCGCGTCCTCGCCCGAGAGCACGGCGTCTTGGCGCTCGTCCACGTCCCCGAGGATGTTCGCGGACACCGTCGGCGCGCGGCGGTCGGTGTCGCCGAGTGGCCGGCCCGTCACGGCGCGGACGTGCTGCTCGAACTGCGAGGTGTGACACCCCTCGATGGTCCAGTGGCCGGAGTTGTGCGGCCGGGGTGCGATCTCGTTGAGGAGGATCTCGCCGTCGGGGGCCTCGAATAGCTCGATCCCGTAGACGCCGCGGCCCTCCATCACGTCGAGCACGTCGAGTGCGACCTCGCGTGCGCGCTCGCGGACGGACTCGTCGGCCTCGGCGGGCGAACGGGTTTCGCGGAGGATCTCCTCGCGGTGGATCGTCTCGGTGACGGGGAACGTGTCCCGTTCGGGCGCATCGCCCTCGCCGTGCTCCGCGCTCCCGAGACAGCCCATCACGGCCAGTTCGCGCTCGAAGTCGACCATCTCCTCGACCATCGCGACGCCAGACGGGTCGTCCTGGCTGCCGCCCTGCGCGGCGTCGACGATCTCGGCGAACGCCTCCTCGACGTCTTCGGGCGACTCGACGGGAAGGTTCCCCCGGCCGTCGTACCCGCCCTTGCGCGCCTTGAGCATCGCAGGGTACCCCAGTTCGTCGAGCGCCTCGCGCAGTTCCTCGGCGGAGTTCACCTCGCGGAACTCGGGGACGGGGACGCCCGCCTCGGCGAGGCGGCGCTTCTGGACGAGTTTGTCCTCGATGATCCGCAGCGTTTCGGGATGGGGGTGGACCGGCGTGTCGGTCTCCTCGGCGACCGCTTCGAGCATGTCGGGGTCGGCGAGTTCGATCTCGAAGGTGAGGACGTCGGCGCGCTCGGCGAGTTCGCGGACGGCCTCGCGGTCGTCGAAGTCGCCGACGATCTGGTCGCGGGCGACCGGCGCGGCAGGGGCGTCCGGCGTCGGGTCGCTGACGACGACTTCGACGCCGAGCGGCGAGGCGGCCTCGGCGAGCATCCGGCCGAGCTGGCCGCCGCCGACGACGCCGAGGGTCGGTGCGGGCGAGGAGAGTGTCATTGTCGCCGGCTTACCCACCGGCCGGAATAAGCGTATCCCTCTCGGGTCACCGCGACGGGAGTCGGGGCGCAGTTCCGTTCGCCACGTCCCCGCGGACGAAAAAACGCACACGGGTGTCCCAGGCCCGGAGCAAGTGCGTCTGCGACTGGTAATCCGCCAGCGCCTCCGAGGCCGACGAGGTATCGCCTCCGCGGGCGACGACGAGCGGCGGCCGCGCTCGCTGGACAGACTGTTCGAGCTCGTCGGTCGAATCGGCACATGTCACCGTCGCGTTCGCCCGCTCGAAGTACCACGGGAGCGGGAGGACGTTCTGCCACGATGCGCAGGCGGGACGGCGGGGTCCGGTCGCGCCCGGTGCCGTGACGAAGTAGTCGCCGTACAGCACCACGTCCGTCCCGTCGTGGGCGGACGCGGCGGAATCGAGTCGGCGCATCGTCGACTGGAGGCCGTCCGGCTGGGCGTACTGCACGAACTGGTTGTCCTCGCCGTGGTCGGTCAGGTAGACGCCGCCGAGCGCGGCGGTGGCCACGTGCGCGGTGACGAGGCAAACGACGAGTATAGCCAGTCCCGCACTTACTCGGTCGCCCTCCGCGAACGCTTCTCGCCCCCAGCGGACGAACAGGCCGAGGCCGACCGCGGCGGGAATCGCCAGCGGGACGACCGCGTGGATCGCTGCCCAGGGAGCCTTGATGTCAGTCACGAGCGGGTAGCCCAGCACCGAGACGGCGCCCCAGTAGAACGCGAGCGAGACGAGATCCGACGGCCCGTCGGGCCGGTACCGGTCGGCGACGAAGCCGACGACCGCGAGGGCGCAGACCGCCAGCCCGCCGTGGCGTAGCGTCGAGAGGTAATCCGCGAGATACGGGAGATACGGATGGCGCTGGTGGGAACCGCCGACCCAGATTCCCCACAGCGACTCGGCGGCCCCGACCGTCGCCGTGCGGACGAGCTCGGGGAGCAGGGTCGGGTCGCTCAGCGCCGCGCCCAGCGACGGTCCAACGGATGTCTGGCCCCGCGGCGCGTAGAAGAAGACCACGATAGCGAGGAATCCGACCGCACTCAGCAGGAGCGCGTCGGCGTGGCGCCAGGCCGTCCCAGCGACACGGCGGACGTGTTCGCGGGTGACGGTCGTCCAGTCTTCCCCCCGGTCGGCCGCGCGGAACAGTCGGTGGTCGAGGAGGAGGACGGCACCGCCCGCCCAGCAGAGCAGGTACAGCGCGGCGTTCTCCTTGACGGTGAATCCGAGGGCGACGAACCCGACACCGGCGTAGAGGTACCGTCGACGGCCGGTGTCGACGGTCCGGACGAACAGTGCGAACGCGGCGACTGCGAACGCCGCGACCAGCGGGTCGCCCCGCATGAACCGCGAGTAGTAGAGGACGACGGGCGTGAACGCCCACAGGGCGGCGAGCGCGACCACCTCGACGTCGTCCAGTCGCTCGCGCAGGAGCAGTGCGGCGAGCGGGAACAGCGCGGTGGCGACGGCGACGACGACGCGCATCGCGAAGTCGGTCGGGCCGAGGAGGTCGAAGACCACCGCGTTGACGTGCTGGAGGAAAGGGCCGTGGATCATCGGCCGATAGCGGAACTGCCCGGTCGCGGCGTAGTCGACGGTCCAGTAGGCGACGCGGCCCTCGTCGAAGTGGGCGCTGCGGGCGCCCAGCCGGTACAGTCGGGCCGCGAATCCGGCGACGACGACTGCCAGAACGGCGAGCGTGACGCGGTCGAAGCGGTTGCGGTCGGATCGGTCGCGGAGCCGCTCCGAAGCGGCTCGCAGTCGCTTCCGCACGCCCGAGGATGTCATCGCTCCCGGCTACAGGCGGGGCGACAAGAGACATACTGGTTGGAAAAACAACTGTTTGATCCTCCGAAAGCGACGCGGTGCCGCCGTCGCGGACGGGGTGGTTCGGTTTCCCGGTGCAGTGGTGGCCCGGGGCTGGTTCGGTAGTTCTTTTACCCGCGCTGGCTTCGCCTCGCACATGGTACAGCTCGGTCTGGTGGTCGCCCAATTCGACAAGGAGGGGACGGTCATCGACGGGATGGAGGCCGCTGCGCGCGACGCGGCGGCCGAGCGCGACGCCGACGTCGTCGCCACCGTCGAGGTGCCCGGCTCCTACGACACGCCGCTGGCCGCGGACAGGCTGGCCCGCCGCGAGGACGTCGACGCCGTCGCCGTCCTCGGGGCCATCGTCGAGGGCGACACCGACCACGACGAGGTCATCGCTGACGCCGCCGCGCAGGGGCTCACCGACGTGAGCCTCGACCGGGACATTCCGGTCACCTTCGGGATCATCGGTCCCGGGATGAGCACGGCCGAGGCGAAGGCGCGCACGGACTACGGGGCGACCGTCGTCCACAGCGCAGTCGACCTCGTCGAAGAACTGCCCTGAACACACACTCACGATACACTCATGGACTTCGCAGCACGCGTCGACCGGATCGAACCGAGCGCGACCGTCGCGATCAGCAACAAGGCCTCCGAACTGGAGGCCGAGGGCGTCGACGTCGTCGACCTCTCCGTCGGTGACATCGTCGACTTCGACACGCCCGAGAACGTCAAACAGGCCGCCAAAGAGGCGATGGACGCCGGCCACACCGGCTACACCCCCTCGAACGGCATCCCCGAACTGAAATCGGCCGTCGTCGACAAGCTTCACGGCGACGGCCTCGACCAGTACGGGACCGAGAACATCGTCGTCACGCCCGGCGGCAAGCAGGGGCTGTTCGAGGTCTTCCAGACCCTCATCGACGACGGCGACGAGGTCGCCCTGATCGACCCGGCGTGGGTCTCCTACGAGGCGATGGTGAAGCTCTCGGACGGGAGCCTCACCCGCGTCGACACCGCGCAGTACGACTTTCAGCTCGAACCCGCGCTGGACGACCTCGCCGAGGCGGTCTCCGACGACACGGAGATCCTCGTCGTCAACTCGCCGGGCAACCCCCACGGCGCCGTCTACTCCGACGAGGCCTTAGAGGGCGTCCGCGACATCGCCGTCGAGCACGACATCACCGTCATCTCTGACGAGATCTACAAGGAGATCACCTACGACGGCGTCGAGCCGACGAGCATCGGCACGCTGGAGGGCATGGAAGACCGCACCATCACCCTCAACGGCTTCTCGAAGGCCTACGCGATGACCGGCTGGCGGCTCGGCTACTACGCCGCCCCCGAGGACCTGATCGACCAGTCCGGCAAGATCCACGGTCACTCGGTGACTTGCGCCGTCAACTTCGTCCAGCACGCCGGCGTCGAGGCGCTGGAGAACACCGACGAGGCCGTCGAGGAGATGCGCTCGGCCTTCGAGGACCGCCGCGACATGCTCGTCGACCTGTTCGCCGAGCACGGCAAGGAGGTTCCGACGCCCGAGGGCGCGTTCTACCTCATGCTCCCCGTCGCCGACGACGACGTGGCCTGGGCCGAGGAAGCCATCGAGACCGCCCACGTCGCGACCGTGCCGGGCAGCGCCTTCGGCACGCCCGGGTGGGTTCGACTCGCCTACGCCAACAGCGAGGACCGCCTCCGCGAGGGCGTCGAGCGCCTCGCCGAACACGACCTGCTGTAACTCCGGATTCGTCCGGTTTCGCCGCTTTTCCGCGCCTCACAGAAGTAGCGTTCGTCGTCGACCGTTACTGCTGTCCGCTCAGCAGGGGCGATGAGACCAACCCCGCCAACGGGGGGACGCTCAGAGGAGCCCGACGTGCGCGTGTCGTTTGTAGGCGTAGTAGCCGAAGTAGGGGAGCGCCAGGACCCCGAACAGCCCCGTGAAGAAGGCGGCGAGGAAGTGATTCACCGGGTTGGGGTGCCAGTCGCTGTTGAGGCGGACGTACGTGGCGTCTTTGTACACGCCGATCGCGAACATCGGGAGCCCGACGAAACCGAGGAACACGAGTCCCGGTCCGATGGCGGCCCCGACGAGACTCAGGATACCGACGGCGACGCCGATGAGCGCGAGGTACCACCACGCCTGGGAGCCGACCCAGTCGATGACGTACTGGTGGCGCTTGTAGAGGTAGTGCCAGACGACCAGCCCGCTGAGGAAGAACCCGCCGAGCGCGTACAGCCCCTGGCTCGGCTCCCAGTCGAGGTCCTGCGAGGCGATTTTCCCGGAATCGAAGTAGAGGAACAGCGGGATGGCGACCGCCGACGCGAGACCGAAGATCACCCCGAGTATCCACAGCACGACGATACCACCGGCCATCGCCGTGATCGCGCCGTCGCTCGCGCCGGTTGCGGGCGCCGTCGTCCCCGCTGTGCCGGTCGCTCCCCCGGATCCGCCGCCGAACCCGAACACGAACATGACGACCGATCCCAGTGCGAACAACGCTATCAGCGCCGGCGGGATGAGCATAAACAGTTCCAATCCCCGATACGACCGCGACGGCACGTCTTCCACCGTGACCCGTTCCATACCCTCCCGAGGCGTGCCGATGTGGTTTAAAGGTTGGTGTTCTGACAGCAGATCGCGACGCGGAACACCGCCCGGACGCCGGCTGAGCGGCGAATTCGCGATCACTTGGACCCGCGACTACGCTGGAACCGTCACTGACACGGGTCCGAGTCCCCGCGCTCGGCGAGGATCCGGTCGACGATCTGTCCCGACGAGAGCAGGCCGCCGTCGTAGTCGGGTTCGTAGGCGGTCGCCCGACGAACCTCGCAGTCGATGCCGCGGTCTTCGAGCGCCGCGCGGATGCCGTCGGCGTCGTGGTGCTGGTCGTAGCCCAGCGCGATGACGCTCGGGTCGAGTTCCTCTATGGGGACGAAGATGTCCTCGGGGTGACCCAGACGCGCCTCGTCCACCGGGTCGAGGCCGGCGACCATCTCCCGGCGCTGGGGACCCGGGACCACCGGCGGCGCCTTGTGGGTCACGTTCTCCGAGCGCGCGACGATGACGACGAGTCGGTCGCCCATCGCCTTCGCGTCCCGGAGGTAGTGGACATGCCCTGGGTGTAGGATGTCGAAGGTCCCCTGGGCGACGACGATGTCCGTGGACGCCGCACTCCCCGCCCGGTCGTCTTCGGTGCCGGTTCGCCCCTCCGTCATCGCTGGCCCCACTCCTCGTCGTCGGGTTCGGACCGGAAGTCCGTCGGGTCAGAGCCGTAGCCGCTCTCCTCGGCGAGTTCCGCGTCGATGTCTTCCTGCGTGAAGTCGAAGAACTCGTCTTCGGGAAGTTCGACGTCCAGCACCGGTAGGTCGACGGGGTTGCCCTCGCGGTCGAACGCCTGCCAGTCGGTCTTCCCGTAGGGCGCGCCGATGATGATGTGGACCTTCCCCTTGCCGAAGGTCTGGAGGTCCTCGTCGCTTGGACGGAGCACGCCGTTGGGGTGGGAGTGGATCGACCCCGCCGCCCGCGAGTCGTTGGGGATCATGCTGGTCTTCACGGTCGCGCTGACGGGGTTCGATTCGGTCCCGGGGATGACGAGCACGTCCGTGAGGACGGTCCCCTCGTAGTCGAGGTCGAACTTGCGTGCGTCCTCGCCGCGCAGAAAGCCCATGTACTCGTCCGGGTGGGCGTCCTCCGAGGCCTCCAGCGCGAACTCCAGTGCCGCCTCGGCGATGCCGACCACCTCGCCCGAGCGGAACAGTCCCATGTGCCTGCTTGGGGTAGCCCGCGTAACAAGGCTTTCCAAACCATCTTTTTCCGGACGGGATTTCCTCGCGGCGCGAAGCGCCGCTGCGGGCACCACTCCGGCAAAAACAGGGGTGAAAAAGCGCATGCGCCGACGGCGATCGCGTGAACCGGCGCCGTCGGCGCTGGATACTCAGTACAGGTAAAATACAGAGGAATTGTCTGTCTCGGAGGTTTCTGGCAGCTCGTCATTCGTCACCGTCCCGGATGACCATCACCTTGACCCGGTTTACACCGTCAAAATCGCGGAGTCGGTAGGTGAGGTCGCGGACCTTCTCTGCTGGCCCCCGACAAAACAGTGATTCGAGACACCACTCCCCCTGATGCGTATGACTCGTGTTGAGGATCACGTCTTGATACCCGTGTTGAACCGCGTGGAGTTCCTGTATCACCTCGTGGTGTCGATAATCGAACGCGAGGAGCGCGACGATTTCTCCGCTTGTCGCTTCGAGCCGGGAGTGAGACTCGATGTACTCCAGCATCGCTTCTCGGGCCGCTCGCGACCTGTTCTCGAGACCCTGTTCTTGCCAGACTCGGTCGAACTCCTCTACGACTTCGTCCGGAATATTGAAACTCGTTCGCATAGCTACTGACTCGTCAGGGTTCTACAAGAGGGTCTCGTATGATGATCCGCCCATTTCGGTATTAACAACCGTTATTCACCTCGGTAGCAGATTCTTGCTCAGGATGTTACACGGTGAAGCCCTCGGCCTTTTCGTCGGTGCGATCGGTCTCGGTGCCGTTCACGGCATCGAACCGGGTCATGGGTGGCCCGTTGCCGCCTCGTATGCCATTGACCAGACAAACAAGTGGATATACGGGTTCGCGGCGAGTCTCATCATCGGCGTCGGCCACCTCATCAGCAGTATCGCGATGGTGGGCGTGTTCTTCTACGCAAAAGACTACTTCAACCTCACGCAGGTCAACGAGCCGATGACGATACTCGGTGGTACCCAAATCGGCGGGCCAGTCAGTATTGTCGCCGGTGTCCTCCTCATCACGCTTGGGATTCGTGAATACTTCCACGGACATTCTCACGGCAGTCGTGGTGATGATAGCCACTCCGACCGTCACAGCCACGACCATCATCACGATTTGGACGAGCATTCAGGCCATTCTCACGAGCAGGGCCATTCGAACGACCCTGGCCGCAGCCATTCACACGACCACAACGCTGGACTGCTCACCCGTTTGAAGGACTTCGTTCCCTTCGTCGGTGGGCACTCTCACTCACACGATGTCCCCGAAGAGGACGCTGACCGTGGCCTCCTCGGGATCGCGTGGTTTGCGTTCGTGCTCGGGTTCGCCCACGAAGAGGAGTTCGAGATTATTGCGCTCTGCGCAGGGTCAACCCACTGCCTCGAACTGATGAGTGCGTACGCCCTCGCCGTCATCGTGGGTATCGCCGGGCTGACGATGCTTTTGATTGCAGGCTACCAGCACTTCGAGGAGAGAGTCGACCAGTACACGCCATATCTCCCGGCGTTTTCCGCAGCCGTCCTTATCGTCATGGGTGTTGGTTTCATCACCGGAGTCTTCTGACTTGGCTGTTCAACGCGCACACTCTACTGATCAGGTGAATTACTTCCCATTGT
This sequence comes from Halosimplex yunnanense, assembly GCF_054504345.1. Taxonomy (NCBI): domain Archaea; kingdom Methanobacteriati; phylum Methanobacteriota; class Halobacteria; order Halobacteriales; family Haloarculaceae; genus Halosimplex; species Halosimplex yunnanense. The sequence goes on along the minus strand of NZ_JBTJEL010000033.1, from coordinate 62,975 downwards.
CCTGGAATCAACTCCGCGGTGGAGGGGCGCAGCTCCCGGGACTGCACGCAGTGAGACACTGGTTTTGTCGGTAGGATCCCCGCAGCGGCAGACGGGCGCGAGGACTCCCCGTCTTGAAAAACGCGGTGGCGGAACGCTTTCCGAAGGTTAAACTGCGGTCGGAGCGCTATCGAGTACAAATGACTCCTGTATCTGACGCCGGGGATTCCGGCGTCGCGGTCCCCGACGGCGGGACCACCGTCTACGACCTCGACCCGAACTGCGACTTCGAGTACGTCTCGGAAGGCGACCTCTACCTCGCCGAAGTGAACGGCGTCGTCGACTACGGCGTCTTCGTCGACGTCACCGACGAGGTGTCCGGCCTCGTCCACGCCTCGAACCTCGTCGGCACCTACGAGGTCGGCGACCAGCTCGTCGTCCAGCTCGAAGAGGTCCGCGAGAACGGCGACATCGCGTTCAACGAAGTCACGCTCGACGACTACGAGGTCGAGTCCATCTCCCGCGACAGCCACGCGGTCGCCGACCTCGGCGACGTCGTCGGCGAGTCCGTCACCGTCGAGGGCGTCGTCGTCCAGATCAAACAGACCGGCGGCCCGACTGTGTTTCAGGTGCGCGACGCGACCGGCATCGCGCCCTGCACCGCCTTCGAGGACGCGGGCGTCCGCGCCTACGAGGACGTCGAACTCGACGACGTCGTCAGCATCGACGGCTACGTCGAGACGCGCGAGGGCGCGGTTCAGGTCGAGATCGACGACCTGCAGGTCCTCGACGGCGACGACGCCGCGGCCGTCCGCGAAGAGCAGGATAATAAACTCGACGACCTCGCCGCGCCCCACGACCCGGACCCGCTCGTGGAGTGGGACGCCTTCGAGAAACTCCGCGACGACCTGCAATCTGTCGCGCGGCGACTCCGCCGCGAAATCCTCGAGGGTCGCCCCATCCGGATGCGCCACCACGCCGACGGCGACGGCATCTGCGCGAGCGTTCCGATGCAGGTCGCGATGGAGCGGTTCATCGAGGACACCTACGAGGACCCCGACGCCGCCCAGCACCTCCTCAAGCGCCTGCCGAGCAAGGCGCCCTATTACGAGATGGAGGACGTGACCCGCGACCTGAACTTCGCGCTGGAGGACCGCCAGCGACACGGCCAGCGCCTCCCGCTCCTGCTCATGCTCGACAACGGGTCGACCGAGGAGGACACGCCCGCCTACCGCAACCTCGCCCACTACGACGTTCCCATCGTCGTCGTCGACCACCACCATCCCGACCCCGACGCCGTCGAGGACCTCCTCGATGAACACGTCAACCCGTACCTCCACGACGAGGACTACCGCATCACGACGGGGATGATGTGCGTCGAACTCGCGCGGATGATCGACCCGTCGATCACCGACGACCTGCGCCACGTCCCCGCGGTCGCGGGCCTTTCGGACCGCTCGGAGGCGTCGGCGATGGACGACTACCTCGAACTCGCTCGCGAGGAGGGCTACGACGAGTCCGAACTGCGGGACGTCGGGGAAGCGCTCGACTACGCCACTTTCTGGCTGCGCTACGACGACGGCGGCCAGCTCATCACCGACGCGCTCAACGTCGACTGCGACGACGACGAACGTCACCGCGAACTCGTCGAGTTCCTCGCGACGCGCGCCGAGCGCGACGTCGACCGCCAGCTCGACGCCGCGATGCCCCACGTCGACCACGAACGCCTCGACAACGACGCCCACCTCTATCGGATCGACGTCGAGAACCACGCCCACCGGTTCACCTACCCCGCGCCGGGCAAGACGACGGGCAAGATCCACGACTCGAAAGTGGCCGAGACCGGCGACCCCGTCATCACCATCGGCTACGGGCCGGACTTCGCCGTGCTCCGTTCTGACGGCGTCCGTCTGGACATCCCCACCATGGTCGAGGAGCTCAAAGACGAGGTTGACGGCGGCGGCGTCAGCGGCGGCGGCCACCTCGTCGTCGGCTCCATCAAGTTCGTCCGCGGCATGCGGGAGCCGGTCATCGACGCGCTCGTCGAGAAGATGGCCGACGCCGAGATCGACGAAGCGCTCGGTAGCTCGGCCGCGTTCGCCGAGGACTGACGGCGACCGCGTCACCGCACTGTTCGTTCGGTTCTCCCGATTCGTACACCTACGATCGAGAGCCGCAGGTCATCGACCCGGTCCCACGCCCACGTCGGGACCGAAGTCGATGCGCCGGGCGACGAGCACTGCCAGCAGCAGACACCCGGCGACGCCGGCGAGGACGCCGAGCGGGAGCGACCGCTCCTCGCTGCCCCAGTCGGCTTCGAAGGCCTCCCGATAGTACGCGCCAACCGCTTCACCCTCCAGCGAGAGGACGACCTCGCGGTTCTGCCGGATCGACTCGCCGTTCCAGTTCAGGCTCCCCAGGAGCACCTGATCGCCGTCGATCACGATGCCCTTCGCGTGGATCTTCTCGTAGTCGCCGCCGGGATCGGCCAGTTTCGCCGAGAGCGGCAGGTCCTCGCGGTCGGCTGTCTCGCGCAACTGTTCGACGAGCCGGCGGTTCTCCTCCTCGACGTACCAGGCGCTACTGAGCAGGATTCGGACGTCGACACCGCGGCGAGCCGCACGGAACGTCGCGCGGAGGAATCGCTGGTCGGGCCCGTCGATCGACATCTGGATCACGTCGATGGACTCTTCGGCGTCGTCGAGCGCCGCCGTGACCGCAGCGCCTGCGTTGTCGGGTGCGACGAGGAGTCGCGTCCGTTCGACGGGGACCGTCTCGGGGGACCGCTGGCGTGGATAGGACCCGTTCGCGACACCGCCGGCCGTGAACGAGCGGCCGCGTCGGACCTCCGACCACGGGCGAGAACCCTGCCACTCCGCGTCGGCGCCGAACGTCTCGGCGAGCCCGTCGACGATCCGTGGCTGTGAGACGACGGCGCCCCAGCCTCTGCTCGCGCGACCGCCGACCCCCGCCGGTTTCCAGTTTTCGGTCAGCACGACCGCCCTGTCGTCGGCGACGGCGTACTTCGGGTGATGGAAGGCGTATCGGCCGTGGGGACCGCCGAGGAGTTCGACCGTGACGCCGGCTTCCGCGAGCGAATCGAGCACCCGCGCTTGTTTCTCGCTGATGCCGTCGACCGGCTGGCCGTCGAGAAGAACGTGTACGTCGACCCCGCGGTCGGCGGCGCGTTCGAGTGCTCGCGCGACCCGCTCGGAGGTGAAGGTGTACCCCGCGAGCAGGATTCGGCGGTCGGCACTGCGGACGACTTCCAGCGGGACTTCGGGAGCGTCCGGCAGCGTGAACGCTCGGGCCTCGCCTCCGGTCGCGGTGACGATCGACCGGTTCGTCCGCCCGAGCGGCTGCCACGTAACGGCACCGCGGTCGTCGAAGCGACCGATCTCTCCCTCCGGTGCGTCGCGGTACCGCGCACTCCCGACCGTCTCGTTGCCGCGCTTCAACTCGAGTCGGTCGCCGCCGTTGGCGAGTGCGATGGACCCGTTCGCGCCGACGACCCGTCGGTCCGTGAGGTTTCGAACCGCTGCGGGAGCCGTCGTGACCGCGACCCGACCGCCGACCGTCTCGTTCGGAAGCGAGAGCGAGCCGTCGGTATCCGCGAGTTCGTACTGACTGAGGTCGGTCCCGTTTTCGACCGCGAGCACGACGAACTCGCCACGGTCCCCGTCGGCGACCGGGTTCGGATAGACAGCCGCGACACGGGATTCGGGCGGCTGGACGGTATCAGTCTGACTGCTCACCGACGCGACTTTCGAGTCGCCGGAGTTCGTCATCGCCCCGACCGCCGGGCCGGCGACTCCCCCGACGAGCAGGCAGGCCGCGGCGAGCCACGCCACTCTGGACACGCGCCTGGCTGGTCCCGCTCTCGAGTATAAAGATACGGACCGAAAAACGCCGCAGAGACGGGAAAAACAGACTCCCGGAACGGAGACGCCTCAGACGGCCTTCTCGGCTTCCGACTGGACGAGGAACGCGCGGTCGTCGGTGTAGTCTTCGAGGACGCCGAGCGCACGCTCGGTGCCGATCTGGTTGAGCGCCCACGCCGCGCTGGCGCGGACCTCGTTGGCTTCGTCGTTCTCCAGCACGTCCGAGAGCGGTTCGATGGCGCGGGTGTCACCGAGGAGTCCGAGCGAGCGAGCCGCCGCCGAGCGAATCTCGTAGTTGTCGGCGTCGAGTCGGTTGGCGACCGGTTGGGCCGACTCCTCGCTGCCGATCTCGCCGAGCGCGCGCAGGGTGACCTTCTGGAGCGCGGGATCGCCGTCGCCGTCGATGAAGTCGTGGAGCGTCTCGGTCGCGCGCTCGTCGCCGATCTTCCCGAGGATCTCGACGGGCTTTTTGTTGCGCTTCTGGGCGCGCTGATTGACGGCGTCGTAGGCCTCCTCCGGCCCCATCCGCCAGAGCGTGCTGAGGATGTTCTCCTCCATGAAGTCGGAGTCGAACGTCTCGAGCGCCGTCAGGATGGGCTCGACCTCGCCCATCTCCTCGTAGACCTTCACCGCGTTCCACTCGGCGGGGAAGTCCTTGCGGTTCTCCGATTCGAGCACGTCGTAGAACCCCTGGGCGTCGAGCTGCTGGCGGACCGTCAGGTCGTCCCACTCCTCGGCGGCGTCGAGGTCGTCCTGCAGCGCTTCGGCGTCTTCCAGCAGCGCGGCGATAGTTTCGGCGTCTTCGTCCGGGTCGAGCGTGCTCCCCTCGACGACCTGTGCCGCCTGGTCGAGCGCGTCGGCGAGGTCGTCGGTATCGTCGCTCTCGGGCGAGATTTCGGTGTCGAGTTCGTCGGCGAGGGTACCGAGATACGACTGGACGGCGGTGACGACATCGGGCTGGCCGTCTTCGGTCCAGCGCGTGTCGGCGACGGTCGACTCCGCGTCTTCGAGGACCGCGACGACGTCGTCGGCGTAGGGCCCGCGCTGGTCTTCGAGCTGGTCGCGCAGGTCGGCGATGCGGTCTTCGAGTTCCGCAGCCGGGTCCTCGGCGTCTTCGTCGTCCTCGTCCGGTTCGGGCAGGTCGGCCGCTTCGAGGTCGGCCTCGATCTCGTTGAGGTCCTCCTCGACCGCGTCGAGGTCGGCCTCGGTCTCGGCGGCTTCGAGGTCGCTCTCGGCGTCGTCGAGCCGCTGGTCGAGGGTGTCGGCCGACAGCTCGGTCGTCTCCTCGGCGTCGGCTGCGTCCTCGGTCGCGGCGTCCTCCTCGGCCGCTTCGTCGTCCCCGTTGCTCATACCCCAAAATGCGATTCTCCGGGCCAAGAGCGTTTCCCTTCGGAGTCCCCCCGCGCGGTCGAAATCCACCCCCGTCTCACTCGGCCTGTAGCTCCGCCCGTTCGAACTCGCCGACTAGTTTGGAGAGCCGCTCGATCCGCCGCTCGGGATCGGGATGCGTCTCCATCAGGGACACGAGGCGCGATTTGGCGTCGGCCGGAACGATGAACAGCGCGTTCAGTTCCGCGTGGTCGCGCAGGTCTTCTTCGGGCGTCGCGGCCATCTCGGCGGAGATGGTCTCGATGGCGGCCGCGAGCGCGCCGGGGTTGCCGGTGATCGCCGCCGCGCCGCGGTCGGCGGCGAATTCGCGATGGCGGCTGATCGCCCGCGAGACGAGGTAGCCGCCGAGCCACGCGACCATCGAGACGGCGACGAACGCGAGGAACCACGGCGTCCCGCCGTCGCCGCCTCCCCCTCCGTCACCGCCGCCGTCGCCGAACCACCAGAAGTTCCGCACGATCGTCGCCGCGACCGTCACGAGCGCGGTCACAACCGTCATCACGAGCGCGTCGCGGTGCTGGACGTGTGCGAGCTCGTGGGCCAACACGGCGTCGAGTTCGTCGCCCTGCAAGGTTTCCAGCGTCCCTTCGGTCACGGCGACGACGGCGTCGTCCCGACCTTTCGCGGTCGCGAAGGCGTTAGGCTGGGCCTGCGGCGCGACCGCGATGTCGGGCTTCGGTAGGTTCGCCTGTGCGGCGAGTCGGCCGACGCGGGCGTGGAGGTCTGGGTACTCGGATTCGGAGACCCGCTCGGCGTCGAGCGCCTTCAGGGCAGCCTCGGGACCGTACTTGTACTGGAGGGTCACGAGGACGCCCGCGAGGCCGACGACGACGAAGATGCCAGCGCTCCCGAGCGTGTCGAACGCCCACCACGCGGCCACGCCGACGAACGCGGCGTAGAGGACGGCCATTCCGGTCATCGCCAGGACCATGCGAACCCGGAGGGACCAGTCGGGAGCGAGGCGCATACTGATTACTATCTACCGCGGACTGATAGATGTTACTCGACCATCTTTTTCCCGACCGGGTTTCCTCGGCGCGCGAAGCGCGCCTGCGGGGAACCCGGCCGGCAAAAACATGGGTGAAAAAGGCCGCTCGCGCGGAGCGCGAGCGGTGAACCGGCGCCTTCGGCGCCGGACGCTTACCGTAAAGGATCAACTGGATTTCGGTGGCGCGCGCTGTCGCGAGTTTCATCTCGCGACCATAGTCGTGCGAGGGATGAGCGACCGCAGGGAGCGAATCGGCTGGGGAGGCATGTGGCCGTTTGCTGTGTGGTTGCAGTTCCTGGGGGACTGAAAGGGCGAGGCGGGCTCGCGTTCATGTAGTCGCCTGAGCGGGCACTATCCGCGCGGGCGGTGCGGAGAGCGCGGATATCCCGCTTGGTTCGAGAGAGCGAAGCTCTCTCGTCACTGAGCGAATCGGAGATTCGCGAGGTCTGCGAGAGCTGTGCTCTCGCCCGATCCCGAAAATCTACGATTTTCGGAGACAGCGACCGCGAGCGCGACGAGGGCTTTCAACTCTTAGCACACCCTGCGGTAGCGGTTCTAGTTGCACTTAGCGAGCGCGCCGAGGGCTTTCAACGCCTACTAATCACTGCGGTAGCGGTCGCTGCCCTCAAAGCAGCACATTCTTGGACGACTTCGACGGATACCGGGGGCTCTATTTGTCCGGGGAACCGACGCTCGCGCATGGACAGACGGGCGTTCCTCCGGAGTGCGGGCGCGACCGCCGTGGCGGCCGGGCTCGCGGGCTGCGGCGAGAGCAGCGGCGACACCGGCGACTACGACGTCGGCATGACGGCCCGGAAGTTCGAACCGGCGACGATCGAGGTCCCGCCCGGGACGACCGTCGTCTGGAAGAACACGAGTTCGCACGCCCACACCGTCACCGCCTACGAGGAGAAGGCCCCCGAGGGCGCCGACTACTGGGCGAGCGGCGAGTTCGACAGCCAGTCGGCCGCCGAAAGCGGGTGGATCAACGGTAACGATGGCGCGATCTATCAGGAGAAGACCTACGAGCACACCTTCGAGACCGTCGGCACGCACAGCTACTTCTGCATCCCGCACGAAACCGGCGGGATGGTCGGCGCGGTCGTCGTCAGCGAGGACGCGACGACGAGCACGGCGAGTCCGGCGACGGACGCGTAGCTCGAATCCGTATTACATCCGTCGCTCGGCGCCGATAGTTCGCGAGCGAAAGAAATCGAAAGGCGTCGAGCGCGTCGTCAGTCGGCGGTCTCGTCGACGGCGACTTCGTCTTCGTCGACGTCGACGGAGGTCTCTTCCTCGGCGGCGACTTCCTCGGGACGGGCCTCGAGGGTCAGCTTCTGGATCTCGACGCGGCGCAGCGGGTAGATGGTCTTCGCCTCGTTGTAGATGGCCGAGGAGAGCCGCCCCTCGACGACGCTGTCGACGAGGTCGGCGTAGGTGCGCTCGCGCGCGGACTCCTCGACGATGTCGATCATCGTGCGGCGGATGGCCTTCTCCTGGCTCTCGTCGGCGCTCTTGGTGGTGAGCGCGACGGGCTGGATCTGGACGCGGTAGTCGTCCTCGGTGAGGACAGTGATGAACGCCTCGACCTTCGAGGAGCCGCGGCGGACGAGCGAGCGCAGGTAGTCCCGCGTCAGCTCGTGTTTGATGAACTCGGTGTACGCCGAGTCCGACGCGACCTCGTTGACCTTGAAGGTCAGCTTGGTGTTGTTCTCGCTGGCGTCGTTGCGCAGGTCGCCCAGCGTGGTTTCGATGGTGCGTCCGAGCACCTTGTCCGGTTCGTCAGCGGGGGTCTCACCGAGTTCCTCCCGGTCGAACTGCTCGGGAGCCATCAGTGTGTACCACCGCTTCTCTTGCTTGCGTCGTGAGACGGATCGTTCGCTCATGTGTTGGTGTCTGTGTCGGGTGTGTCGTCTGTCTGTGCTGTACTCGATGCGTCGTCGCCCTCGGCCTCGTCGCCCTCGCCGAGCCGCGCGGCGACCCGGCAGTTGACCACGTAGTCGTCGACCGTCGAGCGGAGCCCGCCGGTCGTCTCGCGGCGCATCGTCGTGACCACGGCGTCGCAGTCGACGCGCGTGTCCATCTCTGCGGTGTTGTCCGGGGCGAGCGCCGCGGCGACGTGCGTCGCCGCCTCGGCGTCGCCGTGGGTCGTCGTGATCGTCGCTCGTCTCATAGCGCCTCCCTGAACGCCGTGATGAACGCGCCCGTCTCCACGTCGAAGCGGACGCGGCCGGTCGTCCCGGTCGTCGCGCCGGTGCCATCGACGCCCTCGGCGGCGGCCGAGACGACGGGTTCGAGGTCGCGTTCGTCGGCGACGACCGCCGCTGTGCCCTCGGTGACGGCGAGCGTCACGGGCTCGGGCGAGCGGTAGTCGTGGACGAGTCGGACCATCGTCCCGACGGGCGCGTCGTCGGTCTCGGCGCGGGCGACGAACAGGCCGTCGTACCGGCCGGTCGTCGCGTCGGCGACGGCGTCGTGTGCACGTCGGGCGTGGGAGCGCCACGCGTCGAGCGCGACCGCCTCCACGTCGTGACCGAGCGCGAGCGCGACGCCAGTGCCGGGTTCCTCCCGCGCGAGCGCGTCGAGGACGTCCGCGTACCCGCCGATAGTCCGGAAGGGGCCACCGACGAACGGATGAATCGCCCGTTCGACCGCGTGGCCGCCCCGCGGCGGGACCGCGTCGTCGCCGGCCGCTCGCAGCGCGACCAGCGACGCCACGCGGCGGCGTTCCTCGTCGTCTAGGTCACTCGCATCGAGGCCGTCGCTCGGAGCGAGTCCGATGTCGGCGAGTGCGGCCGCGACCGCCTCGGCGTCGCCCGAGAACGGCGCGTGGACGAGCGTCGAGTGTGCGAGGCCGTCGACGAGGTCGCTCGTCGGCACGGCCACGCCGGGTCGGCGCTCCACGTCGGCGTCCGCAGCGGCTTCGACCACGGGGCTGTCGAGCGCGCGCCCGTCGGCGACGACGCCGGCGAGCGCGAGCGCGAGGTCAGGGTCCGCGTCGAGTTCCCTCGCGACGTCGACGGCCGTCTCGCTGGCCGGCCGCGGGTCGGCGGGCAGCGAGCAGTCGGCCGTCGGGTCGGCGCGGCCGACGGCGACGGTCAGGTCGGCGTCGGTCGCCCGCTCGGCGTCGGTCGGGAGCGTCGCGAGACTGATCTGGAAGGGGCTGTCGAGGTCCGCGAGCGCCCGCGCGAGGACGCCGCTGGCGGCCAGCGCGTCGCCGGTGGCGGCGCCGACGAGGCGGACGAAGCCGGCCTCGCGGAGCCGTCCGGCGAGTTCGCCGGGGGCAGCGTCGTCTCCGGTGCGGGCGGTGGCGGACATCTATTCGAGGAGTTCGGCCGCCTCGTCGGCGGTGTAGGTGAAGTCCTCGTCGAGTTCGTCGCCGCGGTAGTAGTCGACGAGACGGCGGATCTTCGCTTCGGTGTTCTGCAGCGCGCGCTTGTTCTGGTGGTCGGTCGGGTTCTCGTCCATGTGCTCGTGCAGGCGGACGGCCCGCTCCAGCAGGTTCCGCAGGTCCTCCGGCAGTTCCGGGGCCGCGTCGTTCTCCTCGAGGATCTCGGTGATCTTCTTGCCGGTCGCCAGCGAGACGTCCGGGACGGGCGTCCCGTTGACGCCTTCGTCGCGAAGTCGCAGGCCGATCTCGCTCGAGCTGAGGCCCTGCTCGGCCAGCTCGACGACGCGCTCTTCGATCGCCGATTCGTCTACGTCGCTCCACTCCGGGGGTTCGTCGGCCGCGGGCTTGTCCGATGAGGACGAGCCACGACGGCGCGTGTGCATTCGTGCCATGTGTCTGAATTGGAACGCGACTGACCGCTGTTCGGCGGTCGTGAGACCGCGCAGTGCGTGTGTGCGCCGCAGCGAACTCGCGGGTGCGAGACCGCCGGATCGGCGCGAACACGGCCGCAATCCCAAGCCGCGCAATCGCGCGGCGAGTCAGATTTGCGGTCGTGCGTTCCCATCGGAGAGTGCCTCCTCGCACACAAAACAGTTTCCATCGTGGAAACGACGACCGCTCCGCCGAGAAACCGCTCGCCGGCCCGTCTCCCGCCCGCTATCTAATATTATCATGGGTCGTGATTGACCTGGTCACCGTATAGAGGTAGTTAATGACGTTCGATCGGAGATATCGACATATCTACTGAGCCGGCGCAGATCTATATTCAATCGTGAGAACCGAAGGGGCGCGTTTATTGACCGGGGCGTCGAACGGAGGGCAGTAACCGATGAGTCAGGACGCTCGGGGCGCGAGCAACGTGCTCGGGATCGTGTTGTTGTTCGCTATCGTGATCGGGGGGACCGCGCTCGTCGTGTCGGTCGGCGCGGCGGCGCTGGAGGACGCGAGCAACGGGCTCGACGTCAGCCGCGCCGAGAAGGCGCTGACGCAGTTCGACTCCCGGAGCGCGATGGTCGCGCTCGGCGGGACGAGCCACCAGGGGGTCGATCTGTCGGCTGCCAGTGGCGCCACCTACGGGGTCGACGATTCGGTGGGCTGGATGAACGTCACCATCTACAACCAGAGCGCCGACGAGACGACGACGCTCACCAACGTGACGCTCGGCGCCGTCCGCTACGAGAACGGCGACCAGACCGTCGCCTACCAGGGCGGGGGCGTCTGGAAAGGAACGGAGGCCGGGGCGACCATGCTCTCCCCGCCGGAGTTCCACTTCCGGGAAGCCACGCTGACGCTCCCGATCATCACCGTCAACGGCACGCCGAGCCTCGGGTCCGGCGCGACCGTCACCAAGGCCGACCCGACCCGGGTCCGCTACCCGAACGCGACGGCGAACGCCAACTTCACCAACCCGCTGGACACGGGCTACGTCAACGTCACCGTCCACAGCGAGTATTACGAGGCCTGGGGGCGATTTTTCGCCCAGCGGACCGAGGGGAACGTCAGCTACGATCACACCAGACAGACCGCCCGTGCGAAACTGGTCGTCCCCTTCGACGAGAGCTACGACAACGTCCTCGCCTCGACGCGACCGGGCGGCATCCGCATGAACGGCAACGACCCGTCGCCGGAGCCGTCGTCGACTGGTATCAATTACCCGCTCGCGGACGACCGGATCCAGGACCGCATCGACGAGTGTGAGGACGACGCCACGGCGTGTACGGAGGTCACGCCGGACAGCACGGTCACGATCACGAGCGGGGGAACCTACTACGCGGACTCGTACTTCTCCGGAGCGCTCGACGTCGACAACCCCGGCGACGACGTCACGGTCGTCGTCGACGAGAACTTCAGTCCCGACGGCGTGTCGATCACCAGCAGCTACAACACGACGATCCTCGTCCGGAACTCCTTCGACATGAGCTCGGGCGACTACCTCAACGACGGTGGCCCAGCGGGCAACTTCTCGGTCGTTATGCATTCGAGCGGCGCGGTCAACGGCAACGGGAACTTCAAATTCGTCGGCCTGCTGTACGCGCCCGGCTCGGACTGCAACATGAACGGCGGCGGGTCGGTCGAGCCGAACGTCATCGGCGGCGCGGTCTGTGAGAGCATCACCGTCAACGGCAACCCCAACGACTTCGACTACGATTCCAGCGTCGAGGACACCAACCTCGAGCTGGAAGGCGACATCACGCCGGTCACCTACCTCCACGTTACCGAAAACCCCGTCAACGTCACCAGCAGGTGACGTGCGACGGGGCCGCGTTTCTCGATCGCGTCAGGGCTTCAGCTCGACCGCGATCCTGACCTCGGTGACGTAGAGCTGTTCCGGCGTCTCGTCGAGCTGACAGGCGATCGTGTCGGTCCCCGACTTGAAACAGGTCAGCGCCGGGTCCCGGCCGAGCATGTTCAGCCAGAGGTCGCTCCGCTCGGAGGTGACGTTGATCCAGACGTCGTCGTAGATCCCCTCCTCGTCTGCCACGGGGACGAGCCGGTCGTTCGCCTGCGCGCGGACGAGGACCGTCGAACTCTGGATCTGCTGGCCGGTATCGGTCGCCGAGACGGTCGTGACGATCGGGATCAGGGTACGCTCCGTGTCGAACACCGGCGACCACGGCTGGACCACCGTCCCGCCTCGCGGGTCGTCGCGGAAGACGGCACCCATCGCGTAGACGAGTTCGGTGTCGCCGTCGTCGTAGACGATCGGACGGATCTTGTGCGTCCGGTTTACCAGGAACGACGGGTCGCTCACGCTCTCGTTCGGGTCACGGACGGTGACGATCGTCTCCTTCCCGAGCGAGAGCGACGCGTCTTCGAGGCTGATCTCGGTGGCCCGGCTGGGCGCCCCGCGTTCGGCGATGTCGCCCATGTTGTCCGAGAGGACTTCCATCGCGCGCACGGCGTTGTCCGTCTGCTGGGCGTCGCGGGCCGACTCGAGTCCGGCGAGGCCCGACAGCGAGACGATCGCGACGACGGTGGCGATCATCCCGAACACCATGATGAACCCGACGATATCGCTCACGGCGCGGTCCCCGTCCGCGGCGGGGCCGTTCATCCGCGCACCTCCAGGTTCGGGTCGTCGTAGACGACGCTGACGTCGCCGCCGGGCACAGCGCCGGTCGCCACCGTCGTGTTCGTCTTCAATCGCACCGAAACGGACACCTCGGGATCGCTCGTCGAGAGGTTCAACCACTGCTCCGACCCCGTGTGGGTGACCGCGACGCTGTAGTGGGCGCCCGCGATCGTCGATGGGAGCGAGGCGTTGACCGCGACCGTCTCCGTGCTCGCTCCCGCTTCGACGAGCCTGTCGGCTGCGACCACGTCGCCGGCGAGTTGCTGGCCGACGACGCCGAGTTCCGTCCTGACGACGTCGGTCCGCTGGCTGGTCACGAAGTCCCCCGCCGTGACGAACAGCCCGGTGATGACCAGCGACGCGACGGCGAGCGCGAGCGTGTACTCGAGCGCCGTCGACTGCCCCCGGCAGGCGTCTCCACTCGCGTCGCGAAATCGTCCGCGACGGCGCGGCGGCGGGCTATCCATTGCTCTCACCCGGTGCGACCCGAATCGTCGAGCGGTAGCGGACGTCGGACGACCAGTAGACGAGGTCGACGTCCATCGAGTAGAGCACGTTCTCGTACTGGCCGGAGCCCAGCGCCGTACTGGGGTCGCCGTCGACGATCATCGTGTACTCGCCGTCGGCGACGGACCCGTTTCGGATCCCGAGATCGTACGTGTCGGGGAACGTCCCCGTGTCCAGCGCGGTGCAGTCGGCTCCACCGACTGTCCCCTTCGAGAAATCGATCGTGAACGGGTCACTCGCCGTCGTCGTACACGACTCGTAACTGCCCGACTCGACGACGCCCACCGCGTAGTTCCCCGTCGCCGAGTCGTACGAGACGTTCAGGTACCACGTGTCCGCGCCGCCCGCGACGACCCATAGTTCGTCGTCGTCCGACCCGTACCAGTCCTCGACCTCGAGGCGGAACTTCCGGGCGTTCGAGACGTCTGTCGCGACCGTCCAGTCTACGTTGCCGCCGGAACTGGTGAGGTCGGTGGGATCGTCGGTGACGTTGATCCCGGGGTTCGTCTCCGCGACGCTGACGTTCGTGAGCTGGCCGTTCGCCGCCTGCTGGTGTCTGGTCACGTTGTGATACACTTCGACGGCGTCGCGGACGCTTCGGTTGAGAGCGTCGTGATCGCCGCTGTGAGCCGCGTGCGCGTAACGGAACGATTCGGTCGCCATCGTCCCCGTCGCCCGGTGGAACGCGTTGGCGTTCGCGGTCTCGGCGGACTCGCTGCGCGTCGCCAGGTTCTCCGTGTAGATGGCGGCGTTCATGACCAGCGCCAGCGCGACGAACGCGACGGCGAGGGCGAACGCCCCGACCAGAATGATCTGCCCCCGATCTCCGCCCGGACCGCCGACGGCTGGCCTCAGATCCGCCACACGACCACCTCCACGTTGATCACGTTGTAGACGCTCGCACTCGACTGCCGCGGTGCGAAGTACGTCGACTCGTCGCTGACGGCCGTCCCCGTGGGATCCCCGTTCTCGTCGCGGATCTCGTCGCTCTCCATGAGCGACAGCGCCCACGTCGCCCGGACCGCGTGGTCGCTGGGCTGTCCCTGGTGGACGTACCGCTGGACCCGGATCTCACCGTCCGCGCCCTGATAGCGCAGGTAAACGTTGTACGCGATGCCCTGGCGGTCGAACGACCGCTCCAGCGTCGTCCCGAAGTCGTTCGGTGGCGCCCCCGTCGTGAAATACCCCACCTGCGGCGTCTCGTAGAACTGCTTGCTCGTCGCGTTCCACGAGAGCAAGGCCCGTTCGAGTGCCCCCGTCTCCGCGGCGGAGGCGAGCACGCCCCGCGCCGTCGCTTCCTGCTGGTTCTCGATGTGCTGGCTCGACGTGCTCGCCGACAGCGGCGTCACCGCCGTCATCTCCAGCGCGAACACGACCGCCGACAGGATGATCAGCCCAGCGGTCACGCCTTCGAGCGTGTGTGCCTGTCCGCGGTTGTCCCGGTCGCGGCCGCGCCGCGGCTTCCCCGAGCGCGCACCGCCGGGCGGGCGACGAGCGGTCACCACATCACCACCTTGACGGTGACGTCCTGCCCGTCGAGCAGTGCGACTCGCTGCGCACTGACGGTCTTCCCGCCGCTACCGCGCGGCTTCGGCCCGTCCGCGAGGACGGTCCCGCAGTTCGAGTCCGACCGCTCGACGAGCGCCGACGCGCTGTCGTCCCAGCAGAGGATCGCGTCCTCGCTCGACCCGACGTCGCCGCTGATCGTCACGTTCACTGGCGTCCGGTCGAGGACGCCGACCCGCTGTTGGATTGGGTCGCCATCGAACCCGCACCGCGAGAACGACTCGTCGAAGAACGCCCGCGTGCACTCGCCGTCGAGCACGTACGGCGCCGTCGCGTTGCCCAGCGACCGCTGGGTGAGGTCGTCGGCGACGCGGTTGGTCGCCGGCGTCTCGGACTGGCCGCCGTCCGAGAACGGGTCCAGCATGCCGGGAACGAACGCCAGCGCGAACGTCAGCGCCAGCAGGAAGATACTCATCCCGATCGCGAAATCCAGCGTCGTCTGTCCGCGCCTGTGCCGGTGGCGTCGCTCGCCACGCGTATCTCGTCGGTGACCCGTGCCGTGTGAGTTCACGGGTCTCGCTCGGTCCCCGAATCGTCCCATTGGTTGTCTGTGCCGGTCGCCGTGGGCGCTTCCCCCCAGAAGCTGCCACAGGTCCCGTGCCTTGCCGGGTGAACGACAGACCACGTTATATCCGTTGGCCCGGCAGTACAGAAATTGATACTGCGACAGTTGGGGGAGTGACACCACGGCCGTGTCACTCGATACCGATGGGGCGGCTGCTTCGATGGGTTTATGAAAAGCGCCCGGATACGTGTTTTTGCAGGCGGGCTCGTAGATCAGTGGTAGATCATCCCCCTGGCACGGGGAAGGCCCCGGGTTCAAATCCCGGCGAGTCCACTCCTTTTGCGACGAACAACTCCGACGAGCGCCGGCTAGCGTGCGCTCATCGACGTGAGCACCAGCGTAGTGCTCTGCGAGACGGGGTTTGTACTCTTGGAAGTTCCAGCTCCGAGTCCCCAGTGGACGTAGTCAGAAGCCAGGCGAACGCTTCGCAGTCGAGAAGTCTCAACGAGTCCATTCGCGAACTCCCGAACTGCGTGGGGCCGCAGTGATACTTTCTTGGCCCTTCGATCACAGTCGGGCGGATCGCTGTTGGGGCCGCTCGCGAGCGAGAGTTCATTCGAACAGTCGATGTGTCGATTCCAGTCTCTTCCAGAACGTGCAGGTTTGACTCCGTAGAGGCAACGAACAGGGATAGTCTATCTCGTGTGGCAAACGAGTTGCCCGTAGACACCCATCGACTGCGGCCGAGCCGCTGTCCAGACTCCGGCGCGAGAGTCAATGCGCCGCTGTCCAATCGATCTTCCAGACGCAGATCGAAGCGGCTTGTGAGGGAATCGATCGGTAGACTACCCGTGAGCGGAACCAGCTGTGATCCGAGTGAACAGGAGTCGTTCTGTCGCGGCCCCTGCTCTCGAAACCCATGATCGATCCCTCAGAGATTCAAACGGTGATTCTGCATCACTCACGGTCGTGAGAATGTTTCTAGTGAGTGATTAGCCAGCGACCCGAGACCCCGACAGACGCTGCAATTATATCGCTTCCAACTCACGTGTTCAAGTTACATAGCCATACATAAATGAAATATAAATTTTCAATATGACATCAAGCTAACAGTCGATTGCATGGCGAAAAAGAACTCGTCTCTGACCCGTCGTGAAGCATTGCGAACAACCGCCGGGGTGGGAACGATGTTCGGAGTTAGCGCAGTCGTCGCAGGCACAGCCGCTGCGGCCTCGTTTGACAATCCGCACCAGCTCGTGTTGTCGGGGAGCGGTGGACCGATCGAGTACGACATCAGCATCCAGACTTACAATTCCAGCACTCCAGACCCGGAAGGTGCCGACGATTCGCTCGAGTCGAATGACGAATACGACGACGTCCAGGGGTATCTCAGAGGAACCGTCGATGGGGGCGTAGACAAATGGAAACTAGAGAACCCCGTCGAACACGACGGACAGCTGAAGGGCCATCAGGTAATCGGAGGCAGGGTAGTCAACAACTCGGACAACTGGGCGCGACTTGATCTAACCTGGGACCCAAGTGACGAGTGCAGCAATGAGTACCGGTTCAACGTCAACCATCGGGGATCCGGCGACGTAAACACGAAGTTCGTGTATCCCTGCGAGTGCTCCGTGAGGGCGAACAACGGCGGTTTCGTGAACGAGACCGCTACTGGTGACTGGGAGGTCCACAGCGAACTAAACGACGATAATCCCACTGACGACTTCTGGGTGAACGGACGGATGATCGAGGCGACGATCGGCATGTCCTCGGGTTCCGGCGTACAATTCTACAACGGCCCGCGTCCGTAACTGAATCGGCCGTCTCACGGCGACCAAAAAGCGGACGGGGACACCCCATCCCCGAACGAGAGACGACGTACACGGGTGCCCCATCAACGGCACCCGTCCGCGTCGAAGCCGTATTGTACTTCACGGTCCTAGCGACGCCAATGCGAAACGGGGCGGTCGTCGTGGCGGCGCTGGTTCTCCTCTCGGGGTGTAACGCTGTCTCGTTCGGGAACGACGGGTCGAACGCGCTGACCGACACGGTCACACCGGTGCCCGTCACCGATACGCCCGCGGACCCGACCGCGACGGCGACGTCGGCCGACCTCCCGCCGGGCGTCGGCGCGGACGGCTCGGTCGACGGGATCGCGCTCGCTCGGGCGCACAACGAGTCCGTGAACAACCGATCCTACACGTGGGTCGTCGACTACGACACCGGCGAGTCGGAGTTCCTCGGCGGGGTGTTCACCCGGCGAGTGGTCGTCGGTAACGGGAGCTTCTTCGTGGAGCAGGTGAGCCTCGGTCCGGGCGCTAACACGTCGCTGTACGTCAACGAGTCCGGCGGGTTCCTGCGGATGACGAACGGCGACGAGACGCGCTACGACCTGCTCGAGACTCCCGGCGGCCACCGCGAGCACGTCTTCGCAGAGGAGGCTATCCGACGGTTGCTCGGGGGTGCGACGTTCGACGTGACGACCGTCGAGCGGAACGGACAGACGTACTATCGCCTCCACGCCGCCGACGGCCCCATCCCCCAGACGCTGGCCTCCTCGTCGGTGGTGATCCGCAACTACACCGCGACGGCCTACGTGACGTCCAGGGGCTTCGTCCGGTCGTTGACCGCCGAGTACGACCGCGTCATCGACGGCAGCCAGTCGCACGTGAGTTTCCGCTACGACTACAGCGACCTCGGCGAGTCGACACCGACGGCGCCCCCGTGGGTCGACGAGGTCCACCGGCGATCGCCGCCGGAACCTACCCACCGAACGGACGGGCCGAACGGGACTTCACCCACGCAAACGGACGGACTCGACAGCGAGTGACCGTTCCCGCACGAGCCCTGCGGCGCTGGCTCGGTGAGCAGCGGCGAGTCGGGAACGGCGACGAGACGACGAGAGAAAGCGGGACGTGACGCGTCGGCTGCCGAAGTTTTCAGGCTCTGATGCGGAGCATCCCGTCGTTGACGGAGAGGTCGGACACCTCGTCGGGCACCTCGAACTCGAACTGGCGATCGCCGGCGACGACGATAGCCGTGCCGCCGACGACGTCGAGTTTGGCGTCGGCGCCCTCGCCGAAGTCGACGACGATGAGCGTCTCCCCGTCGGTGTCGCGGCGGGTGATCGCGATGTCGTCGTCCTCGGCCGCGGCTGACTGGAGCGTGCTTGGTGCTTCCATGGGTCCGGTTGGGTCCTCGCGCACCTAAGGGCGTTGCCGGGCCACGCCGGGCGCGTTGTCGATCGCTATGGGAATAAATTCGCTCGCCGCGCCGTCACGATATCAGCGTGACGACGTACCAGACGACCAGCGCGATCGTCGGGAGGATGACGGCGAACTTGACGCCGGCGAGCAGGCTCACGTCGCGGATGTACCCCGCGATGAACGAGGACAGCAGCGCCTGCAGGACGACGGCGTGGAAGAACAGCACCGAGAGCATCTGCGTGTTGACGCCGCTGAAGTTCCCGCCGGGGGCCTGACCGGAGGCGCCACCGCCACCGGACGACGCGGACTGGGCCGCCAGGTCGGCCATCACGTTGAGGAACTTGATCTTCAGCAGGGCCATCACGCCCAGCAGGGTGAGGTAGGTCATGATGATGATGACCATCTGCATCCGGGTGCGCGACTTGCGTTCCAGGTCGATGTCGTCCTGATTCTCCGAGGCCTGGGCGGCCGTCGAGAGCACGTCCTGGATCTGGCTGGAGGCTTCCTGGGCCTCGCTGATCAGTTTGACAGTCCGGGCGAGCCGCGGGATGTGATAGCGGTTGTTGAACTCCCGGAGGGCGTCCTTGAGGCTGGTACCGTAGTTGACCTTCGCGTGCATGGTCTCCAGCTCGTCGGCCATCCGCCCCGAGGAGGTGTCGGCGACGACCTTGATGGACTCCAGCAGGGTCATCCCCGTGTCGTTGGCGCTCGCGAGCTTGCGGAGGTTCTCCGAGAGGTTGCCGACGACGCTGCGGCGCGTCCGGAGGTTCCACTCGTAGAAGATCCCGAGCGGCAGGAGATTCAGGTATATCGGGACGTACACCCACATGAACGTCCCCGTGATGACGGGGTAGGTCCACCGTTTGTCCGGCGTGTTGAGTTTGTCGGGCACGTCGCCGCCGACCGGAACGACGAGTTCGGAGATCGTCATCGGCGCCATGTGGAAGATGACGATGACTGCGAAAAACGCGATGGTGATCGGGATCGTGAGCCCGAGCACGTACAGCGGGTTGTCCCGGAAGAAGATGTGCGGCCGCTTGACGATCTCCGTCGCGCGGTAGGTCCCCTCGCGGCTCTTGATGCGGTCGAAGACGCCGTAGTTGCCGGTGTAGCCCTCGACCAGTCCGAGGCTCAGGACGCCGTCGTCGGCCTCCGAGTAGGTCTCCTTGTCGCCGCGGTCGGGGCGCAGGTAACCGTCACCGATGGAGTCCTGCGTGACTGTCGAGGTGAGCACGAGGAAGCCGACGCCGGTCAGCGGGATGAGCCCGTAAACCGTCCCCAGCATCATGTCCATCTTCGACCCCGAGGACATCATCGACATGATCACGAGGATGATGATAAGCAGGAGCGGGAACAGCGAGAGCGTCATGTACATCTCGCCGAACAGCTCCAGCGTGTCCAGCATCTTCTTCTGCTCCTGCTTGGCCGTCCGCATGTGCTTGTCCTTCTGGTCTTCGAGGAAGGAGGTCATGTCCCCGCCGGAGTCGACGATCGAGAGCATGTCGGTCAGGAACTGGCTGAGTTCGTCGCTGGGCGTCTGTATCGACTGGTTGCGGATCGCCGTCCGGTAGTCGGTATCGAAGTACTCGGTCTCGAGAACGAGCGACTGGAACTCCTTGGCGACCTCGCCGTAGGTGTCGTCGGCCTGGGCCATCGCCTGCAGAATCTCGAGCTGGTTGAGGCCCCCGACCGAGAGGGCGTACATGAACGCCACCGAGTCGGAGAGGAGCACGTTGATCTCGCGTTCGCGCGCGTTCGAGCGGAAATAGGGTATCGAGACGAGCGATCCGAAGCCGACGCCGAAGCCGATGGCGCCGAAGACGATCCCCGAGACGAAGATGATCGCGGGGACCTTCAGCGCCGAGACGACCGGCCGGATGGAGTCGGGCAGCCGGAGCCCGAGGAACTGCGGGTCGGTGATCCCGAGCATCTGGACGATCAGGTACCCGAGCAACATCCCCAGCAGCCAGAGGGTCAGGCCGGCGACGGTGCCGACCGCCAGCGCCCGGGAGATGTACATCTCGACGTTGTCGTCCATCCGCGCCTCGCCGAGCTTGTCGTCGATGCCCTTGACGAACTCCCCCTCCTCGTCGAACAGCGTCTGGTAGAGGGGGTAGAAGGTGTCACCGACGGTGTTCGCACCGCCGAGCTGGCGGGACTCGCGCCCGAGGCTCATGCCTCGTCAGCCTCCGCACCGGCCGCGGGCACGAACTCGCTGAAGTCGATCTCCTCTTCGCCCTCCTCGTCGACCGGTTCGATGTCGGTCTGCTCCTCGACGCCCGTGAGCGCGCTCACGATGTCCGACGTCTCCTTGTCGCGGAACTGCTGGAACAGCGGCTGGGCGTTCTCGAGGATGTCCTCGGCCTCTGCCAGCATCTCCGCCGGCGGGTCCGGCCGCGGGACCATCTCCTCTTTGTCCGGGTCGATGTTGATCTTGACCGACTCCATGTCCCGCAGGTCCTCCAGCGAGCGTTCGAGTTTCCCCTCGGCGATGAGCGCCATGATGGTGTCGGGGTCGTTGATGAACGCCTGGACGGCGGCCGCGACCTCCGTGTAGGTGTTGAGGTTCTGCTCGATGAGATAGGCGAGGACGACCTTCCGCATGAACAGCTCCTCGTCGAGGCGCTCCTGTTGCCACCCGCGGTCGAACTTGAGCTCCTCCAGCGTGTTGGAGTTGCCCATCTGGAGGAATTCGTCGGTCTCGGCCTGCCACTCGTAGACGTCGCGGACGTTGATCTCGTCGTGTTCCGCCGAGTACTCGTTGATCTCGGTGAGGTTCTTGTTGCGGCGCACCTTGTTGCCGTCGACCCGCGTCTGCGTCTGGATCGAGACCAGGTCGAGCGCCGTGAAGAGGGTCTTCGAGACGTTGATCGGCTCGGTGGTGAACCGTTTGATGACCTCACCGACGGTGTCCGCGTGGAAGGTGGAGTAGGCCGTGTGCCCGGTCGACATGACCTGGAAGAGGTCGCGACCTTCCTCCCCACGCACCTCGCCCATGACGATGTAGTCCGGGCGCTGGCGCAGTGCGGCTTCCAGCAGATCGAACTCGTCGACGTCGCCCTTGTCGTCCTCGCCGAACGAGGGGCGAGTCACCGAGGCGACCCAGTTCCGCTGGGGCAGTTCGACCTCGCGTGTGTCCTCGATGGAGACGATCTTCGCGTTGCTCGGGATGAACAGGGAGATGGCGTTCAGCGACGTGGTCTTCCCCGATGCCGTACCGCCCGCGAAGATCATCGACTTGTTGTTCTCGATGCACAGCCAGAGGAACGCCATCTCGTCGAGCGAGAAGGTGTTCCAGTTGATGAGGTCGACCGGCGTGAACGGGACGTCCTTGAACTGACGGATGGTGTAGTTGGTCCCGTGGTCGGAGACCTCCTCCCCCAGGGTCAACTGGGCACGCGACCCGTCCGGCAGGGTCGCGTCGACCTGCGGCTGTCGCTTCGAGATGCCCTTGCCCGACCGCTGGGCGAGCTTGACGACGAAGTCGTCCAACGACTGCTCGCCGTGCTCGACGTTGGTGATGATGTTCTCGTACTCGGAGTGGTAGACGAACACGCGCGAGTTGTACCCGTCGCAGGAGATGTCCTCGACGTTGATGTCGTGTTTGACGGGGTCGATCCGCGCGTAGCCGACGAAGTCACGTTTGAGGCGGTACAGTAGCTTCTCGACCTGGTACTCGGTGAGCGTCTTCGGGTCGTCCTCGATGACGACCGACTCGGGCCTGGCGGCGATCCCGTCGAGTTCGCCTTCCTGAGCCTGGATGTCGACCGCCATACCCAGCGCCTCCTTGAACTGATCCATCAGGCCCTGATCGTCGCCCCCTTTGCGGGGCGAGTACAGGTCGTACCGTTCGAGTAGCCGCTCGGTCTCTCGCTGGATGACGTTAGCACGGTCGGCCTCGCTCCCCTCGACGACGACGTCGTCGTCGGAGTACTTGATGGCGGATTTGAGCTTGCCCGAGAGGAAGTCGACGAGCTGGGACTCGATGTCGTTCTCGTAGGGCTCTATCGCGTAGTACTTCTTCTCGTTTTCCTTGCGCGAGTGGAAGATGACGATACAGGCGTAGGGCTTGTTCACCCAGTAGCGCTCGACCTCGACGAAGTGGGCCTTCTTCTCCAGCGGGACGGCCTTCTCCAGGTCGTAGCGGTTGACGACCGTCGTGTGACCGTCGACGGTCGAGAAGAAGGCGTCCTCGTCGAGTTCGGGATTGACGTCGACGGTCCGTTCGTCGACGATGGCCGACAGGCGCTCGGCGGCGCTGCCCCCCTGGCTCAGTCGGTCCTCGGTTTCGTCGGGGTCGAATCCGAGGTACTCCTCCGGTTCGAAGGGGATCTTCTCCCCTTCGCTGTCCCGGGGGATCTCCCCGTCCTCGTCGTAGTAATACTCCTGTTTGAAATGTTCCCAGGTGTAGCGGTCCTTGACGACGATCGAGCGCTCGGCCTCGATCCGGTCACCCCAGGCCTGATCGAGAGTCTTCGCCGCGCTCGCGCCCGACTGGAGCCTGTCTTCGATCTCCAGCGGGTCGAAGCCGAGATACTCGCTGCGGTCGAAGCGCCCACCAGTGTGCACATCGCGCCGCAAGTCGTTCCAGGTGTACTCACCCACAGTCGGACCACCCTCGGAGAACCGATCGCCCCCAGACCCGACCTGGTCTGACTCGTTGCCCCCCGTACCATCAATTGCCATTACAGGCATAACTGCTAGTAAGACGGAAAAAGCTTTACGCCCGCAACCTCCCGTTCGATAATCACTCCATAACGCCGTTTTCAGCGCAGTAGGGAGCCCCTACGGGCGAGCTACGCGAACGTGTTACTTATATATGCTATTTTATAAACGATTCTATCCTGTCAAGTGCCTCTTTGAGGTCGCCGAGACTCGTGGCGTAGGAGACGCGGAGGTGTCCCGCACCGCCGGCGCCGAAGACGTTCCCCGGAACCACTGCGACGCGCTCCTCTTCCAGCAGCGCCTCGGCGAAGGCGTCGCTATCGTCCCACGGACACTCGGGGAACGCGTAGAACGCCCCCGCGGCCGGGAAACAGTCGATGTCCATCTCGTCGAACCGCGAGAGGACGAAGTTCCGTCGGCGGTCGTACTGGGCGCGCATCTCGCGGACCTCGTCGTCGCAGTTCTCCAGCGCCTCGACAGCCGCGTGCTGGGCAGTCGTCGGCGCCGAGAGCATCGTGTACTGGTGGATGCGGTTCATCGACTCGATGGCCTCCGGCGGGGCGAGCGCGTAGCCGAGTCGCAGCCCCGTCATCGCGTAGGCTTTCGAGAACCCGTTGAAGACGACGGTCCGTTCGCGCATCCCCGGAAGCGTCGCGATCGAGGCGTGGTCGTGCTCGTAGGTGAGTTCGGAGTAGATCTCGTCGGAGAAGACGAGCAGGTCGTGCTCGCGGGCGAACTCGGCGACCGGCGCCAGTTCCTCGCGGGTCATCGTCGCCCCGGTCGGGTTGTTCGGGTAGCACATGACGAGCGCGTCGGCCTCGGCGGCGCCCGAATCCTCCAGCACGTCCCGTGTGAGTTTGAACTCGTCCTCCGGGCGCGTGGGCACGTCGATCACGTCGGCGCCCGCGAAGCGCGCGCTGGGCACGTACGAGACGTAACAGGGCTGGGCGATGGCGACCGAGTCCCCGTGGTCGAGAAAGGCACGGAAGGCGAGATCGACGGCCTCGCTCGCGCCCGAGGTGACGAGTATCTCCTCGTCGGGGTCGTACTCCAGTCCGTAGCGCTCGCTAACGTCCGCCGCGATTCGGTCGCGGAGCTCGGACATGCCGCGGTTGGCCGTGTAGGAGGTCTGGCCCCGTTCCAGCGAGGCGATGGCGGCGTCGCGGGCGGCCCACGGCGGCGCGAAGTCCGGTTCGCCGACGCCAAGCGAGATGATGTCGTCGTACTCCTCGGCGAGTTCGAAGAACCTGCGGATGCCGGAGGGAGGCACCGAGGCGACGCGGTCGGTCGGGTCGAACGTCATGGCGAGATCGACAGGCGGTCGTCGTCGTGGCCGTCCCCGAACTCGACGCCGCGCTCCTTGTAGCTCTCCATGATGTAGTGGGTCACCGTCTGGGTGATCTCGGGGACGGGCGCCACCTGCTCGCTGATGAACCGCGACACCTCGCTCATCGAGTCGCCCTCGACCTCCATGGCGAAGTCGAAGTCGCCGCTGACGAGCCGCAGGCCCTGCACTTCGGGGAACTTCGCGAGGCGCTCGGCGATGTCGTCGTAGCCCGTCTCGCGGTCCAGCGTGACGTTCAACTCGACGGCCGCGCGCACGCGCTCGGGCTCGACTTTCTCCCAGTCGACGACGGCCTGGTAGCCCTTGATGACGCCCTCGCTCTCGAGGTCGTCGACGACAGCCTCGACCTCGGCGGGGTCGAGACCGGTCTGTCGGGCCATGTCCTCGGTCGAGTACCGCGCGTTCTCGCGGAGCAACGCCAGTATCTCCTCGCGGTCGCTCATACCTATCTACCGGCCCACTGCGAACAAAAGGGTTTCTCCATCCCGGTAGCGACTCGCACACGGCCGAGATAGGCGGCTTTATCCCAGCGTCTCCCATAGGCGTCCACTATGCTCGATACCGACCCGTCCGACGGTGGGGCGGACGACGACGGCGGCTGGGCCTTCGTGGCCGACAGCGACGGGGCCGCGAAGCTGTTCGGAACGCTCGTCGAACTCGACACCGAGGACGCCTACACCCGTTCGGAACTCGCCGAACGCTCCGGCGTCCCGCTGAAGACGCTGTACCTCAACGACCTGATCGCGGCGTTCGTCGATCTCGGCGTTCTCGAAACTGAGGTGGCACCGTCCGACGACGACGGTGAACCCTCCTACCGCGTCGTCCCCGACTCGGATCTGCTGGTCGCAGCCGAAGCGTTCGAGGACGCTTACCGCTCTCAGGCGGACTAAACGCGGCTGACGGGTCCTCGCTCCGCCCCGACTGGCTCGCTCTCACTCGCTCGACCGATCGCCTTCGAAGCCGTCGAGCCAGCCGGTGACCGCCGACTGGACTGCGCCGGTCGTGCTCCCGACGTGGAGGATCTGGTATCCCTTCTCGGCTTTCTCGTTGACGTCGTCCATCCCGAATCCGAGTCCGCCGAGCGCCACGTCAGCGTCGACGGCGGTCGACCGGATCGTCTCGATCCCCTCGCGGACTTCGTCGTGGTCGAGCTCGCCCGGATGTCCGAGCGACACCGACAGGTCGAGCGGCCCGGCGAAGACGAAGTCTAGCTCCGGGACCGCGACGATGTCGTCGATGGCGTCGACGGCTTCGGCGTTCTCGATGGTCACGCCGAAGAAGACCTCCTCGTCCTCCGTGGCGACGTAGTCCTCGGCCAGCCCCCAGCGGCGCGCTCGCGGGTTCGCCATGCCGCGGTCGCCCGGCTCGCCGTCGTACTCGAAGCGCGCCGCGCGGGCCGCCTGCTCGACTTCCTCGACGTTCTCCACGCGCGAGAGGAAGAGGTTCCTGACCCCCGCGTCGAGGGCCTTCCTGACGAGTGCCGTCTCCGTCGTCGGGATCCGCGCGAGGATTTCCGTGTCGGTCCCTTCGGCGGCGCGCAACAGCTCGTCGACCGCGCTCGCGTCCCACGGGCTCGGGCCGCCGTGTTCGAAGTCGATCCACACGAAGTCGACGCCGAGTTCCCCATAGAACTCCACGAGCGTCGGACTGTAGGTGTTGTCGAGGACGCCCAGCGCGACTTCGCCGGCTTCGACTCGGTCCCTGAGCGCGTTCTCACGGTGGCTGTTGACCATGCCTCCTCATCGGCCGTCGCTCCCCTAAGGATGGTGCCGGCATCGGCCGGAGCGTCGGTCGACCGGCTGGCCGTCCCACCCGAAACGTCATTCTGCCGGCCTCCGTAGCGGCGCCCGTTATGGTCGCACTCGACTCCGAGGAAGACGCGCTCGACCGCGGCGACGCTGCACCGGACTTCGAACTCCCCGGCGTCGACGGGGAGACCCACGCGCTGGAGGATTTCGCCGACAACGAGGCGCTGTTGCTCGTGTTCACCTGCAACCACTGCCCGTACGCCCAGGCGAAGTTCGACGAACTGAACGCGCTGGCCGAGGAGTACGACGAGGTGGCCGTCGTCGGGATCAATCCCAACGACGCCGCGGAGTACCCCGAGGACTCTGTCGAGAAGATGGGGGAGTACGTCGAGCGCGGCGAGGTCCAGTACGACGCCTACCTGCGCGACGAGAGCCAGGAAGTCGCCGCCGCCTACGGCGCGACCTGCACGCCTGATCCCTTCCTCTTCGAGGAGACAGACGGCGAGTTCCGGCTCGTCTACCACGGCCGGCTTGACGACGCGCTCAACCCCGACGACGAGCCGACCGAGCGGGAGATGAAGGCCCTCATCGACCGCCTGCTCGCCGGCGAGGCGATCGACGACGAGTTCGAGCCCTCTCGCGGCTGCTCGATCAAGTGGAAAGACGAGTAAGTCGGGAGCAGTTTCGCTTCGCTTCTCAGGACAGGTCGAGCGGCGCGGAGGCGTAGCGAATCTCACAGCGCCCGTCGGCGACGTGCGTCGAGGTCAGCTGGAGCAGTTCCTCGCCGTCGGCCGACGGGAGCAGCGGCGTCGTCCACGCGACCGTCCTGTGGCCGGCGTCGAGCTCGTCTTCGAGGGCCAGCGGCGCGGCGACCGATTCCCAGTCTTCGAAGTCCTCGAAATCGGTCGTCGCGAGGAGCGTCCGGCCGCTCCCCGGCGCCTGCTCGCTCTCGTCGGTCCGCAGTGTCTTCGCGGACGCAACGACGGCACCGTCCGCACGGCCCCCTTCGGTGGCTCCGTCTGAACCGTTCGCCTCGCCAGGCCCGCCCGCTACGTCCGCGGGCGTCCACGTGACGTACGGGCCGTTCGTGAGCTGGTGGCCCTCGTCAGTCTCGACGGGTGATCCGAGGTCCTCGGGGTCGCCCCAGTCCAGACCGTCCGGCGACGTCTTGACGAAGACGCCCCCCTCGTAGGTCGGGCCGACGATCTCGAAGGTCAGCACGTAGCGCCCGTCCGGGAGTCGCGTCACGACGGGCATCCCCGGCCGGTCCTCGCCGTTGGGGACGACCGCGTCGAAGACCTCGTCCTCCCACGTCTGTCCCCCGTCGAGCGAGCGCCGGTGGCCGACGAGCTGTGCGTAGCCCTCGTCCTGGTAGCGCTCGTCGGCGAAGTAACAGACGAGTTCGCGGTCGGCGTCGAGCGCGAACTCGGGTTCCCAGACCGGCGTCGCCCCGGCCTGCGGGGCGGCGCGGCCGCCCTCGGCGACCGTGCTGACGTAGGACCACGAGCGGCCGCCGTCCTCGCTCGCGTACACGTCGATCTTGGTCTGCGATCGGTCCTCGGGGATCGAGTTGCCGGCGGCCAGCACCGTCCCGGCCTCCCACGGGCCGACGGCCTCGGGAAGCTCGAACAGGACCGGCTGGTAGCGCAGGCCCCAGTCGTTCTCGGTGTCGCGGATAACCGAAACCGGTTCCCACGACTCGCCGCCGTCCGTGCTCCGGTAGATCGGGAAGTAGGGCTGGTCTTCAGGGACCGCGATCGCGTCGTCCAGTTCGTCGGCGAACGGATCGGGACAATCCGGGTCGGCGCTCGCGTAGTGCTCGAAGGTCGCCAGCAGCGTCTCGCCGGCGGCGTCGTCGTGCAGCAATCGCTCGACGCGCGGGTACATGGCTCCCGCGCCCGGCGCCTCGGCTGGCGGCTCGTACAGCACGTGGCCGTCGCGTCCTGTCATACTCTCCCTCACCACACCCGGTACCATAGATCCCGGGGATCCGGAGCGGAAAGCTACAAAGGGACCCGAACCGGGAATCGACCTATGGGAACTGTAAACTACGACTTCTCCGAGGAGACAGTCATCGTGACCGGCGGGACCTCCGGCATCGGCCGCGAGGTCGCGACGCGGTACGGCGACGCCGGCGCGACCGTCATCGTCGCCGACATGCGCGAGGAGCCGAAGGAAGACGACATCTCGGCGCCGACCCACGAGGCTATCGAGGACGCGGGCGGCGAGGCGACCTACGTCGAGACGGACGTCTCGGACCCCGAGCAGGTCGGGTCGGTCGTCGAGGCCGCCCGCGAGTTCGGCGGCGTCGACGTGATGGTCAACAACGCCGGCATCTACCGCGACGCCGCGCTCACCGAGACCGACGCCGACGAGTTCGACCAGGTGATGGCCATCAACGTCCGCGGCGTCTTCGCCGGCTGCCGCGCCGCCGCCCGCGACATGCTCGACCGCGGCGTCGAGGGCTCGATCGTCAACACCGCTTCCATCAGCTCCGAGTACGCCCAGCTCGGCCACACGATGTACGACGCGTCGAAGGGCGCCGTGATGATGATCACCCGCGTCGCCGCGCTCGAACTCGCCCGCCACGACATCCGCGTCAACGCCGTCGCGCCGGGGATCATCCGCACCACCTTCGGCCAGGGCAACCCCGACGTCGACGAGGAACTCGGCGACGGCTTCCTGCTCGACGACGCCGACCTGCCGGACCTGCGCGGCCAGGACATCGAGCCGACCATCCCGATGGGCCGGATGGCGACCCCCGACGAAGTCGCCGGCGCCTACCTCTACCTCGCCTCCGACGACGCCTCCTACGTCAACGGCCACCTCCTCTACGTCGACGGCGGCTACCAGATCATCTAGAGACCATCTTTTTGGCGGAGGGGTTTCCTCGGTCGCTTCGCTCCCTGCGGGAACCCTCCGCCAAAAACAGGGGTGAAAAAGCGCGAGCGGCTCCGCCGCTCGCGTGAACCGGCGCCTTCGGCGCCGGATGCTCAGTGATCCGCTCGGTTGTCCATCACCGCTTTTCCGCCCCGTTCACAGGTCCAGTTCGACGCGCTCTCCGTTCTCGGCGGATTCGTAGAGGGCTTCGATGGCGTGCATGTCGACCATGCTGTGTTCGCCGTCGGCTTCGGGGTCGAGGCCGCGCTGGAGGCGGTTGGCGAAGTACTCGAACTCCTCGTGCATCTGGTCGACCGGTTCCGGCCGGTACTCGCCCTCAATGCCCGGTCCGGAGACCCGGAGGACCTTCCGGGTGTTCGGGAAGAACAGCCCGTCGATGCTGAGTTCGCCCTCGGTACCGACGAACCGGAGCGTCGAGGCCAGTGACGCGTTGTGGCTGACCGTACACGAGGCGAGTTTGCCCTCGGAGAACTCGAGCTGGAACGCGGCGTGCTCGTCGCTGCCCTCGTAGGCCGGATCTTCGGACTCCGTCCGGGCGTAGACGGCCTGAGGGTCTTCCTCCAGGATGAACCGGATCGTGTTCAGCGGGTAGATCCCGATGTCGTTGAGCGTCGTCCCGCCGGCCAGATCGGGATCGAACCGCCAGCTCCCCTCGTCGACGGAGTCGAGGATCGTGTCCGACATGTGCCCGAGGATCGAGACGACGTCGCCGATGGCACCGCTCTGGATCAGTTCTCGGGCGCGGCGAACGGTCGGTTCTGTCTGGAGTCGGTAGGCGACCATCAGCGGCACGTCCGCTTCCTCGCAGGTGTCGACGAGTGCCTGTGCGTCCTCGACGGTCGCTTCCACGGGCTTCTCACAGAGGATCGCCTTGTCGTAAGCGGCCGCGGTTTCGACGTTGTCGCGGTGGAGTCCGTTCGGCGTGCAGATGTACACGGCGTCGTAGGCGTCGGTCGCCGCGCCGTCGGCCCACTCGTCGTAGGTGAGGGCCGCCTCGATCCCATCCATGTCGGCCGCGACGTCCTCGGCCTTCTCCGTGCTGGAACTGACCAGAACCGTCGTCGTACAGTACTCCGCGTCTTCCACGGCGGGGATCGCTTGCTCGCGTGTCCACCACCCCAGCCCGATCATGGCGAACCGAATCGGGTCGGCGTCGGTCGGCTCTTCCCAGTCGCGAGCACTGAAGCTGTCGAGGTCGATCTCCATGAGCGAGAATCACCTCGCACGACAGATAATACTCACGCACGAGGAGGAATCTGTATCGAGCGGCGACGATTCCCGCACCTCCGCTACGATTCTCGTGGATAGGTATAGGGTATCCATCAATCGTCGACAGGGGAAACAAACAGTAATTCGCCAGTCATCACCGAAGGCCGAACACGGCGAGACACGTTATCCAGTCGTCCCCGCGCGGGTTTGGGACATTGATTCCCGCAGCGTACGCTCCCGAATTAAGCGTAGCCGACTCGTTAATATACCCAACGACTGTTTCGACAGTCCACGTCTCGGAGTTACCAGCTGCGACCGTTAGCTTCCCGCCACCCGAACTTTCCTGTTCGATCTCAGACCAGCCGGACGCGCTCTTTCTCCAGACCGACCACGAGTACGGGTTGAACGTAAGATCGGCCCCTGATGCATTCGTGAACGTCAGTTCGAGTGAATCCGGGGTCTCACCGACAGTCGGCGTTGGAAGGAGGTACACCGAGGCAGCGTCGGCTTCGACCGTCTGCGAACACACCGTCGCGTCGTCATCGCCGGATGGTGGGCACTTGACGCTCGCAATCTCTTCCGCCGATACTGGCGTTATCGTTGAGTTTGTGGATTGCTCTGAGCCGAAGGAAGCACAGCCACTGAGGAGCACAATCCCTGTGCCTGTCGAACAGAGAACTGCCCGCCGGGACCAAGGACGAGTCACGCCACCAGTTTTGTTGATGTCTGGCATATGTTTTCGGGACAGTGTGACTGAAATTACTGTTACACTTGCAGGAGGAACACAACGCCGTCCGACGGGTCGGAGCCATAACAGCAAAGTACGGACCCGCGGATTCCCGGGTATGAAGGCGACCGCGAAGGCCCACCCGATCCAGGGGCTGGTCAAGTATCACGGGATGCGCGACGAGGAACTGCGGCTCCCGTATCACGACTCCATCAGCCTCTGTACCGCGCCGAGCCACACGAAGACGACCGCCGAGTTCGACCCGGATCTCGACGAAGACGAGTACCGGATCGACGGCGAGGCAGTCGACGGTCGCGGCGCCGAACGCGTCCGCGCCGTCGTCGACGAGGTCCGCGAGCGCGCGGGCATCGACCACCGCGTCCGCTTCGTCTCGGAGAACTCCTTCCCGACGAACATCGGCTTCGGTTCGTCGTCGTCGGGCTTCGCCGCCGCCGCGATGGCGCTGACCGAAGCCGCGGGCCTCGACCTCTCGCGCCCCGAGATCTCGACTATCGCACGCCGCGGCTCGTCCTCGGCCGCTCGCGCCGTCACGGGCGCCTACTCCCACCTCCGAACCGGCGCCGACGACCACGACTGTCGCTCCGAGCGCATCGACGTCGCCGACGAACTCGAAGAGGACGTTCGCATCGTGGCCGGGATGGTCCCCAGTTACAAGGAGACCGAGGCCGCCCACGAGGAGGCCGCCGAGAGCCACATGTTCGAGGGACGGCTGGCGCACATCCACGAGCAGATCGCAGAGATGCGCGGCGAACTCCGCGAGGGCGACTTCGACGCCGCCTTCGAGCGCGCCGAGCACGACTCGCTGTCGCTGGCCGCGACGACAATGACCGGCCCCGCCGGCTGGGTGTA
This sequence comes from Halosimplex yunnanense, assembly GCF_054504345.1. Taxonomy (NCBI): domain Archaea; kingdom Methanobacteriati; phylum Methanobacteriota; class Halobacteria; order Halobacteriales; family Haloarculaceae; genus Halosimplex; species Halosimplex yunnanense. The sequence continues at coordinate 31,025 of NZ_JBTJEL010000033.1, read as the reverse complement.
CTGGCAGCCACGGACCATCGAGATCTTCAACGCCGTCCGCGAGTTGCGCTCTGAGGAGGACGTGCCGGTCTACTTCTCCGTCGACACGGGCGCGAGCGTCTACATCAACACGACCGCCGAACACGTCGACCGCGTCGAGGAAGTCGTCGCCGACTGCGGCGTCGACACTCGCGTCTGGGAGATCGGCGGCCCCGCTCAGATCCTCGACGAGAGCGAAGCGCTGTTCTGACTGACGGGTTTCGACCCGATTTCACTCGCTCTCTTCGTGGCGAACCGAGAGTACGGGGGCGGTCGAGTGGCGCATCAGGCGCTCGGTCGTGCTGCCGAGGAGGACCCGGTCGAGGCCGGTACGGCCGTGGGTCCCCATCGCCACGAAGTCGATCCCCTCCTCGTCGACGTAGTCGACCAGCGCCGCCCCGGGTGACCCCTCGATGACCTCCGCAGTGGCGTCGAGCCCTCGCTCGCTCGCTCGTTCGGCGATGCGGCCGGTCGCGTCCTCGCCCGAAGAGACGAGCGGTTCGAGGATGTCGCCGGTCGCCGCGCCACCTCCGCCACCGCCCCCGGGGACCCCAGTGTCGGCGCCCCCGGCCAGGGCCACCGTATCGACCACGTAGACCGCGTGGACGGTGGCGTCGAAGGCGTCGGCGAGGGCGAGGCCGTGGTCGATCGCCGCTTCGGCGGCCGGACTGCCGTCGGTTGGGATCAACACGTCGTCGTACTCGATCGACAGCGAGCCGTTGACGTCCCGGACGGAGACCACGGGTGCCGGCGACTCGCGGACGACCTCCGCGCTGGTGCTCCCGGTCACGACGCGATCGAGGCCGGTCCGACCGTGCGTACCCATCACCACGAGATCGATCCCCTCGCTGGAGACGTAGTCGACAATGGTCTCCGCGGGGCTGCCTTCGATGATCTCCGTCTCGACCGGCTGTCCGGGGACTGCCTCCACGACGGAGGCGACCGCCGCTTCGGCGTCGGCCTGCAACCGATCCACGAACTCGTCGTCGACGCCGCCGGCGCTGAACGGCCCCGCTTCGTCCCCGACGTCGACGACGCTGAGGACGTGAAGCGTCGCATCGAAGGCGTCGGCCAGTTCGATCGCGTGGTCGGTCGCCCGCTCGGCCGTGTCGCTCCCGTCGGTCGGCACCAGAATCGACTCGTACATATCGCCCGTTGGACCGCGAGTCATTTCAATGACTGGTGGGCAGGTGCCACCGCTCCGCGGATCGCGAATTCTCACGGACGTTCCTCTCGAATAGCCTTATATCGCCGCCCGTGTCACGTGGACGCATGCCGATCGACGAGGCGACCGAGGCGGCGTACGCGCTCATGGCCGAGGAGAACGCGGACTGGAGCGACGAGCCGTTGCGCCGCTTGCTGGAGTGGCCCGCGACGCGCTCGCTGCTGCCGGACGTCGACGGGCTGACCGTCCTCGAAGCGGGCTGTGGCGTCGGCGACTACACCGCGTGGCTGGTCGAGCAGGGCGCGGAGGTCGTCGCCGTCGACGCCACGGAATCGGCGGTCGAGCGGACGCGAGAACGGTTCGACGACGCACCCGTCTCTGTCCGCCGGGCCGACCTCACCGAGCCGCTGGCGTTCCTCGACGACGAGTCGGTCGACCTCTTGCTGAGCCAGCTCGTCCTCGAACACGTCTCCGACTGGCTTCCCGTCTTCGACGAGTTCGCCCGGGTCCTGCGCCCCGACGGGCTGTTCGTCTTCTCGACGGGGCACCCAGTTTCGGGATGGGTCACGCCAGCAGAGGCCGAGTCGTACTTCCAGACGGAACAGCTGGTTCAGGACTGGGGCGAGATGCAGCCGCGCAACTACCGCCGACCGCTCGGCGAGCACCTCAACCCGCTGGCCGACGCCGGGTTCGCGATCGAGCGGTTCCTCGAACCGACGCCGGACCCGGCCTACCGTGAGGTCGACCCCGAAAAGTACGACCGGCTCACGACCGTCCCGCGCTGGGAGTGCGTCCGAGCGCGACTGATCGAGTAGTGCTGCGGGCACGGTCGGTTGCGCTGACCGCTCGACCGTCAGTGATCTTTTCTCGGTCCGGCCCACAGTTCCGCCATGCGCGTCGCCGTCTTCGGCGCCGGATACGCCGGTCTGACCCTCGCCCGCGAACTGGAGACGGAACTGCCCGCGGACGTGGACCTCGTCGTCGTCGACGAGGACGCCAGCCACCTCGTCCAGCACGAACTCCACCGCGTCGTCCGCCGCCCGGACCTCGCCGCGGAGATCGTCGTTGACCTCGACGACGTGCTCGATCGGGCCACCGTCCGCGAAGCGACGGTCACCGACGTGGACACCGCCGCCGGTGTCGCCACGCTCGACGGAGGAGACGGCCGCTCCCGTCTCGACTACGACGTAGGTGCCGTCTGCCTCGGGGCCGAGACCAACTACTACGACCTCCCCGGCGTCGAGGAACACGGAACGCCGCTCAAGCGCCTCGCAGATGCAGAGCGCGTCCGCGCGGACTTCTTCGAGACGGTCGAAACTGCTGACCCGGACGATCCCGCACGCGTCGTCGTCGGTGGTGCCGGACTCTCGGGGGTACAGGTCGCGGGCGAACTCGCCGCGCTCGCCGACGACGAGGGCGTCGCCGCGTCGACTGAAGTCGTCCTCCTCGAACGCGAGGACACCGTCGCACCGCGGTTCCCCGAGAACTTCCAGCGGGCGGTCCGCGACGAACTCGAAACCCGGGGCGTCCGCTTCGAGGCCGACCGCCGCGTCACGAGCGCGGACGACGACGTGATCGCCTTCGCCGACGGTACCGAGACGGGCTACGACCAGTTCGTCTGGACGGGCGGGATCCGCGGCCCGGATGCCCTCGACGGCGAGCGCCCCGTCGTCCGCAACACGCTCCGCTACGAGGACGACACGTTCGTCCTCGGCGACGCCGGGCGAGTCGTCGACACCGACGGCGAGGCCGTCCCGGCGAGCGCACAGGCGGCCATCCGCGAGGCGCGGGTCGTGGCCGACAACGTCGCTCGCCTCGTCGAACACGAGCGGTCGGGCGACGGCGGATTCGAGCCCCGATTGGACGGCTACCGCTTCGACTCCGTGGGCTGGTTGGTCAGCGTCGGCGACGGCGCTGTCGCGCAGGTCGGCCCGACCGTGGTCACTGGTCGAGCGGCGAAAGCGCTGAAAACGTCGGTCGGTGCGGGCTACCTCTCAAGCGTCGGCGCCGTCGAGAACGCGGTCGACCTCGTCCGGGAAGAAGTCGGGTGGCCGGACGGCGAGGACGACTCCCTCGAGCGGCGCGACGGTGACTGATTATCCGGCTGCTTCGTCCAGGTCGAGTTCGGGCGTCGTCCAGATGACGAAATCGCCGTCGCGGTCGACGACGCCGTTGACGTGGTCCTGGTCGACCGGCGAGGGGTTGACCTCGTCCTCGGTGACGGGCGTGACCTGGTTCACGTCGTCGACGACCCAGCCGACGGCCCCCTGGTCGTCGAACTCGTCGGGGTCGAAGACGATGATGAGGTCCTTGCTCCCCTCTTCGGGGATGTCGAGCAGGACCTTCGGGTCGAGGATCGTCGTGATCTGGCCGCGCAGGTCGACGACGCCCTCGACGCAGTCGGCCGTGTTCGGCACGCGCGTCACCGTCTCGCGCTTGACGATCTCCTCGACGTACTCGATGTCGAGACAGTACTGCTCGTCGCCGAGCGCGAACTCGAGGACGCGCGTCTCCTCTCCGCTCTGGGTGTCGGCGTCGTCGGCGCGGCCGGCCGCGCCCGGTGCGACCGGGTTGACGCCGTCCTCGGCCGCGCCGTCTCCGCCTTCGTCGGCCGCGGTCAGGCCGGCCTGCTGGGCCATCTCCTCGACGTCGACCTCGACGTCGCCGACGTCGGCGCCGGGGATGTGGATCGTGCCGCCTTCTTCGGTCTCCTGCAGTTCCGCGGCGGCCTCTGCGGCCGCCTCCGCGGCTGCGGAGGCCGCGTCGTCCGGCTCGTCGGCCTCGGCGTCGGGCTCCACGTCGTCGGCGTCGACCGTGTCTGCCTCGAACTCGGGTTCCGGTTCGTCGACCTCGTCGGCGGATTCCGACTCGTCGGTCGCGTCGTCCGTTTCGGTCACGTCGTCCGATTCGGTCCTGTCGTCCGTCGACGCCTCGTCGGTTTCGCCCGGCGTGTCCTCGCCGTCGTCGGCCGCGTCAGCGCCGGCGTCGGCTGCCGGCTCGTCGTCGGCCTGCGCTTCGTCGGGTGATCCGTTTGTCTCGTCGGCGTCTGGCGAGTCCGCGTCCGACGAGTCGGCCGGCTGGTCGTCGTTCGATGCGTCATCCTGTGGCCGGGAACCCTCGCGCATCTCGCGGATGCGGCGGGCGCGGTCCATGCGTTCGTCGTCGTCAGTCATGCTGTTACCTCCGCGTAGCCGAACTGCCGGTCCAGATCCGCCGCGATCTCGAGGAAGACCTCGGTCATGTCCACCGAGGGGTCGTAGGCGAACAGGGACTGCCCGGCGGAAAACGCCCGCTGGAGCGCGACGCGCTTGCGGACCTCCCAGACGGGGTCGTCCGCGAAGACCGCCTCGAACCACTCCAGCATCGTCTCGTCTTCGCTCGTCGCCTCCACGCGGTTGGCGACGACCCCGAGCGTGTCGACGGTGATGTCGGTCTGGGACTCCAGCGCCGTCATCTGGTCGATGAGGAGCTCGATGGCCCGCTCGGAGGTCGCCTCCGTCAGCGCGGGGACGAGGATGTTCCGGGTGGCGAAGATGCCGGTGTCGGTCAGTTTCCCGTAGAACGGCGGCGAGTCGACCACGACGTAGTCGTAGTCGTCCTCGATGGCGCCCAGCGCCTCGTCCAGCGTGTCGAGCGCATGCCCGCCCGTCACCGTGTCGGGCGTGACGTTGACCGCGAGCGTCGACAGGGCCTCGGGGTCGATGTCCACTTCGCCGGCCGTCGCCCGAGCGACCAGGTCGGCGATGGTCAACTCGCGCTCGGCCTGGAGCATGTCGATGTTGCTCGGGACGACGTCCATCTCGGGGTGGTCGACGACCAGGTCGCCGAGCCGGTCGCGCTGGTTGCCGTCCGTCAGGACGTCGAACAGCGTCGGAGGTGCCGAGTCGAACTCCTCGAGGAGGCCGAGCCCTTCTGTCGCGTTGCCCTGCGGGTCCAGATCGACGAACAGGACGTCGCGGCCGCGCTCGTTGAGCGCCCCGGCGACGTTGATCGCCACGGTCGTCTTGCCGGTCCCGCCCTTCGCGTTGGTCACGCAGATGCGCGCCGGTCCGGTTCTGCTGGTCGCCACGTTGTCTCCGTCTCTGCCCTACCGGTTTATAAAAATACGCGCCGGGATATCAGAAGCTGAAATCGGGCGGTTTCGGAGCCGCGACGCGGGGCGGTCAGCATAGCCCGGCCGACGGCTATCGGGCAGTATTTCGAGCCGTTGGCGCCGTCACGCCACGATGTCGTCGTCAGACGCCCGTCTGACTGGGTGGAAGATTTATACCATCGGGGGAGAATACGGACAGTATCATGACGATCAACCCCCGGGACTACGACCTGAACGAACTGCGCGAGATGGCTCGCAAGCGCGGCGACGGCGACGCCGACGTCGATATCGACGAGCGACGTGCCGACCCCGAAGACCCCGCGGAGATGGAGTGGGGCCCCCTCGGTGAGGGGAACGACATGAGCATGTCCGCCGGCGACTCCTTCCGCGCGGGACTGTACCGCGAGCTCCTGCCGCTGGTCGGCGGGAACGACGACCTCGAGAAGCCGTACCTGCGCGGCGTGCCGGACACCTACGCCGCGGAGTTCGTCGTCTTCGAGTGGCTCGAGTTCCTGCTGATGCACGCCGGCTACCAGGGCGCCGCGTCCGCGCTCCACTACTACGAGTCCATCGACTGGATCACCGACGACGTGGAGTCGCGGCTCAACGATTACCTCCTCGGCATCGACGAGAACGGCTCGAACGAGACCACGGACCTCGACGTCGACGACCACATGCTCAGCCTGGTCTACGTCGCGAAACTCGCCGGGATGCAGTAAGGACGCGGCCGAGGAGCGGACGAGCGGAACCGTCTTCGAAAATCGCCGGTCGCGGGGGTGACCGGCGCTACAGTTTCTCTTCGATGTCGCCGCCGAGGTGGCTCCTGAGCAGTTCGAGGAGCACGCCGGCGATGCCCGTTTCGGAACTCCAGATGGCCGTCTCGGTGCGGACGCCGGGCAGCTCCTCGCCGCCGAGGACGCTGAGCAGGACCGTCTCCCCGTCGACGGCGACCAGCCGTCCGGCGGCGCTCGCGGACATCTCTCCCGGGAAGGGCGAGACGATCACCGACGAGTCGCCGAACTGCTCGGTCAGTGCCGGGTCGTCGTGGTCGCCGCTGTAGATCCAGACGTCGATCTCGTCGGCTCGGTCGCGCAGTACGGCCGCGATCTCGTCGCCTATCAGTTCGGGGCTCGTCGCGACCAGCGCGTGGTCCTGGGCGTCGGCGACGATCTGGCTGATCCGCGAGGAGACGTTCTCGCGGCCGTGAACCGTCCAGACGCCCTCCTGGTGTTCGTCCTCGTGGTCCGCGTCCCGGCGGGCGGCCTCCAGGTACTCGAAGGCGCGGTCCTGCTCGCGCTCGAACCGCTCGGTGAGCGTCTCGCGGGCCTCCTCCAGCGGAACCGCGCGGTACTGGATCGGGTTGGACTGCTGGACCTCGACGAGCCCGCGCTCCTCGAGGTTCTCGGCCGCGCCGTAGACCTGCGAGCGGGGAACGTCGGTCATCCGGTCGACGTCGCGTGCGGTTCCGGTCCCGAGCCGTTCCAGCGCGACGAACACCTGCGCCTCGTACTTCGAGAGGCCCAGCCGCTGAAGCGCCTCTATCGCCTCGGACTCGCCGTCCTCACTCATCGTCTCTTTCCCCCTCGTCGGGACGGTGCTCGTCCGTCCGGTGCTCGCGGCTCTCGGGCACAGCCGAGCCGTCGGCGGACGGCGAGTCGCCGTTCGATCCAAGCTGGCCGTCCGCGGGCGGTTCGGCCACCGCCGACTCGCCGTTCGTCGCCGCATCAGGCTGTTCGGCGTCGCTCGCCGACTGCTCGCTGGCGTGCTCGTCGAGCCACGCGTGGTACACGCGCTCGAACGCCGCGGCGTCGATCGCCCCGTCGGCGAGGTGTCGACCCGCGTCGGCGACGTCGCGCTCGCTCACGCGGTCGCCGTCGAGGATGGCGCCGACGATGTCGGTCGTGACCGGCGCCGCGTCGGGGCCGGCGACCGGGACTACGTAGTCCGGCAGGAGCAACTCGCCGTCGAACTCGACTGCGCCGCCGTCGGCCATCCCCTCGGGCACGGTGAGCGTGTACTCGACCTCCGCGCTTGCTCCGTCGTCGAACTCCCAGAGGACGTAGACGTGACCGTCCGCGGTGACCCGCTGGACGGGATCGGGGGAGACGTCGTCGAGGCTGATCGACCCGACCGACGGGCTGTCCCGGAGCACGACCCGGCCGGACGCCGACGGGAGTGTGACGGTCACGTGGGCGGTTCCGCCCGGTCGGACCCGGGCGGGCTCGACCGACCGGGTGGCGTACGGCGTCGAGTCGCCGTTCGTCCGCGTGCCGGCGTCGGGAACCGCCGCCACGTCGTCCGCTGCGCTCGCCGCGGTGGGCCCGTCCGCCGTCGCGGTCGCTCCCGTCGCAGCGGCCGCGCTCGCGGCGCCCGCGTCCGACGTGGTCGCACCGACCGGTTCGTCGCCGTCGCCACTGGGCCCGTCGCCGCCGATCGGGTCGGCGTCCGGGCCGTCGTCGGGCGACTCGGTGGTTTCGAACGCGCCCGCGGGACCGAGATGTCGCGACCAGACCGCGAGCAGGCTGGGCAGGACGAACACGCTCCCGAGGAACGCGTAGACGATCGTGAGCCCGGTGATGAAGCCGAACTGCTGGAGCGGCGGCAGGATGGCGAACACGAGCACGCCGAACCCGCCGACGGTCGTCGCCGCGCTGCCGAGCAGGGCGCCGCCCGTGCCGGTCACTGCCGTCCGCATGGCTTCCCGGGCCGACCCGAGCCGGTCGAGTTCGAGGCTGAACCGCTCGGTGAGGTGGATGCTGTAGGCCACCCCGAGCCCGATGGTCAGGCTCGTGATCATCCCCGTCAGCACGTTGAACGGGATGTCGAGCAGGTACATCGTCCCGAGGATCCACGAGACGTTGAACACGACCGGCAGGAGCGTCACCAGCCCGAGCGTCGCGCTCCCCTCCGCGATCCGGTAGGTGATCATCAGGAAGAGGAAGGAGACCACCAGCGTGATAACGAGGCTCTCGACGACCGTCGTGAGCAGGTCGTTCTGGACGATCTCGTTGACGATCGGCCGGCCGGTCGCGGTGACGGTCACGTCCCCGCCGGTGACGGCCGACTCGACGTCGTTCATCTGATCGGTGACCGCGGAGCCGGCGGCGCCTCCCTGCAGCGAGACGGACAGCCGGAGCGCCCGGTAGTCGCCGCCCTCGCGCTGGACAACCTGTTGGGCGTCGTTCGGTGCCGCCGCGAACAGCGCGTCGTAGACCTCGTCGACGTTCCGGTCGGGGACGCCGTCACCGTCGGTATCTGCTGCCGCGAACGTCGCGTTGAACGTCTCGTTGGTCGCCGCGACCGAGCGCATCACCGTGAGCGGGCTCCGCACGTCGGCCTCGCCGTTCGAGAGTTCGGCGGTCACGTTCTTCTCGGCGACGAGGCGTTCCGTCCGGTTCACCCGCTGGAGCGCGTCGCCGGTGGCTACCTCCCCTTCGTAGAGGAACTCCGCGGTCGCGTCTTCGCGGAGGAAGTTCGCGTTGACGTACTCGAAGGTCGACCGCATCGAGTACTCGCCCGGCTGCATCGCCGCCGGGAGCGACTCCGTCCACGACGGCGGCTCCTCCGCGATGAACTCCTTCTGCTCGAAGGACGTGTCGACGTGCATCGCGCCGTAGGCGCCGCCCGCACTGATCAGCAGCGTGACGAGGATGATCGCCCACGGGGCTCGCTCGGCGGCCGAGGCGCCCACCGCGAGCACGCGGCTGAACGCGCCGCCGCCGGTCCCGAACGCGCGCTTGCGTCGGTCGAACCCGAACCGCTCCAGCAGCGCGTCGGCCTCGACCTTCAGCGCCGGGATCAGCGCGCCGAAGACGACCAGCGCGCCCGTGATCCCGACCGCGCTCACGATCCCGAACTCCCGGATGGGACCGACCGGGCTGGTGAGATTCGAGAGGAAGCCGATGACAGTCGTGGCGGTCACGAGCACCAGCGCGGTGCCCACGCCCGCCAGCGCGGTCCGCATCGACCCGGCGACCGTCTCGTCGCCGCTGTCGTCCTCGCCGGCCTTCGACGGCGACTCCCGCTCCTCCCGGTGGCGCATGAACACGTGGATCGCGTAGTCGATCGACAGCCCGATCAGCAACACCGGGATGGCGACGAACAGCTGGTTGAACGCGACCCCGGTCCAGCCCATGTAGCCGAAGGTGACCAGCAGGACCAGTCCCAGCCCGACCACGCCGAGGACGATGTCGAGCAGGTCGCGGTAGGCGATGGTCAACACGACGAGGACGAACAGGATCGCGAACGGCCCGACGATGATCAGGCTGTCCTGCATCGAGCGGTTGGTCTCGTCGGCGATGATGCCCGCGCCGAAGACCATCGACTCGCCGTCGAGTTCCTGCGCGGCGATCCGCTGGACGGCGATCTGTGAGGTCTGGATCCGCTCGCTGGCCGATCCCTGCGTGATCTCCTCGTCGGTCGTCTGCGTGAGGACGACCATCGTCGCGTTCGCCGCGGTCGACCCCGGCTCGTAGCTCGTCGGCATCAGCGCGAACGCTTCACTGCCGCTCCCCTCCGCGAGGACGCTCTCGACGGTGGTCTCGACCGCCGTGGCGTTCATCGATTCGATCTGCTCGATCTGCGTCGCGAGCGGCGGCATCGAGCCGTTCTCGACGCGCTGCTGGAGGCGCTCGCGGTCCTGCTGGAGCGCCGCCCCTCGCTGCTCCAGCGCGCGGGCGTCGGGTTCGAGGACCCGCTGGATCCCCGCGTAGACGCCCTCGAACTGGCTACCGATCTCGCCAGATCGCTCCCGGTAGGTCGACTCGTTGATCTCGCCGCGGGCGTAGGAGGCGTTCAGCGAAGCCAGCTGTGACTGGAGGGTCCGCGTCTGCGAGGTCAGTTCGGCGAACGACTCGCTCTGGTTGGCCGACAGCCCGGTCGTCGCCCGCTCGCGCGTCGCCGTCAGGTTCCGTTCGATGGCCGCCGCCTGCTCGCGGTAGGCCTCCTCGCCGAGTTCGCCGCTCGCGCGCGAACGGTTGAGTTCGACGTAGTCCTGCTGGAGCGAACGGGTGCGGTTGAGCGCGTCGCTCAGCCGGTCGCCCGTCTCGTTGAGCCGGCGCTGCTCGGTACGCAGCGTCCGAGCACGCTCGGTGAGGTTCTCGGCTTGCTCCTCCCGGATCGCGGTCGTCGCGACGACGTTCGCGATGCCGGTCGGCGGCTGGGACGCCGCGAGCGTCCGGTTGACCGTCTCGTTCTCGCGGACGGCCCGCTCGAAGCGCAAGTGCGACAGCAACGCGTCCCGCGTGAGGATGTTGTCGTCGCGGACGACGACCTGCACTGACGTCGTATTCGCGCTCGTCCCGAAGTTCGAGTCGACGTAGTCCAGCTTCTGGGCCTCCGACGAGGTGGTCTCGAACTGCGAGAGCGACGCGGAGTCCTCGACCTGTACGGCGCCGACGCCGATAGATCCGACGACCAGCAGCAAGACGAGGATCGTTATCCGCCTGTGGTCGACGATCCCGTCTGCCACGTCGCGTATCCCGATCATCGACGATCCCTCCGTCCGACGAATTCCCTGTGTTCTTTCATCACGACAGCTCTGTTGTTAGTATCCTACTAACTCGTACCCTTAACTGTGACGGAACTGATCGGCGTCCCGTCGGTGGGTCCGCCGGACCCCAGCTCAGTCGACGTCATCTGGGGACCGCTGAGGCCGCCGCGTCTCCTATTTTCCGAGTGGATACCGGATAATTTCCGTACGCTCCGACGTTCGCAGAAACGATAATGCACGGGGTACATTTATCCGGGGTGGCGCTAACTCCCGGAACATGAGCGATGACGAGCCGGTTCCGATCGGCGTGAAGCTCGGCAGCACCCGAACGGTCCTGGCCTACCCCGACGAGGATGGCGAGATCCAGACGATCCGAACGCTAACCTGTCTCGCAACGTACGAGGACGCTCTCACCGGCGAGGAGCAGGTCCTCTACGGCGAGGAGGCCGCCCGCGAGTACCCCGACGAGGTCCAGTTCATGCTCCGCTCGGGCCTCCCCGAGGACGAGGACCGCGCCGAACTGACCAAGAAGTTCTTCGAGGCGTTCATCGACGCCAACGACATCCCCGAGAACAGCGGCGTCGTCTACGCCATCCCGACCATCGACAACCCGGAGGGGCTGGAGAACCTCGAAGAAGTGATCGAGGACTCCTCGATCGGACAGGCGCTCGTCGAGAGCTACCCCGAGTCGCTGTGCGGGGCCATCCCCGCTCGCGGCGACGATCTGGAGGCCATCGAGGAGATCTTCGTCGCCGTCAACATGGGGTCGACGAACCTCGAAGCGTCCGGCTACCGCCGCGGCGAGCAACTCGCGCCGTTCACGACCGGTGCCGTCACCGGCAACGAGGTCGACCGGATGATCGCCAACTACGTCGAGGAGGAGACCCAGGGTCGGGTCAACATCGACACCCAGACCGCCCGGGAGTACAAGGAAGAGCACGCGGACTTCGACGACTTCGAGTCGTTCACCGACATCATCCAGCAGCCCGGCGGCGGCTCCCACGAGTTCACCATCGAGCGGAGCGTCATGGACGCCTGCAACGAGTACCTCGACGACGCCGTCGAGGAGTTCTGCAACACCTTCCTGCCGGAACTCGCCAACGACTACATGAAGGTATACCAGCTCGCGCTCGACAACCGGATCGTCCTCACGGGCGGTATGGCCTGCATCCCCGGCATCGTCGGCGAGTTCGAGCGCCGCGTCAGCGAAGAACTCGACCGGGAAGTCGAAGCCGTCGCGGCCGGGCGGCCCGACATCTCGCCGTCGCTCGGCGCCCAGCGCATCGCCGCCCGCCTCGTCGACTCGGCCTGAGAGTCACCCGCCGGATTACGCCCCGGCCCAGCACTCGACCCACGAGACGAACCCGCACGTCGCGGCGTCGACGTCGGTTCGTTCGTACGTCTCGGCCCCGTCGCACGGTCGGTCGGTTCCGTTCGGTCGGTCGCTGTGCCCGCTCGCCTCGCCCACCAGGTCGGCGGGCAGTTCGATCGTGAATCGAGCCATCCAGAGCCTCGTTTCGTGACTCTACTTGTAAAACACCGTCAGACACCCGTCTGCCGGCCGTCCTGTCCACGATCCTCGTCGATTTCGGCGCCGCCGTCGCTGACTGCCGCGGTCGACCCCTGCGCGATGGACGACCCTAGCCACTCATTACCCCCGATAGCATACGGACCACGCATGGCCCCGATTATCAACCAGAATAATTTGGAGGGCGTCGATCAGTCGACGCTCGAGGGGACGGGGCGAGGGGGGATCCTGTCGGAGGGGTACGTGCGGTCCGAGCCGCTCGCGGCGTACCTCGAGGACGGGGAACAGCCGGTTATGCTGCGATCGAACGCGAAGAAAGGCGTCGGCCGGGGCGCGGTCGACTCCGCGGAGACCGAGCGGATCGCCCCCGGAGACGGCTACCGCGCGTTCGCGCTGGCGACGGACGCGCGACTGCTGATTGTCGTCGGTGATACCGACGGCGACGACTGGTCGGTCAGCGTGCCGCTGACAGACGTGGAGGTCGTCGACCACAGCGACGGCGTGCTCGCCAGCGAGTTCGTCGTCACGACGGCGACGGACGCCCAGTGGTACTTCCCGTGTCGGGAGGACCTGATGCCGATGGTCGAGTACCTCGACGCGGCGTCGCTGCGCTGGATCGCGATCGAGGACCATCTCGACGAGGCTCGCGACGCCGTGCTGGAGGCCGATCGGCTCACGCAGTCGTGCGAGTACGACGGGGCGATGGCCGCGGTCCGCGATGCGATGCGCGAGACCGACGCCGCCCGCCGGAGCGAGCGCGAGCTCTGCGAGGACGGCGTCGAGGCGGCCACGACGCGGATCGAACGCGTCGAGGAGCGGATCGAGGGCGCGCGGCTCCGGACGCTCGAAGGCCGCGCCGCCCACGCGATCGACCTCGCGGAGTCCCACTGGCGTGACGGCGAGTACGCGGACGCCCACGACGCCTACGGTGCCGCCCACGACGATTACGAGGAGGCCCTCGCGGCGAACGCCGAGGACGCGGAGGTCGCCGAGCGCCTCCGGACGAAACTCGACAGGGTCGAACGCAACGTCGCTGCGCTGGAACGGACGCCGATCGAGCGCGCGGAAGACGCTCACGAGCGGGCGCTCGACACCGACGACCTCGCCGAGCGCGGCGACGAGCTGGCGTTCGCGCTGGACCGCTACCGGACCGCGCTGGAACTCGACTGGGGGAGGTCGTCCCGCCGATTCGACGGCGACACGGAGGCGATCCGGGAGGCCGTCGACGCTATCGCCCGCGAACTCGTCGAGACGCGGCGGCGATACGCGGCCCAGTGCGTCCGCCGCGGCGACGAGGACCGCGACGCCGGCTGTCACGCACAGGCCGAAGCGAGCTACCGGGACGCCTACGACGCGCTGGTCGAGATCGCCCCGATCGCCCGCGAACTGGTCCCGGAGACACACGAGGCCGTCGCGGACCACTGCGAGGCTGTCGAGGGCCGCCTCCGACGGCTCGACACGACCGACGACCAGACGCCCGTCCCCAGCGGCGGCCACTGAGGCCCTGCAGTCGCCGTCTCTCTGCGCATCATTCGCTGTGAGCCACTGCACTCGCCGGCGAGAACGTAACTATTTATAGTATGCTGCACTATTTTAGGAATATAATGCCCCAGTGTTCGAACTGCGGCGAGCGCATGAGCCGCAACGACGAGACGACGAAGCTCACGGAGTACGTCTGCGCTCGCTGTCACCGGACCGAGATCGTGCGCAAACCCGCCTATCGAGTCACGGCCTCGGCGACGGCGGATTCGGCGGCGGTCGCCGACGACGACTGAGCGGTTCGGACCCGGGCTCGTTTTCGACGACACAAACCGCACAGCGGGAGCTACGCGACGACAGATCGGGAAAAAGTCGGCCGGCGTTCAGTAGCTGAGACGAATAGTCCGGACGCTTACTTGTGCAGGACGGTGTGGCGCTCGAGCGCGGGGCCGTCCCCGACGGGCTTGGCGGTTTCGGTCGGCCAGTCACCGGTGCCGGTCAGCAGTTCGACGCCGTCCTCGGTGACGAGGTGAGTGTCCTCGCTCTTTGCGCCCTGGACCGTCGGGTTCCACGCGTAGGCCATCGGCAGGTGGACGGGGTTCTCGGCGTCAGGTGTGGCGAACCATTCCCGGCCGGCGTAGCCCGCGGCGCCGCCCTGGTGGTGGTTGCGCCACTCGCCCTCGTAGCCCTGTTCGGCGTAGGCGTCCTGGATGGCGGCGAAGATCTCGCTGGCGGTGCCGCCCTCCCGGCCGACCCGCTGCGTCGCGGCGAGCGCACTCGCCTCGACGCGCGTGGCGATCTCCGTGCGCTCGTCGAGCCACTCCGGCGCGTCGAAGGCGACCGTGCGGGTGACGCTCGCGTGGAGGCCGTCGCGGACGGCGGTGATGGAAGCGATGGCGTACTCGCCGAGTTCGGCGTCGCCGGTCGTGAAGTGGCGGTACTGCTGGCAGCGCTTCCCGCTCCCGACGAGGACGACCGGCGACTCGATGCCGCGGGCGAACAGCCGGTCGCGCAGTCGGCCACCGACCTCGCGCTCCTCGTCGTCGGAGCTGGCCTCGCGGACGACGCTCTCCAGCACTTCGGCGGCCTCCTCGCCGAGCGACCGGTAGTTCTCGACGTCCCGGTCGGTCATCGGCTGGCGGAGCGGCGTCGGGTCGACGTCCTCGAAGCCCTCCACGTCGAAGTCGGCCGCGGCCGGCGTCGGGCTCACGTCGGCGACCGCTTCGTCGAGGTCGGCCTCGAACCAGTCGGCCTGCGCGACGGTGACGTCCTCGGGTAGCTCCTCCTCGGCCAGCCGGGAGGCCTCGATGTTGTCGGTGACGACGGTGAACTCCTCGCCGTCGTAGCCCGTGGCGGCGACGCCGAGCGGGGACGCGCGGTCGACGACGTTGTTGCCGCCGGTCGCCCAGGTGAACGAGGCCGGGCGCGCGAACCAGACGGCTTCGAGGTCCCGGTCGGAAAGCAGTGCGTCGAGGCGCTCGCGGACTGCCTCTCGGTGAGTCATGGGTCGTACTGCTCGGCAGCGCCCATTAAAACTCCCGTCCGAGGCGGGTGCTCGGCCCGCTCGACGGCCGGCGCTCCCGACATCCTTAAGTGAATGTACTTATTTGTTCATCGTACTACGGAACAGTCCATCGGTGACATCTATGGAAGCATACATCGAAGCCGTCACGGACGGGGAAGACCTGACGCTGGAGGAGGCTCGGGAGGCGGCGACGGCCGTCTTCGACGGGGCCACGGAGGCACAGATCGGCGCGCTGCTCGCTGGGCTGCGCGCGAAGGGAGAGACGGAAGCCGAGATCGCCGGGTTCGCACAGGGGATGCGCGAGGCCGCGCGGACGATCGACCCCGACCGGTCGCCGCTGGTCGACACCTGCGGGACGGGCGGAGACGACTACAGCACGATCAACGTCTCGACGACGAGCGCCATCGTCGCCGCCGGCGCCGGCGTGTCCATCGCCAAGCACGGCAACTACTCGGTCTCCTCGTCGTCGGGGAGTTCGGACGTGCTCGAGGAGATCGGCCTCGACATGGACACCGAGCCGGAGGCCGTCGAGGCGACCGTCGAGGAGGCCGGCATCGGCTACATGCACGCGCCGGCGTTCCACCCGGCAATGAAGGCCGTCATCGGCCCGCGGCGGGAACTCGGGATGCGGACCATCTTCAACGTCCTCGGCCCGCTGACCAACCCCGCCGGCGCCGACGCGCAGGTCATGGGCGTGTTCGACCACGACCTCGTCGGCCTGATCGGCCGCGCGGTCGCGGAGATGCCCGTCGACCACGCGCTGATCGTCCACGGCTCCGGTATGGACGAGATCACGATCCACGACGAGACGACCGTCGCCGAAGTCGAGGGGAGCGAGGTCACCGAATACACGATCACCCCGGAGGACCTCGGGCTGGAGGTCCACGACATCGAGGCGGTCGCGGGCGGCACGCCCGCGGAGAACGCCGACGATCTGACGGGAATCGTCGAAGGGACTGTCACCGGCGCTAAGCGCGACATCATCCTCGCCAACGCGGGCGCGGCGGTCTACGTCGCCGGGAAGGCCGACTCGCTCGAAGCGGGCGTCGCGGCCGCCGCCGACGCCATCGACTCCGGCGACGCCGCCGCGACACTGGACGAGTTGCGCGAAGTCAGCGCCCGCGTCGCCACCGACGGGGGCCGATGAGCGACGCCACCGAACCGGACTCCCGGTCCCGGTCGAGCCCGCGCGTCAAGATCTGCGGCGTCACCGGCCCGACCGACCGGGACGCGGTCGTCGCCGCCGGAGCCGACGCCGTGGGCGTCATCTGCGACGTCCCCGTCGACACGCCCCGCGAGGTCGACGAGGAGACCGCCGCGACCCTCCTCGACGGCGTCCCGCCGCTGGTGACCGGCGTGCTGGTCACGATGCCGGACGCGGTCGACGACGCGGTCACGCTCGCCGAGGCGCTCAAGCCGGACGCCGTGCAGGTCCACGGTGGACTCTCGCCGAGTGAAATCGGTGCGCTCGGGCGCCGGCTGAGCCAGGATATCGTCGCGGCCGTCGACGCCGAGGCCGACGGTATCGAAGCCTACGCCGACGCGGCAGACGCGCTGCTCGTCGACTCGGTCGACGCCGAGGGCGGCGGGGGCACCGGCGAGACCCACGACTGGGAGCGGACCAGCGAGATCGTCACCGACCTCGACGTGCCGGTGCTCCTCGCCGGCGGACTCACGCCCGACAACGTCGCCGAGGCCGTCGAGACGGTTCGACCGTTCGGCGTCGACGTGGCGACGGGCGTCGAGCGCGTCGACGACGCGGGCAACCGCGTCGGCGGCGAGAAGGACCACGAGGCCGTCCGCGAATTCGTCGCGACTGCGACTCGGGTGGTGACGACGGCATGAGCGGCCCGTCGCTGGACCACTCGAAGGAGGAGTTCGTCGAACTCGCCGCGGCCGACGAACCGGTCGTCGTCCGCGCATCCGCGGAACTCGACACCGACCTCGAACCGCTGGCGGCCTACGCCGCACTGTCGGGCCGGACGACCGACGTCGAGGGCGCCGACTACACCTTCCTGCTGGAGAGCGCCGAGAAGGTGGCCTCCAGCGATCCGGACGGCGCGTTCTCGCCGACGACCGACGACCGCCACGCCCGCTACTCGTTCGTCGGCTACGACCCGAAGGGCGTCGTGACCGTCGACGCCGACGACGCCACTGTCGACGTGTTCGACGACCGCTACGAGACGTGTTTCGACGTGAACGGCGGCGACGTCCTCGACCGCGTCCGCGGGTCGATGCCCGACGTCGAGCGGCGGGGGTTCCCCGACATGGACCGCGAGCACTTCGAGGGCGGCCTCGTCGGCTTCCTCGCCTACGACGCCGTCTACGACCTCTGGCTGGACGAGGTCGGGCTGGAACGGCCCGACTCGCGGTTCCCCGACGCGCAGTTCGTCCTCACCACGAGCACGCTCGTCTTCGACGACGTGGAAGGGACCGTCTCGCTCGTCCTCACGCCCATCCTCGAACCCGGCGACGACGCGGCCGCCCGTTACGAGGAACTGGAAGCAGAGGTCGAGCGCGTCGCGGACCTGCTCGCCGGCGCCGAGGATCTGGAGACCGGCGGGTTCGTCCGCGAGCGCGAGGACGCGGGCCCCCAGGACGAGTACGAACAGGCCGTCGAAACCGCCAAGGAGCACGTCCTCGCCGGCGACATCTACCAGGGCGTCATCTCGCGCACGCGGGAGCTCTACGGCGACGTGGACCCGCTCGGCCTCTACGAGTCGCTCCGGTCGGTCAACCCCTCGCCGTACATGTACGTCCTCGACTACGACGGACTCTCCATCGTCGGCGCGAGCCCCGAGACGCTCGTCGCCGTCCGCGGCGATCAGGTGCTCTCGAACCCCATCGCGGGCACCTGCTCGCGCGGCACCAGCCCCGTCGAGGACCGACGGCTGGCCGGCGAGATGCTCGCCGACGGGAAGGAGCGCGCCGAGCACACGATGCTCGTCGACCTCGCGCGCAACGACGTGCGCCGCGTGGCCGAACCGGGCTCCGTCCGCGTCGAGGAGTTCATGAGCGTCCTCAAGTACAGCCACGTCCAGCACATCGAGTCGACGGTGACGGGGACGCTCGCCGCGGATTCGGACGCCTTCGACGCGACCCGCGCTTCCTTCCCCGCGGGCACGCTCTCGGGCGCGCCGAAGATCCGCGCGATGGAGATCATCGACGACCTCGAACGGTCGCCGCGAGGCCCCTACGGCGGCGGCGTCGGCTACTTCACGTGGACTGGCGACGCCGAGCTCTGCATCGTCATTCGGACCGCGACCGTCGAGGATCTGGACAGCGACTACGGCGCGGACGTCGACAGTGCTGCCCTCGCACCGGGAATCGATGACCGCGTCACCGTCCAGGCCGGTGCGGGCATCGTCGCAGACAGCGACCCCGAAAGCGAGTACGAGGAGACCGAGAAGAAGATGGGCGGCGTCCTCGACGCGCTCGAAGCCATCGAGATCGACGACCCGGTGGATGAGGCAGCGAGTGAAAGCGATGCCGCCGTCGAGGCAGAGGAGGTGTCCCGATGAGCGCCGGACAGCACGAACAGCCGGAGAAAGCCGACGTGCTCTTCGTCGACAACTTCGACTCGTTCACCTACAACCTCGTCGAGTACGTCAGCGAGCACGCCGACACCGAGGTCGTCCGCAACACGGCCTCGCTGGACGACGTTCGCGCGGCCGACCCGGACGCCATCATCATCAGCCCTGGCCCCGGCCACCCGAAGAACGACCGCGACGTGGGCGTGACGACCGACGTCCTCACCGAGGTCAGCCCCGAGGTGCCGACGCTGGGCGTCTGTCTCGGCCTCGAAGCCGCCGTCTACGCCTACGGGGGCGAAGTCGGCCGCGCCCCCGAACCCATCCACGGCAAGGCCTTCCCCGTTGACCACGACGGCGAGGGCGTCTTCGCCGGCCTCGACCAGGGCTTCCAGGGCGGCCGCTACCACTCGCTGGTCGCCACCGAGGTGCCCGACTGCTTCGAGGTGACCGCGACGACCGAGGCCGAGACCGAAGACGGCGACACGGTCGAACTCGTCATGGGGATCCGCCACCGCGAGCACCCCATCGAGGCCGTGCAGTTCCACCCCGAGTCCGTGCTCACTGCCGTCGGCCACGACGTGATCCGCAACTTCCTCGACGGCGTCTGAGTTTCTGCGACTTGATTTTCTACCGTGGCGCGCGCTGTCGCGAGTCTCGTCTCGCGACTGTAGTCGTGCGAGGGATGAGCGACCGTAGGGAGCGAATCGGTTGGGGAGGTTCGTGGCTGTCTGCGGTGCTGTGCTGTCTCTGGTGGACTGAAAGGGCGAGGCGGGCTCGCGTTCATCTAGTCGTCTGCGCGGGCACTATCCGCGCGGGCGGTGCCGAGAGCGCGGATATCCCGCCGCAGCGACCGCGAGCGCACCGAGGGCTTTCATCGTCTATCGTTCACTGCGGTTGCAGCAACTTCTAGCGAGCGCGCCGAGGGCTTTCAACGCTCAGCGATTCCTGCGGTTACGCTGATCCCTCGTAGGCGGCGAGGGCTTTCGTCGCTCACAGTCAGTCGCTCCAGAGACAACATCTCATCAGGTGACGACTCCATATATCCTACGCTCCGACCATCAGCGGGACGAGCAAGACGCCCATCAACGACGCGCGACGCGAACCGAACTTCACGGGCACCAACCCGACGAGCGTCGAGACGCCGAAAACGCCTACACCGAGCGGCCCGGTCAAGACTGCGATCACGACCAGCACGAGGCACAACACGCCAACAGAGAGCTTGGTGTAGTCGGCCTGCCCGACCCGCCGCAAGTACCCGTCGCCGAGAGTCACCACGAGCACGAAGCCGGCCGCAGCAGCGACGAGCACGCTTCCGAGCATGAGCGGGAGATCCATCGGAACGCCGGCGTCCTCGACGGCGACCATCACGCCGGTCCGGGGCGTCCCGAGCGCGACGAGCGCCAGCAGCGCAAAGATCGTGTTCGCGGTGTTCACGCCGCTGGTCGTCACCACGAACGCCCGGGGGCCGTCGCCCGAGACAGCCAGCAGGGCGACCGTCGCCGCGATAGCGCTCGACACCCCTGGAACGTACCCGACGATAGCCCCCGAGACCGTCCCGATCAATGCGAAGCCCGCGACCGCTCGCCGGGACGTGCTCACGTTCGCGCCGTCCTGCTCCGGCACGCCCTCGCCGGTCAGCGCGTCGAGTAGAACCGGCGCGCCGAACAGTCCCGTGAAGATCGGAGCGAGCATGCCACCCGACTCGACGAGCCCACCGGCGGGCAGGTCCAGCACTACCAGCCCAAGTAGACCGCTGGCACCGACGGACAGCGCTGCGCCGAGTCGGCCGACATTCGTCGCTTCCGTGAGGACGAGCACGACCACAACGCCGCCCAACAGCAACGGCAGGTGCGCCCGTAGCGTGGGATAGACGGCGGTCATCGCGCGGGTCATCGGGATCGCCAGCGGCACGGCGAGCACGACTGCGGCCCCGCTCCCGAGCGCCGACAGTCGCAACGCCTCCCGGCCGCGGCCCGCGAGTACCAGCCGGTGGCCCGGCAACGCCGAACTCGCCATCGCGGGGTCGGGGACACCGAGTGCGAGCGCGGGAACGACGTCGAGGAACGTGTGGACGGTCCCGGCAGCCAGCATCGCCGCCCCGACGAAGCGGACTGGACCGGGAACAGACGGCGCAATCCCTGCGAGCAGGAGCGCGAACGTGTTGGCGTGGATCCCCGGGGTCAGCCCACTGATCGTCCCCAACACGACGCCGCCGGCCAGAAAGCTGCAGAACAGCAGCGTCTGTCGAGGTGCGACGACGACGCGGACGCCGAGAGGGTCCATCGAGATGGAGTGGCCCCGCGATGACGCATAAATGCTCGCGCGTCAAACCGCGCGGCTGCGGCCGCACGGTTCGTGAGCAGCACCGCAATTCGTTCGCGAGTGCAGCGGCTCGCCGGTGGAATAAATCGGAGAAGGTGTTGGCCGGAGTTAGCCGAACAGCTCGCCGAGGCCCTCGCCGCTGGCCTCGTCGTCCTCGTCGTCGTCGTCGCCGCCTTCGTCGGCGTCGGCTTCCTCGGCTTCCTCGTCGTCGCCCTCGTCGGCCGCGTCGGCCTCGCCGCCAGCGGCGCCGCCCGCGGACCCACCGGTCGCGGCGGGAACTGCGGCGGCCTGCTCGACGGCCTCGTTGATGTCGACGTCTTCGAGCGCCGCGACGAGCGCCTTGACGCGGGATTCCTCCACGTCGACGCCCGCGGCCTCGAGCACGTCGGTCAGGTTGTCTTCGTTGATCTCTGCGTCGGTCTCGTTCAGGATGAGTGCTGCGTAAACGTATTCCATTGTTGTTAGAACATGGCTCCCATGGCGTCCCCGACGTCTTCGTCGTCGTCATCGTCCTCGTCGGCCTCCTCGGCCTCGGATTCGTCGTCGGACTCGTCGGCGGACTCCTCGGTGTCGGTCTGGTCGTCAGTCGATTCCTCAGCTGCGGGTGCGTCGACGTCCTGGAGCTCCTCCGGCAGGGCCTCGGGGTCGTCGACCTGCGCCGCCAGCGCGCGAACCTGCGCGTCGGCCTTCGAGACGAGGTCGTCCGCGAGGTCCGGGCTCTCGATGGCGGCCTGGAGCCCGAGGCTCTTGGCGTCGCCGCGAGCCGTCTGGAGCAGCGTCGGAGCGGTCTGGGCCGTCGGGTAACTGGCGTTGATCGAGAGGTTGCGGGCGCGTGCGGCCGCCGCCTCGATGTCCGCCTGGTACTCCTCGACGTCCAGTTCGAGCTCCTCGGGTTCGAACAGCACGCCGTCGGCGTAGACGGCGCGCAGGTCCAGCCCGACTTCCTTGGGCTCGATGCCCAGTTCGTTCAGGACGTTCGCGAGATCCGCCGAAACCTCCTCGCCGGTCTCCAGCACCGTGGAGTCCTCGAGGACCTGAATCGACCCTTCCTGGATGCGGGCGTTCGCGCCGACCTGCTGGAGGTCGCCGACGAACGGACCGGGGTCGATGCCGGTGTCGCCCTCGGGGATGACGATGTCGTTCGGGGCGATCTCGCCGGCGTTGATCGGTGCCGGCGTCTTCGAGGCTTCCAGCTGCTGGAAGAGCCCGAACGGGTTGTCGTTGGTGCCGATGAGACCGACCTGTCCGGAGACGTAGTCGGTCAGGACTTCGAGGCCGTCGTCGACCTCCTCGAGCGCGCGCTCGACGAGCGTGTTGCGCGAGACGCGCAGTTCGGCGGTCCCGTACAGGTCCCGGCGCATATCCTGGAGCTGTCGGGAGGGGATGCCGGTGATGTCGACGATGCCGACGCTGTCGTACGATTCGATCATCTCGACGACGTCGGCGACCTCCTCCTGTTTCCACTGCGGGATGGTCTCGGTCTTGCGTTCTGCGCTCATATCAGGCGACCTCCACTGCCGGCCCCATCGTCGTCTTCACGTAGATGGAGTCGATGTTGAGGGGACCTTTCTCCAGGTCCGCGTGAAGCCGCCGGAGGATCACGTCGATGTTGTCGCCGATCTCTTCGGCCGACATGTCCTCGGCGCCGACGCGGGTGTGGAAGGTGCGCCGGTCGCGGCTCCGGATGGTCACTGAGTTCTTGAGGCGCTCGACCATCTCGACCACGTCGTCGTCCGGCGCGATCGGGTCGGGCATCTTTCCTCGCGGACCGAGCACGGTCCCGAGGTATCGACCGATGTCCTGCATGAGGGACTCCTCTGCGAGGAAGAAGTCGGTCTCGTCGGCCAGGTCTTTGGCCTCGTTGTCGTTGTCGCCCAGGTCTGCTAACTCGTCGCTGTCGAGGACCTCTTCGGCAACGTCCTCGGCGCGGAGGGCTGTCTCGCCCTCCGCGAACACGACGATATTGGTCTCCTGTCCGGTACCGGACGGGAGGACCACGTCCTGGTCGACGCGGTTCGACGGATCGTCTAAGTCAATGTCGCGCAGGTTAATCGCGAGGTCGACCGTCTCCTCGAAGTTTCGGGGAGGGGCGTCCTCGAGTGCGCGAGTTACTGCGTCTTCTATTTCCTGATCTGCCATTGTTCACCTCCGTAGTACGCCAACGGCTCCTACGGGTCAGTGAAACAGGCAAAGCCTGTCTCACCCGTGGAGACGCCGATGCGAAACTTAAACCCGTCGAAGCGAAGGAAGCCCGTCACTCGGTGACAGCCGAGGTGTGACTACCGATCGGGAAACCGCGAAAGAAAGCCGAGTCGTCGGACCGTTTATCGCCTGTAGTCCGCTTCGTTAGGCGCCACTTCCTCGGCGAAGACACCGAAAATCGAGCGGCGCTCGATTTTCGAGCGTTTACGCCCTCGCCCGCGGCTCAGGCCGCGGCCTCGTCCGCAAACACACCGTCAGAGCTCGCTCTGACGACCCTTCCCGTCGTTAGCGCCGGCTTACGCCGCCGCTTCCTCGGCGAAGACGTCGTCGTACTCGCCCTCGTCGATCCGCTCTTTGAACTCGCGGGGGTCGTTGCCCTCGATGGTGACGCCCAGCGAGGTGCAGGTACCGACGACTTCTTTCGCGGCGTTCTTCAGGTCGTAGGCGAGCAGGTCCGGGTGTTTCTGCTCGGCGATCTGCTTGACCTGTTCGGCCGAGAGGTCGGCGACGAACGTCTCCTGCGGTTCGCCGCTGCCCGTCTCGAAGCCGGCCTCGTCCTTGATGAGTTCGGCCGTCGGCGGGACGCCGACCTCGATCTCGAACGAGCCGTCGTCCTCGTACTCGATGGTGACGGGGACTTCCGTGCCGTCGAAGGCTTCGGTCTGGTCGTTGATCTCCTGGACGACTGCCTGCACGTCCACGGGCGTCGGGCCGAGTTCCGGTCCGAGGGGCGGGCCCGGATTGGCCTGCCCGCCGGGAACGAGCACTTCGATAGTTCCAGCCATACACGACGAAACCGTCGGGGCGGGTTTAAGAATTGCTTTTCCGGGACGCTCTGTGATACACCGACTCATGTGGGTACTGTACCCATTGTCCTTCGGTCGCACTTGCGCTAGATGGGTATCGAGTGATAGCCTCTCCCGACCGGAAAGTGAGCCCCCGACCGACGAATCGAGCCCGCTGTCGCCGAATGTCTGTAACTACTTCTGTAACAACTCTGCAATACCTATTTCAGTGCTCAATTCTAAGGGGCGTATGCAGAACGCGGGTCGGTGGAGACAGGCCACCGGCCCGGGACCACAATGACAAGCACGAACCAGCGAGTTACGGACCGTCACGTCCAGCCATTCGAACGTGAGGGCGAGGAGTCCGAAGTCGAACACGACGAGACCGGGGGCGAACGCGAACGGAACGAGTGTCCCGAGTGCGGCGCGGCGGGGATCACCGACGAGAAGCGCGGGGAGACGGTCTGTCGGGACTGCGGCGTGGTCTTCGAGGAGGACGTCGTCGACCGCGGTCCCGAGTGGCGGTCGTTCGACGCCCGCGACAAGGCGGAGAAGAGCCGCGTCGGCTCGCCGACGACAGAGATGCTCCACGACAAGGGCCTCTCCTCCGTGATCGACTGGCAGAACAAGGACGCTCACGGACAGGCCCTCTCGGCGAAAAAGCGCGAACAGATGTCCCGGCTGCGCACCTGGGACGAGCGGTTCCGGTCGCAGGACGCCAAGGACCGCAACCTTAAGCAGGCGCTCGGCGAGATCGACCGGATGGCCTCGGCGCTGGCCGTTCCGAAGGACGCCCGCGAGACGGCGAGCGTCATCTACCGCCGCGCGCTCGACGAGGAGTTGCTCCCCGGCCGCTCCATCGAGGCGATGGCCACCGGGTCGCTGTACGCCGGCGCCCGACAGGCGGGCGTCCCGCGGACGCTCGACGAACTGGAGGGCGTCAGCCGGGTTGAGCGGAAGGAGTTCGCGCGCGCGTATCGGTACATCGCTCGCGAACTCGAACTGGCGATGGAGCCGACCGACCCCGCCAAGTACGTCCCCCGGCTGACTTCCGACCTCGGCTTGCCCGAGGAGACCGAGCAGCGGGCGGTCGAACTGCTCGAAGCCGGCAAGCGCGAGGCGGTCCACTCCGGGAAGAACCCGGTGGGCCTCGCCGCGGCGGCGATCTACGCGGCCGGGCGGCTGACGAACGTCGACGTGACTCAACACGAGGTCGCCGACGTCGCCGACGTCTCGGCGGTGACGATCCGGGACCGCTACACCGAGTTGCTGGACGCACACGAGCGGCCCGCGTGAGGCGATCGCCGTGGCAACTCCCACAGCGGCGTGGGGCCGCTCCGAACGACTACCGTCCGTGAACGACTCACCGCCGTGAGTCGCCACCCGCCGTGAACGACCACTGTTATGACCCCGACCGTGTAAGGTTCGCTGAGCGATCACCTGAATCCATGTCGACCGACGAGTCAGCCGGTCCGGGCGACGACGACCTCGTCGCCGAGACGACGGCGCTGCTGGAGACGTTCGGGTTGACCGCCTACGAGGCCAAATGCTTCGTCGCGCTCACCCGCATCGGCCACGGCACCGCCCGGGAACTCGCCGAAGTTGCCGACGTGCCCCGGCCGCGCGTCTACGACAGCGTCGAGTCCCTGCAGGAGCGCGGGCTCGCCGACGTGCAGGACTCCCAGCCCCGTCGCTTTCGGGCCCCGGAGCCGCGCGACGCCGTCGAGACCATCCGCCGCGACTACGGCGAGCGACTCGACCGCCTCGAGGGCCTCCTCCCCCGCCTCCGGGCGCCCGAACCCCGCGACGAGCGTGCGGGGATCTGGGTCGTCGAAGGCGACGACGCCGTCAGCGACCGACTCGTCGCGCTCGCCGACGACGCTACCGAGGAGTTGCTCCTCGTCGTTGCCGTCGAGGGACTCCTCACGGAGGAACTTCGCGAATCCCTGTCGAAGGCCGACGGCCGGGACGTCTCGATCACCGTCGGCTCCCCGAGCGAATCGATCCGGGAGGCTGTCGCCGAGGCCGCGCCCCACGCGACGGTCGTCGAGACGTGGACCTGGTGGGAAGACCACCCCATCCGGGCTGGCGAAATCAGCTCGATCCTCATGGCCGACGGGAGCGAACTACTCGTCAGCTCGGACCACGAGACGGATCTGCCCGGCGTCGACCGGCACAGCGCCGTCTGGACCGACGACGAGCGAGCACCGCTGGTCGGACTGATGCAGCCGCTCCTCGCGGGCGCGATCCGGTCGGGAGCCAGCGCTCGGTAAGCGGCGCGCTGGAGAATCGAAACCTCCGCCGGGCCCCGGTTCAGGCGACCGAGATCCCGTTGCGAGCCAGAAAGTCGCTCGCGTCTTTGATCTCGACGGGGCTGCCGATGATCCGCACCCGACACTCCTCTTCCCGGATCGTCAGTGTGAACCGCCGTTCGAGGTCGTCCTCTAGTCCGTCGACCGCGTCCGCCGGGAGGAGGATCTCCGTGCTGTCACGGAGCCGCGCCGGGTCAGCCATGATCGATCCTGCTGGCTCTCCTCGTATTAGTGTATCGAAGCCGTTCATTCGTCCGCGAAATCCCGTCCCGGAGACACGACCGGGCCGGACGCGACCCGCTTCGGAAGAACACCTTTTTCGGTACCGCTTGCCGATTCACAGGTGATGGGGCTCGAAGAGGAGATCCGCGAGATCGAAGAGGAGATCGCGAACACGCCCTACAACAAGTCGACCGAGAGTCACATCGGCCGGCTGAAAGCGAAGCTCGCGGAGAAAAAGGAGAAGCTGGAGAACCAGTCCTCGGCCGGCGGCGGCTCGGGGTACGCCGTCGAGAAGACCGGTGACGCCACCGTCGCCCTCGTCGGGTTCCCCAGCGTCGGTAAGTCCACGCTCCTCAACGCCCTCACCAACGCCGAAAGCGAGGTTGGCTCCTACGAGTTCACCACGCTCGACGTCAACCCCGGGATGCTCCAGTACAACGGCGCGAACATCCAGATGCTGGACGTCCCCGGGCTCATCGAGGGCGCTGCCGAGGGCCGCGGTGGCGGCCAGGCCGTCCTCTCGGTCGTCCGGACCGCCGACCTCGTCGTGTTCGTGCTCTCGGTGTTCGAGATCGACCAGTACGCACGCCTGCGCGAGGAGCTGTACAACAACAAGGTCCGCCTCGACACCGAACCCCCGCGGGTCACCGTGCGGAAGAAACACAAAGACGGGATCCACGTCACCTCCAGCGCCGACCTGAATCTGGACGAGGAGACGATCAAGAGCGTCCTCCGCGAGCGCGGGTACGTCAACGCCGACGTGAACATCGGCGAGCAGGTCGACATCGACCGCCTCCTCGATGGCGTGCTCGACAATCGCGAGTATCTTCCCTCGCTCGTGACCGTCAACAAGGCCGACCTCATCGAGCCCGACTACCTCGATACGGTCCACGAGCAACTCCGCGACCACGACATCGACCCCGAGGAGTCGGTGTTCATCAGCGCCGCGGAACAGAAGGGCCTCGACGCGCTCAAACAGGCCATCTGGGAGGAACTCGGCCTTATCCGGGTCTACATGGACAAGCCCGGCCGCGGCGTCGACTACGACGAGCCGCTGGTCCTCCGGGAAGGCGCCACCATCGAAGACGCCTGCGCGAAGCTCGGCGGCGAGTTCGAGGACCGGTTCCGGTTCGCCCGCGTCTCCGGCCCGAGCGCGCAACACGACGAGCAACAGGTCGGGATGGACCACGAACTCGCCGACGAGGACGTGCTTCGCATCCTAACGACTCGATGACTCGCGGGCGCGCACGCGAAACGTCCCAGCTCACTGCTCGACGACCTCTCGTTATCCTCGCGGCCGGAATCGTGCCCTGGCTGGTGATCCCCTACGACGGGGGCGTCAGTCTGACCTTCTCCGTCGCGCTCGTCGCGCCCGAGACGCTGACGGTGACTTCCGTCTACCACTACGTTTTCGTCTACACCCGCGACATCCCGTCGGCACTCCTCGCCTGGCCGACCGCGACGCTGCTCTACGGAACGGGAGCGGCGAGCGCCTTCCTCGCTCGCATCGATCGGGAAGACCGGCGCGTCACGACTGGGCTGTTCGCCCTCGCGGCGTTCGACGTGTGCTATGCTGCCGTCGGGTTTTCGTCCACGCGTGCGGGGACCGTCGCCGTCCCGCTGGGAGCGCTCGCGCTCGGCGCCGCGGCGTGGACGAGCCGCCCCTGACTGCCGCGTTCGGTACCCTTTTCGAACTGGCTACCCAGCAAACGCGTATGGACGGAACGCTCGACCACGTGATGATGCGCGTCGAGGATCTTGACGAATCGCTCGAGTGGTACCAGACACACCTCGGCTACGAGGAGAAGGGCCGCTGGGAGGCCGAGACCTTCACCAACGTCTTCCTCGGTCCGGAAGACGTCCACGAGGAGGGCGCGCTGCTGGAACTCACGTACAATCACGACGGCAGGTCGTACACCATGGGTGACGGCTGGGGACACATCGCCGTCCGCGTCGAGGACGTGCACGACGCCTACTACGAACTGATGGACGAGGGCGTCGAGGACTACCGCCGACCGGAGGACAACCCTGGCTACGCCTTCGTCAAGGACCCCGACGGCCACGAGATCGAGATCGTCGAACGGGACTTCGGCGCCCGCTGGAGCATCGACCACACGATGGTCCGCGTCGAGGACGCCGACGAGCACCTCGGCTGGTGGACCCGCAAGTTCGAGTACGAACACACCGGCCGCTGGGAGGCCGACACCTTCGCCAACTACTTCGTCAAGCCCGAGGACGCCGCCGAGGAAGCGATGGCCGTCGAACTCACGTACAACTACGACGGTCGCTCGTACGAACTCGGGGACGCGTGGGGCCACTTGGCCGTTCGCGTCGACGACCTCGACGACGCGTGGGACACCCTGCTGACCCGCGAGACAGAAGATTACCGCGACCCCGAGAGCTGCGACAACAACTACGCGTTCACCAAGGATCCCGACGGTCACGAAGTCGAGATCGTCACGTCATAGGTTGGTTGCCGCTCGACCGCAACGGAGTGGGCACTTTCTCACTGTTTCGTCGAAGTAGGTTTCGCTGAGTCCGCGAGCGACGAGTGCGGCATCACAACTCGGATACTGTCAGCGGATCGGGGTGGTCTCGCCGCGAGGCAATACGGCGAGTACGTGAGACGAGCGATATCGGCCCGGTAGCCTGGTCTTACCGGAGTGTTCTGACACTTAATCCCCCTGTCTGTATGCCCTGCGTGAGACAGGCGTCTGACACATCTCTGGAGGTGAGGGAACGTGTCACACACGCATTCTACGGGGCGATCTGGAGGTTATACGGGGGATTCCTCCCGGTGCCGTGACCACAAAGCATTTATAACATCCGACGCTGGTTCATACCGTACCCCTACCCATGGCTGCAGTACTGAGTACACCACTGCTGGTTCGGCGCGGCCGACTCTCGGTCGCGTGTCCGCGTGGTTGGAAAGCTGCTGTGGCCGCTGACAGAAGTTCAAACAAACTATGACAGGAACTAACGACAAACTTCGCAGCCTCTTCCTGACGCTGCTGATGGTTACGTCCGTCTTCGCGGGCACCATCGCATTCGCAGGAACAGCCGCTGCGGCCAACACGGACCCCGGCCTCTCCGACGCACAGGAGCGGCAGAACGGGGACGGTGACGTCGTACTGAATTTCAACCAAAGTGTCGTGCAGGAAAACGGTGACGACCTCAACGCCTCGAACTTCAACGTGTACGTTCGACAGGCTGGTACCGGCGACTTCGTCGAGTACAACGGTACCACCAACGGGACGTACATCAGCGAGAACGACAACGTTGAGTCCCTCAGCAACGGGGACGTCACCTACGACAACCCGAGTACTGTCGTCCTTCAGGGTGACAGCACCTGGGGCGACCTGAACCCGGCCGACGAGGTCAAGGTCGACGTCGGTAACGGCTCGTCGATCTACTCCGAGATCTCCGGCTCCGTCGAGTCCGGTGTCGAGATCGGCAACGTTACGGTCGAGACGGCGGCCTACGAGCTCTCTCAGAGCACCGGCAACCTCAACCGTAGCGACGCCGCTCGTATCTACCAGGGCACTGCCATTAGCTTCCTGGCACAGGACGACGACACGGAGATTCTCCTCCGTAACGTCGAAACCGGCGAGATCGTCCTCGACGGTTCGACCGGTCAGTACAGTAACTCGATCATCTTCAACAGCGAGGACCTCGAGTCCGGTTCGACGTACCGACTGATCTTCGAGGAGACCGGTACCAACACCGTCTCGAAGTACTTCAACGTCACGTCGCTCCGCATGTCGGCCTCGCTCGACGAGGACGGCACGATGTTCGAGCACAACGAAGACGCGGAGATCACCGTCAGTGGTGACTCCATCCGTGGCGGCCAGCCCGTCGCGATTACGGTCGAAGGTAACTCGACGCAGTACGAGCGGATCTCCTGGAACAACCGCGGCGAGTTCGAGGAGACCTTCAACTACGGAACGGACCTCGACGCTGGTGACTACGAGGTCACCGTGACGGACGTCCTGACCGGCGCCGAAGTCTCCGCCGGTGAGTTCTCCGTTGACTCCTTCCCGAGCGCCGACTCCGCCTCGTTCGGCGGCGGCGTCTTCGAGGAGGAGCGCGGTGACGTCGTTGAGATTCCGGTTAATCTGGACGACAGCGAAGAGGGCGCCCAGGCGACCGTGTCGATCGGGACCCTGAGCGAGACGAACTACGTGACGAACGTGACGGTTGCCGACGAGGACGGCGACGGCGAGGTCGTCGTCGAGTGGAACACGTACATGTCCGGCACGGGCGAGCGCGACCACATCTTCAGCGCCGAAGGCGATGACAACGTCACCGCCTGGGGCGGTGAGAGTGGGAGCTTCGTCGATGCCGTGCGTG